>NZ_CATKQK010000023.1:0-18058 GCF_949767185.1 Pseudomonas sp. IT-P100
TGCTGAATTGCAGATCGTTGAGCATGTCCAGCTTGGCAAAGCCGATATTCACCCGATCCAGGTACGCCGCCATGTAGCAGAACAGCAGGATCGGCAGGATGCGCAGGATGACTTTGCGGTAGGTACGATCCTCGGAGGTAAGCTCCGCCGAGCCCTCTCCTTCGAGAGGACGCTGAGATACTGATTCCATGTGTTGACCTCAAGGCATGTCGTCATGCCGATTGTTTTTGTTTTTGGCTTGCGACCTTGAGTTCCTTGGGCTGACCTAGGCCAATCCACAGGGAAAAAAGACGCTGCAAGTTAGTCTGTTACCGGTAACATTTTTAATCTAGCAATTAAATTCGACGCAAAGCAAGCGCGCCCGGTTAAAAAAATTCAGGTGCTTTCGCGCGCCAGGATTTTGAATTCGACGACATCGGACGCCTTCGGACGAGGCAGTCCAAGACGCTGGGCAGCGGCACTGGCAACCAGCAACTCACCTGCGCGGCGGCCAATTCCGTAGGGGTCGACCGAAACCGTGGTGATCGTCGGCGTGCAGTACCGTGAGACTTCGAAATCGCCAAAACCGGCGATCGCAATGTCCCCGGGCACCCGTCGACCTTGCCGATGGCATTCCATGATCGCGCCGAACGCTGACAGGTCACTGACGCACATGACCGCGTCTGTGTCCGGCCACTTCTCCAGCAGTCTCTTCACGGACTCTCCGCCATGGCTCATGGTGATAGGCGACTCGCCATATTCCATCACCCGGGGCTCACCTGCCCCCAACGCCGCGACAGCCTGAAGGTAGCCTTGCTGACGTTGCTGTCCTCGATGGTCGAGAACCGACGCGCCACCGATGTAACCAATTCGCCGATAGCCTTGCTGATACAGATATTCGTACAACGCCGCGGCGGCGGACACGTTACAAAATCCAACTGATTGCTCGATAGGATCGGTTGGAATATCCCAAGTCTCTACAACGGGAACCTGTGCTTGGCGTAGAAGTTTACGGGTTTCGTCCAAATGCGCGCTGCCCGTCAACATCACCCCTACCGGCCGGTGGCGTAGCAATGTGCGTACCAGCAATGCCTCCTGCTCCAAGTGGTAATCCGTGTCACCCAACAGCAGACAGAGCCCATGTTCGCTAACGGCATCATTCAGGCCGCGGACGGTGTCGGCAAAGTTCGAACTCGCCAAAGACGGCACCAGCGCAACGATAAATTCCGAACGTCCGGTGGCCAGGGTTCCTGCAGAGGCATCAGGCAGATAGCCGAGCGTTTCAATCGCCTCGTGGACCAGCTTCTGCGTGCGCTCTGAGACGTCGCGACCGGCCAGGACCCGGGAAACCGTCATTTTCGAAACACCGGCCAGTTTGGCGACGTCGGCCATTCGCGGCGGCGTGGTGGGTTTGCCTGAATCCTCGTAACTCATGAACGTCCTGTTTTCCTGAAAATGACCGGGCGGGCCCTGGAAATCAACGCCGCCAACACAGATGGTCGCTGATTATACATGGCCGTTGGCAGGCCGACCTCTGCTCCTTGCAAAGGCGTCCAGCGCCCATTCGAACATCGAGATTGGGTCTTTACAAATAAAATGTTACCGGTAACATCAAGCCATTCGAACGCCGACGGCGGTGATGATTCGCCTGTTTGTCGTCTCCTGCGGTGGTTCACTTTCCGCTGATATGCCTCTAACAAGAGATAAAAACCATGCCCGAAAACACTCCTCTGCCTCTGCGAAGTCAACAATGGTTTGACGATCCCAGTCATGCTGACATGACCGCGCTCTACGTCGAACGCTTCATGAATTACGGTATGACGCGCGAGGAGTTGCAATCGGGCCGTCCCATCATCGGCATCGCTCAAACCGGTAGCGATCTCGCGCCGTGCAACCGTCATCACCTCGAACTCGCGCAACGCACCAAAGCAGGTATTCGCGATGCCGGCGGCATTCCGATGGAGTTCCCGGTGCACCCGATGGCCGAACAAACCCGGCGTCCAACTGCCGCACTGGATCGCAACCTGGCGTACCTGGGCCTGGTCGAGATTCTTCATGGGTACCCGCTGGATGGCGTGGTGCTGACCACTGGCTGCGACAAGACCACCCCTGCCTGTCTCATGGCGGCCGCGACGGTTGATATCCCGGCGATCGTCTTGTCGGGCGGTCCAATGCTTGATGGGCACCACAAAGGCAAATTGATCGGCTCCGGCACGGTGCTGTGGCATGCGCGCAACCTGCTCTCCAGTGGAGAGATCGATTATGAAGGCTTCATGGAGATGACCACGGCGGCCTCTCCTTCGATCGGTCACTGCAACACGATGGGCACCGCGTTGTCGATGAACGCACTGGCCGAAGCGCTGGGTATGTCCCTGCCCGGCTGTGCGAGCATTCCGGCCGCCTATCGTGAACGCGGCCAGATGGCGTATGCGACTGGCAAGCGCATCGTCGACATGGTCCGTCAGGATATTCGTCCTAGCCAAATCATGACCCGCGAAGCCTTTGAAAATGCCATTGCCGTGGCGTCGGCCTTGGGCGCGTCGACCAATTGCCCGCCGCACCTCATCGCTATCGCGCGGCACACCGGCATCGATCTCAGCCTGGAAGACTGGCAACGGATTGGCGAAGACGTGCCCCTGCTGGTCAATTGCATGCCCGCCGGGAAATACCTTGGCGAGGGATTCCACCGCGCGGGCGGCGTCCCGGCAGTCATGCACGAACTGCAGAAAGCCGGGCGACTGCATGAAGGCTGCGACACGGTCTCAGGCAAGACCGTTGGCGAGATCGTCAGCCATACGGCCGCCAGCGATACCGATGTGATCCACGCGTACGAAAATCCCTTGATTCAACGGGCCGGGTTCATCGTGCTGAGCGGTAATTTCTTCGACAGCGCCATCATGAAGATGTCGGTGGTGGGCGAAGCATTCCGCAAAACCTACCTGTCCGAGCCGGGCGCGGAAAACAGTTTCGAAGCCAGAGCCATTGTTTTCGATGGCCCCGAGGACTATCAGGCGCGCATCAACGACCCGGCTCTGGACATCGACGAGCGTTGCATTCTGGTGATTCGGGGCTGCGGCACCGTGGGTTATCCAGGCAGCGCCGAAGTGGTCAACATGGCCCCACCCGCAGCACTGATCAAACGAGGCATTGACTCCCTGCCCTGCCTGGGTGATGGACGCCAGAGCGGGACCTCGGCCAGCCCGTCGATACTCAACATGTCCCCTGAAGCCGCGGTGGGGGGCGGCATCGGTTTGCTGGAAACCAATGATCGCCTTCGCGTCGACCTCAACGCTCGCCGCGTCGATCTACTGGTGGATGAGAGCGAAATGGCACGCCGCCAGGCGGCGTTCAAACCGTCCTTTCCAGCCTCGCAAACGCCATGGCAGGAACTCTACCGACAGCAGGTTGGCCAACTCTCGACCGGTGGTTGCCTGGAGCCCGCGACCTTGCACCTGCGGGTCATCGCACGCAGCGGCGACCCACGTCATTCCCACTGATTCGCCACTTCTGCCGAGGTTCTTTTCATGCCCCAAACAAACGTTGCCATCACATTGTCGGATTTGAACACTCCAGCCCAGGACCTCACGCAAGGCACCTGGATCGGTCGCGTGTGGATTCCTGGCGCCACGGCAGGGCCTGCCATCGTCCTGCTTAAAGACCGCGAGGTCTATGACATCAGCGTTCGGGTAGCGACCGTTTCGGCTCTGCTTGAACTCGATGACCCCGTTGCTTACCTGCGCAGCCTGCCATTGGAGCAAGCGCTAATCAGCGTCGACGCGTTACTGCGCAACAGCGATGTCTCGATCCGAGACGAAACACAGCCGTGGCTGCTGGCGCCGATTGACCTGCAAGCGATAAAAGCCGCCGGGGTGACTTTCGCAACCAGCATGCTTGAGCGGGTGGTCGAAGAGCAGGCCAAGGGCGACCCGGCCAAGGCCGATAGCATTCGCGCAACTCTGGTAGCGAGCATCGGTACTGACCTCGGGGACATCGTGCCGGGCTCTTCCCAGGCCGCCGCGCTCAAGGAAGTGCTGATCAGCCAGGGCATGTGGTCGCAGTACCTCGAAGTAGGCATCGGCCCGGACGCCGAGATATTCACCAAAGCTCAGCCGTTGTCAGCGGTGGGTTACGGATCGGACATTGGTATCCATCCGAAGTCCAGCTGGAACAATCCAGAGCCCGAAGTGGTATTGGCCGTTTCCAGTCGTGGCAAGGTACAGGGCGCTACGTTGGGCAATGACGTCAACCTGCGCGACTTCGAAGGGCGCAGTGCGTTGTTGCTTTCCAAAGCCAAAGACAACAATGCGTCAACCGCGCTTGGGCCGTTTATCCGACTGTTCGATGAAACCTTCAGCATCGAGGAGGTGCGCTCGGCAGAAGTCGCACTGCGTGTCGTAGGCGACGATGGTTTCATCATGGATGGCAGCAGCTCCATGAACCAGATCAGCCGTGACCCGCTGGATCTGGTCGCCCAGACACTCAACGAGAACCATCAGTACCCGGACGGCTTTGTGCTGTTCCTCGGCACGCTGTTTGCCCCCAAGCAAGACCGCGATATACCCGGCGGAGGCTTCACCCATAAAGAGGGTGATCTGGTCGCCATCAGCAGCGCCAGGTTCGGCACGCTGGTCAACCGCGTGACGACAAGCGATCGCGCGCCGGCCTGGCAGATGGGTTATCGCGCCCTGCTCGACAACCTACACAGCCGTGGCTTGGTTTCTGCCGCCATCAAGCCACGCTAGCCAACACGAGAATCCCTATGAACGCTTACACCGGACACAACTTTATCAACGGCGGACGCAGTGCCAAGGGGCACTCTCGCCTGCAGAGTTTCGACGCCACCACTGGGCAGGAACTGCCGGGCTACTTTACTGAAGCCACGCGAGAGGAAGTGGATGCTGCCGCCCATGCGGCGGCAGCGGCCTACCCGCTGTACCGCACCCTGCCGCCCCTTCGACGCGCGGCGTTTCTCGACGCCATCGCGGATGAACTCGACGCCCTGGGTGACGAATTCATCGCGACGGTCTGCCGCGAAACGGCGCTGCCGGCCGCACGTATTCAGGGTGAACGTGCCCGTACCAGTGGTCAGATGAGACTGTTTGCCAAGGTGTTGCGACGTGGGGATTTCTTTGGTGCACGTATCGATCGTGCCTTGCCTGACCGTCAACCGCTGCCCCGTCCCGATCTGCGCCAATACCACATCGGTATCGGCCCGGTCGCCGTATTCGGCGCCAGCAATTTCCCCCTGGCCTTCTCTACGGCGGGCGGTGATACCGCCGCTGCGCTGGCGGCGGGTTGCCCGGTGGTATTCAAGGCCCACCCCGGGCACATGGCTACGGCGGAATGGGTCGCTCTGGCAATCATTCGCGCCGCCGAACAGACCGGAATGCCGCCCGGTGTCTTCAACATGATTTACGGCGGGACGGTCGGTGCCTGGCTGGTGCAACACCCGGCAATCAAGGCCGTAGGCTTCACCGGATCGCTCAAGGGCGGCCGGGCGCTGTGTGACATGGCAGCGGCAAGACCAGAACCCATCCCGGTGTTCGCCGAGATGTCGAGTGTCAATCCGGTACTGGTGCTGCCGGAGGCCCTCAAGACCCGTGGTGCAAACATTGCGGCCGAGGTCAGCGCCTCTGTGGTTCAAGGGGCAGGACAGTTCTGCACAAAACCTGGCATGGTGATCGGAATACGCTCTCCCGAGTTCGATGCGTTTCTCGATGACCTGACCTGGCAGATCAACGCTCAGCCTGCACATACCCTGCTCAACGCCGGCGGGCTGTGCAATTACTCCGATGGCCTGACCCGCCTGCATGATCACCCGCAGATCCACCATCGAGCGGGGAATCCTCAAGCAGGTATCCAGGCTCACCCACAGCTGTTCGAAGCGGACGCCGAACTGCTGATCAACCATGACGAACTGCTGCAGCACGAGGTGTTTGGCCCGGTTGTAGTCGTCGTTGCGGTCAATGACCGGCAACAGCTGCAGCACGCGCTGCACGGTTTGCAGGGACAACTGACCGCGACCTTGATTGCCGAACCCGCGGATCTGGAGATGTTTGCCGAATTGATTCCAGTGTTGGAACTGAAGGCGGGTCGCCTTTTGCTCAATGGTTACCCGACCGGTGTCGAGGTCTGCGATGCGATGGTTCATGGCGGCCCCTACCCCGCCACCTCGGATGCCCGAGGCTCGTCCGTGGGAACGCTGTCGATCAACCGCTTCCTGCGGCCGATCTGCTTCCAGAACTACCCGGACAGTTTGCTTCCCGACGCGTTGAAAAACGCCAACCCGCTCGGCATTCAACGCCTGGTAGACGGCGCCAGCACAAATGAGCGTTTGCGTTGATGCGCCAGTTAGATCCCGCACTACGGTGATGTTAAATCGACTGTCTCCAGTGTCGAATGACTACTTCTGGCCAAACCAACCCTTCTCACCCTAAAACAATCAACCAATTGCACCCGGCACCACTATAGCGCCCTGCTGGTATTCACGGGGCGTACAGCCAAACTCGCGACGAAACACCGTGTGCAGATACTGTGCGGATTTGAATCCGCACGAGCGGGCAACGTCCGCAATCGCTGTCTCGGTATTTTCCAACTCGCTCGTCGCCGCCGCCAGTTTGAAATGCAGAATCTCATCATGCACGCTGCAGCCCCTCACAGTGCGAAAGTGCGACTCCAGCGATGAGCGCGAGACCCCGACATAAGCCGCCACTTGCGCGGTCTTGATGCCCTGGCAGGCATATTGGCGGATAAACAGCAGCGCTTGCATGACGTAGGGGTTGCCCAACGGTTGGTGCAAACTCGACACCTGCACGTTGATCGCATCCGGCGGGATCAGGATGTGCGTGCCGGTGGACGGCATGCCGTGCAGCATCTGGTGGAGCAGTTGCGCGGCAGTGCGGCCCATGGTTTCGGTGCCCTGAATGACTGAGCTCAAGGGGACCCGGGTCAGGCTGCGTGTCAGCGGATCGTTGTCGATGCCGATCAACGCTACCTGTTCCGGTACGGCGATTCCGGCGGTCAGGCAGGCCTGCAGCAACTGCCTTGCACGGGCGTCACTGACGGCGATGATACCTATGGGTTTAGGCAGGCTTTGCAGCCAGGCGATCAGTTGTTCGACGGCGCTGTCCCAGAGAGGTGCACTGGTGCCCATGCCGCGGTAGACCTCGGCATGCAAGCCGTCACGTTGCATCAGCCGTCGAAAGGCTTTTTCCCGCTCCTGCGCCCAACGATTGGCCTGCGCTTCAGGCAGGCTGAAGCAGGCAAAACGCTGCAGCCCCGCCTCGATCAAGTGCGCGTAAGCCAGGGTAATCAATGCGTTATTGTCGGTGGCGACATAAGGGATTCCTTTCGGGTAGGCGCGCTCATCCTGATAAGAACCACCCACCGCCACCACCGGCAACTTGATGTCGGCCAGCGCCTCGCCAATCAGCGGATCGTCGAAGTCGGCAATGATCCCGTCACCCTGCCAGCGCTCGATCCCTTTCAACCGGCAGAGAAAGTCCTCTTCCAGGAACAGGTCCCAGGACGCGCGGGTGCTGCTCAGGTAGTTGCCGATGCCACTGATGATGCCCCGGTCATAGATCTTGCTACCGTTGAACAACAGTGCGATGCGGTGAACAGGCGGTACTGTTTTCATTTTTTTCAGGCTTGTTCCGGGGCCCCTTCTCACGGAGGCGGTTTGCACAGACTAGGCGCGCAGACCACGAATCTCAATACGCAAAATCGCACCCAGTGTTGGTGATTTTCATAATCAGCAGGCATGGCGCCGTTGCTAGTATCGAGACACCGCCAAGAACAACAAGGACATTGCCAATGCTGTACTTCCCCGATGTCGACAAGATTCGCTACGAAGGTCCTGCCAGCGATTCTGCCCTCGCCTTCCGTCACTACGACGCCGACAAAATCATCCTCGGCAAACCCATGCGCGAACACCTGCGCATGGCCGCCTGTTATTGGCACACCTTTGTCTGGCCGGGCTCCGATGTGTTCGGTGCAGGTACTTTCAAGCGCCCGTGGCAACACGCCGGCGACCCGATGGAGCTGGCGATTGGCAAGGCGGAAGCCGCGTTCGAGTTCTTCTCCAAACTGGGTTTAGACTATTACTGCTTCCACGACACGGATGTCGCCCCGGAAGGCAATTCGCTGAAGGACTACCGCAACCACTTCGCGCAAATGATTGATCATCTGGAGCGACATCAGGAGGAAAGCGGGATCAAGCTGCTTTGGGGCACCGCCAACTGCTTCAGCAATCCGCGCTTTGCCGCCGGCGCCGCCAGCAACCCGGACCCCGAAGTGTTTGCCTTCGCCGCTGCCCAGGTCTTCAGCGCCATGAACGCGACCCAACGCCTGAAAGGGTCCAACTACGTGTTGTGGGGCGGTCGCGAAGGCTACGAAACCCTGCTCAATACCGACTTGAAACGTGAACGCGAACAACTGGGCCGCTTCATGCGCATGGTGGTCGAGCACAAGTACAAGATCGGTTTCAAAGGTGACCTGCTGATCGAACCCAAGCCGCAGGAGCCGACCAAGCACCAATACGATTACGACAGCGCCACCGTGTTTGGCTTTCTCCAGCAGTTCGGCCTGGAAAAGGAAATCAAGGTCAACATCGAAGCCAACCACGCGACCCTCGCCGGTCATAGCTTTCATCACGAGATTGCGACCGCCATCTCGCTGGGGATTTTCGGCAGCATAGACGCCAACCGCGGTGATCCGCAGAACGGCTGGGACACCGATCAGTTCCCCAACAGCGTCGAAGAAATGACCCTGGCCACCTATGAAATCCTCAAGGCCGGCGGGTTTAAGAATGGCGGGTACAACTTCGACTCCAAGGTTCGCCGCCAGAGCCTCGGTGAGATCGATCTGTTCCATGGTCACGTCGGCGCAATGGATGTCCTCGCCCTGTCCCTGGAGCGGGCAGCCGCCATGGTGCAGAACGATCAGCTTCAACTGCTCAAGGATCAACGCTACGCCGGCTGGCAGCAGCCGTTCGGGCAGGCGGTGCTGACGGGTGAGTTCAACCTCCAGTCATTGGCCGAACATGCCTTCGCCAACGAACTGAATCCGCAGGCCGTCAGCGGCAGGCAGGAGATGCTCGAAAACGTCGTCAACCGGTTCATCTATCGCTGATCGCCCCGGCGTCTGCGGGCGCATTAACGCTGTGACATTCGCACGACAAATCTGTGTCCGCTGCGTCTGCCGATTCTCTACAGTTCTACCAGCCCGAGACTCATCGTCAGGCAGTGTCTTTCAAACAAAAACAAAAGGACGCACCACTATGAAGAATGTGAAACGCGCGCTACTGGCCAGCGCCCTGGCGCTGCTGTCGCTACCGGTGATGGCCGATGCTGCCCACCCGAAAATCGGTTTCTCCATTGATGATCTGCGGCTGGAACGCTGGTCACGTGACCGCGATTACTTCGTCGCGGCGGCAGAGAAAATGGACGCCAAGGTCTTTGTACAGTCGGCCGATGCCAACGAGCAAAAGCAAATTTCGCAAATCGAAAATCTCATTTCCCGTGGCGTCGATGTGATCGTCATCGTGCCCTTCAACGCCACGGTCCTGACCAATGTAGTGGCCGAAGCGAAGAAAGCCGGGATCAAAGTCGTGTCCTATGACCGCCTGATACTCAACGCGGATGTCGACGCCTACATTTCCTTCGATAACGAAAAGGTCGGCGAGATGCAGGCCAGCGGCGTGCTGCACGCTGCGCCCAAGGGCAATTACTTCCTGCTCGGTGGTGCGCCTACCGACAACAACGCAAAAGTCCTGCGCGAAGGTCAGATGAAAGTGCTGCAACCGGCCATCGACAAGGGCGATATCAAGATCGTAGGCCAACAATGGGTGAAGGAATGGAACCCGACCGAAGCGCTGAGCATTGTTGAAAACGCCTTGACCCGCAACAACAACAAAATTGACGGCATCGTCGCGTCCAACGACGCCACGGCAGGTGGCGCCATCCAGGCATTGGCCTCTCAGCAACTGGCCGGCAAGGTGCCGATTTCGGGGCAGGACGCAGACCTCGCAGCGGTCAAGCGAGTGATCTCCGGCACGCAAACCATGACCGTGTACAAACCGCTCAAACTCATCGCCTCCGAAGCCGCAAAGCTCTCGGTGCAACTGGCGCGTAACGAGAAACCCGCCTACAGCTCGCAGTACGACAATGGCAGCAAAAAAGTCGACACCATCCTGCTCACCCCGACTCCGTTGACCAAGGACAACATCGACTTGCTGGAACAGGACGGGTTTTACACCAAGGCGCAGATTGCCGGGCAGTGATCATCGCCCCGTAATGCCACCTGCAGGAGCGAACTTGCTCCTGCGGGACCGGCCTCGTACCTGCCGCTTATGAGTCTCTGCCATGTCCGACTATCTGCTGCAAATGAACGGTATCGTCAAAACCTTCGGCGGTGTCACAGCGCTCAATGGCATCGACATCAAGGTCAAGCCGGGGGAATGCGTCGGGTTGTGCGGCGAGAACGGCGCAGGCAAATCCACGCTGATGAAGATCCTTTCCGCGGTCTACCCCCATGGCACCTGGGACGGTGAAATCCTCTGGGACGGTCAACCACTCAAGGCGCAATCGATCAGCGAAACGGAAGCCGCGGGCATCGTCATCATTCACCAGGAACTGACCCTGGTTCCCGACCTGTCGGTGGCCGAGAACATTTTCATGGGCCATGAACTAACGCTGCCCGGTGGACGGATGAATTACCCGGCGATGATCCACCGCGCCGAAGCCCTGATGCGTGAATTGAAAGTGCCGGACATGAACGTATCGCTGCCGGTTTCGCAGTACGGCGGCGGCTATCAGCAACTGGTGGAAATCGCCAAGGCACTGAACAAGCACGCGCGCCTACTGATCCTTGACGAGCCTTCATCGGCCCTGACCCGTTCGGAAATCGAGGTGCTGCTGGACATCATCCGCGACCTCAAGGCCAAGGGTGTTGCCTGTGTCTACATCTCCCACAAGCTCGATGAAGTGGCCGCCGTGTGCGACACCATTTCGGTGATCCGCGATGGCAAACACATCGCCACGACTGCCATGGTGGACATGGATATTCCACAGATCATCACCCAGATGGTCGGACGGGAAATGAGCAACCTCTACCCCACCGAACCACACGATATTGGCGAGGTGATTTTCGAGGCCCGCCACATCACCTGCTACGACGTCGACAACCCCCAGCGCAAACGAGTCGACGATATTTCCTTCAGCCTCAAACGCGGGGAAATCCTCGGCATCGCCGGACTGGTCGGCGCAGGCCGCACCGAACTGGTGACAGCGCTGTTCGGCGCCTACCCCGGTCGCCAGGAAGGCGAAGTCTGGCTGGACGGCCAACTCATCGACACCCGCACGCCGCTCAAGTCAATCCGTGCTGGCCTGTGCCTGGTGCCCGAGGACCGCAAGCGCCAGGGCATCATTCCAGACCTGGGCGTCGGCCAGAACATCACCCTGGCCGTGCTGGACAGCTACTCGAAACTGACCCGCATCGATGCCGAAGCCGAACTGGGCAGCATCGATCGAGAAATTTCACGCCTGCACCTCAAGACCGCGAGCCCGTTCCTGCCAATCATCAGTCTGTCCGGCGGCAATCAACAAAAAGCCGTATTGGCGAAGATGCTACTGACCAAGCCCCGGGTGCTGATTCTCGATGAGCCCACCCGAGGTGTGGATGTCGGCGCCAAGTACGAGATCTACAAGCTGATGGGGGCGCTGGCGGCCGAAGGCGTGTCGATCATCATGGTGTCGTCAGAGCTGGCCGAAGTGCTCGGCGTTTCCGACCGCGTTCTGGTGATTGGCGAAGGCCAGTTGCGGGGTGACTTCATCAACCACGGACTCACCCAGGAACAGCTGCTCGCCGCCGCACTCAGCCAGCCTGATGGCCATAACAATAATGATCGGAAATCCGCGTAAATGAACCAGGTCAAACAACTCTTCACTCGCTACAAGATGCTCGCGCTGGTGTTTGCCGTGGCGTTTATCTGGCTGTACTTCAGTTGGCAGACCGAGGGCGGATTCCTGACACCGCGCAACCTTTCCAACCTGCTGCGCCAGATGTCCATTACCGGGATTCTCGCCTGCGGCATGGTGCTGGTCATCATCAGCGGAGAGATCGATTTGTCGGTCGGCTCATTGCTGGGCCTGCTCGGAGGCGTCGCAGCTATTCTCGACGTGGTCTACCACGTACCGTTGCTGGCGAACCTGGGCCTTGTGGCCCTGTGCGGGCTGCTGATCGGCCTCGCCAACGGCTACATGGCCGCCTACCTGCGTATTCCGTCATTCATCGTCGGGCTGGGAGGCATGCTGGCTTTCCGCGGCATTTTGCTGGGGATTACCGGCGGCACGACCATCGCCCCGGTATCGCCGGAACTCGTCTACATCGGTCAGGGTTATTTGCCCCACATAATCGGCACGGGCCTGGGCGTTCTGCTGTTCGCACTGACGTTGTTCCTGACTTGGAAACAACGACGCAATCGCGCCCTTCATGGCCTTGCGGCACATTCACTGGTGCGTGACGTCGTGCGTGTGCTGTTGATCGGCGCGGTGCTAGCCGGATTCGTCCAGACCCTCAACAGCTATGACGGCATTCCCGTGCCGGTCCTGCTTCTGCTGGTTCTGCTGGGCGGTTTCAGCTACGTGACCAGCCAGACCGTGTTCGGCCGGCGCGTATATTCCGTGGGCAGCAACATGGAAGCGACACGTCTCTCCGGTATCAATGTGCAGGCCGTGAAGCTGTGGATTTTCGGAATCATGGGCGTCATGTGCGCCCTCGCCGGCGTGGTCAACACCGCTCGCCTGGCCGCCGGTTCACCCTCGGCCGGAAGCATGGGCGAACTCGACGCCATCGCCGCCTGCTTCATCGGCGGCACCTCCATGCGCGGCGGGTCCGGCACCGTTTACGGCGCCCTCCTCGGCGCACTGGTCATTACCAGCCTGGACAACGGCATGTCCATGCTCGACGTCGACAGTTACTGGCAGATGATCGTCAAGGGCAGCATTCTGGTGTTGGCCGTGTGGGTAGATGTGAGCACTCGGACTGGGCGACGTTGATCTGCTGTGTATGAAGTGATCCGCGGCAGTCTGCGTCTAGGGAGAGGCGATTTTTCGCGACGGTTGTCATGCGGCCACCGATGGTCAGCCACCCGCCGGAGTAAGTGCGGAGATGAGCTTGAATGTTCTCGCCTGCAACTTGAAACGGGTCATGAAAATCATTGGTGCCAACGGTTTCATGAAAGCGCTGACGGCCTGAAAAAAGCTGATTTTGGCCCATTCCAGAGGCTGTAAAAACAGCGTTGGCGTGTTCCAGGCTACGACTGATATGGCCCGTGACATGACCGTGCGATCGCTCAGTCAACGAACGTCACTGTTCCACTTATTGAGGTGTCCGAAAATCATATTGCTTGGTTTCGAATTCTTGAAAAGTATGAGATTCCGCAACCCACCGGCTGTGTACTCAATTAAGTGAATGGAGCCAACCCTAATCTTAGCTTTGCGCCTGGAACCGCCTCTCAACGAGCGTTAGTGCCGACCCGATGCGACTCGGAACCGGCAGCTGCTCACAATGATCGAGTCAAGTCAGACTTCTGTGTCATTTGCTCAGGTACTCGTCAAGCTTTAAAGCACTGGTTTGTCACTGCGCGCCTTGAGATTGGCTTTGAGCTGTTCGCTCATCGGCATATTCAGATTCATTCCTTTTGGAGGAATCGGTGATTGAAACCACTTGGTGTATAGCCTTACGAATTCGCCCGACTCCATGAGACGGGTAATGGTGCCATCGACCAATTGCTTGAACTCAGGATCATCTTTGCGAAGCATGCAGCCGTAGGGTTCGACTTGCAGCGCATCACCCACGACTTCGAGCGAATCGGGATTTTTGGAGTTCGCCATGAGGCCAAAAAGCAGAATATCGTCCATGGCAAACGCCACGGCACGATCATTTTCAACCAGCGCCAAGGAGTCGTCATAGTCTTTGCCCAAGACAACCTGTACGTCTAGATTGTTGTCGGTACTGTATTGGCGGAGGACCTTCTCGTTCGTGCTGCCGACGGTGCTGGCGACAGTCTTCTTTGCGAGATCGGCGTAGTTCCTTATGCCGGAGGTCTTCTTGGTCAATAGGCGCGTGCCGGTGTAGAAATGGCTAATTGCAAAAGCCACGTCCTTGCCACGCGCAGCGTTGTTGGTTGTGGATCCGCACTCCAGATCGTATGTGCCGTTGACCAGCAACGGAATGCGGGTTTGCGAAGATACAGGAATGTAAGCCACTTCTAAGTTCGGCTTGTTGAGCTTCCTGCGCACATCATCAACGATGGCATCGGTTAAATCGACTGAGAAACCCACGGCTTCGGTAGGACTGATCAAGTAGCTGAAAGGTACCGATGCCTCCCGGTAAGACACGGTGATTTTGTTTTTATCGGCAACTTTTTCGAGTGTCTGCGAGTTGGCGGGTGCCATGGCAGACAAGCCTGCGGCGAGGATTGTCGTTGCTACGAAATATGAAGTTTTCATCGGACACCCTTTAAAGTATGAAAAAGGCAAAAACATCTCAAAAACACACTGAGAAACGTAAAGGACGTGAGCACTAATGTCCGGCATGTCTACGAAACGTTATTGCAAACACTACGCCCAGGGACGGTAGATACTTTGAGCCAGATCAGAAAACCGAGTCATGTGCGAAGTCGCACAAACTCCATCGCGACGGATCGCGGGCGCTTCAGCTTAAGACGTCACGCTGCCGATTGGAGTATTTGGGGTTGCGGAAATGAGGGAAGATATTTCGCTGACACTTAGGCGCATCTAAAGCCTGCGGCTTAACGTATCGATCGATATGGGCGCCGGACGAAGAAGCCCCATCGCGAGGGGTTAGGCCAGACCTTGAATGTCTGATCCCCACGCTGGCTACTTCAGCTTTTGGCCGACTTCTGTAACTTACCAGTGTCAGCTTTGGGTTGTTTTCTTCCTTTCGCCACCGTCAGCTAAGGGTCGATTGCTGCGCCTGGGCAGAGGCAGAAATCGGCCAAGAGGTTCCACCTCGCCAGCCACCTCAGGGACGAGCTGGTTGGGCGGCAACTGGCGAGGCGAACACATAGACAATAGCTTCCCTTGCTGAACACGCCTCACGCCGCTCATCAAATACCCCTGCTCGTCCGCCGCCTCCCTCCGCAGCTTTTGTTTAGATGTAAGCTCAACTACGGTGATTCCAAGACTGCTGTCCAACCGAGGAGCCCAGTGCATGTCCAGAATCTTCTCTCTGATGCTCGCCGGCCTGTTTCTGTACACCAGCCAGGCAATGGCAGACACCCTCAAGATCGGCGTGATCGGCGTGATCGGCGCCGGCAAACTGGACGGCAAAGTGATATTCAGCACCAGTAATCCATTCGGCGGCCGTGACGCAGGTGTCGGGCGCAAGGCGCTGGACATGGGCGTGGCCCTGGCGGATCAGCCGTATCTGCCCGGCGTGCACCTGGTGCGGGCGTTCAACGCGTGGCCTGGCTTGGGGCTCCACCTTGAGCATGGCGCGCAAAAAAAACTTGGATAATTGCATCCGCTATGCCGGCCGATCCGGTGGCACGCCGACTACTTGCCAAGTGGTGTTGGCGGAGTGCAGGCATTGAAACCTATGCAAAGCCGAGGAACGACAGGATAACCACGACGACCACCACTAACCCGACGATGTAGATGATGTTGTTCATGAAATCCACCTCTCAACCAGAATAGGACTGCGGCACGAGGGCTTGCACCTTCACGGTAGTGCAGCTTTGCTCGCAATGCCATTCAGCAAGAGACGATCGGGCAAGACAGTTTCCCTTGCTCACGGATTAGAGCCGAAAATGCTGTTGCATGGCTTGGGAGAGCAAATCCACCGCTTCATCCCCATCTGAAGACGGCGATCGGATAAACACGACCTCATGCTCCGGTATGACGGGCAAACCGTCGAGGATCTGCATACTTTCCGTCACCCTGGCGCGGTCTATCAGACTGATCGCCAACCCGGCCTCCACGCAGGCGCTGACGGCCTGGTTGGACGGACTGTCCAGCACCGCGCGCCACCGGCGGCCGCTTTGTTTGAGTGATGCCACCATGGCTTGCCGATAAGGGCATTGCGCCGCATGTACGGCCAGTGGCAGCGGATCCATCGAGGCCAGCGACTTGTTTGCCGGCCCCACCCAGATCGGCGTGGTGGCGACGAGAAATTGCGCCTGCATGGTCAACTGCCCCCTGGCTTGGGCAATCACCGCGGCCTGAAGCTTTCCACGCTGGACCTGCTCACGCAGCGAATCACTGGGGGCTGTCTTCAACTCCAGCACCACGTTGGGCCAGGCAGCGGCGAATGTCGGCAGGATGTCGCGGATGACGTGGGCGGCGTATTCGTCGGGGACACCCAGGGTAATGCGTCCTGCCAGGTGGCTTCCATGCAGGTCGGCCAGCACCCGGTCATGGGTGCTCAGCAGTTCTGTCGTCGACAAAAGCAAACGCTTGCCCAGTGCGGTCAGGGAGACGGACTGATTATCGCGATTCAGCAAGCGCCCCCCGGCGACTGCCTCAAGCCGCTGGATATGCACGCTCACCGCCGCCGGGCTTTTATGCAGCTGCTCGGCCGCCGCACTGAATTTGCCAATCCGCGCCACCGCATGAAATGTACGTACCAGCTCGATATCGAGGATCGCCGTCATGATTTAATCTTCGTGAATGACTGCTGCACTTTATTTTGATTTATTAGATTAGGCCGATTTCGTAGCCTGTGGCAATGAACCAGCCCACACCGATCTCCTGTCAGCAGCAAGTCATCCCCCACTGGCGCCAGAAGGTACCGCTGCCGCTGCTCGAGGCGGCTTTGATTCTGACCTGGAGTTCCGGATTCGTCGGCGCGCGATTCTCGATGGACTATGCGTCCCCCTTGTTGGTGGTGTTTTGGCGCTGCGTCGTGGTCACGCTGATCCTGTTTCCTTTCGTCGACAGGCAATTGCGGCAAACCTCCCCTGCCGTGTTGCTGAAAAACGCCGGCATCGGTCTTCTGGCCATGGCCGGCTATCTGGCCGGCGTCATACAAGGCATAGCCCTGGGTGTACCGGCGGGCCTTGCCGCGGTGTTCGCCAACCTGCTGCCGATGGCGGTCGCATTGCTGGCCGCTGGCGTGCTGGGGCAAAGACTGGCCTGGCAAGTCTGGGCAGGGCTGGGCATCGGCCTGGTTGGGGTTGTGGTGGTGACGCTTGGCGCACTGGCCTGGGGTAGCGCGCCCCTCTGGGCGTATGGCCTGCCGGTGCTCGGTACGCTTTCGCTCGCCATCGCGACACTCTGGCAGAAGCATTTGCACGCCTCTGAATCGCTGGACCTCCTGCCCAACCTGTGGCTGCAATGTTGCGTGTCGAGTTTTGCATTCGCCCTGATCGAGGGCACGCAAGGTAGCCTGGCGCCGATACCCGGCATGGGGTTTGCGCTGAGCGTACTGTGGACGGTGGGATTGTCTACGTTAGGCGGCTACGGGCTTTATTGGGTCTGCCTGCGCCGGGCGACAGCCACACGAGTGGCCAGCGTCTTGTACCTGAGCCCGCCCGTCACGATGCTTTGGGCCTGGGCCATGTTCAACGAACCGTTGTCATGGCAAATGATGTCAGGCATGGCAGTGTCCGGGGTCGGCATCTGGATGGTGGTTCGGTCGGAGGCTCGGCAGGCCTGGCGGTAAAGCTGATGGATGTTGCGGGGCAGAAGATGCTCTTGCCGACAGACTGCAATCGGCTGTGGATTCAACCGATCGATGCAACACATCTAAATTCTGTGTAAGCAGAAGGAGTGTTGCAGATGGCCACGCTGGTTTACCAGCCCGGTATGACATGAAAATCCCGGTCTAGCACTGGTTATTAGATTATGTGCGCGACTCGGAAGGAATGAGGAGGACCAGATCAGTATCGCCTACGTCGACACCAGCTTGTGACAGCAAAGTAGTAACTTGGCCTCGGTGATGAGTCTGGTGGTTGAAGAAATGCATGACCAAGCCATAAAAGCTCCTGTCAGCGGGGGTTCCTTTCATGCTTGTGTAATTGTTGACCGTTTCGTTTCGCTTAGCTCCATTGTCA
>NZ_CATKQK010000024.1:0-11871 GCF_949767185.1 Pseudomonas sp. IT-P100
GACTGTGGTTCGCACCTTCAGTCTGGCACTCAAGATGCCGAGGTGAGGAGGAGTCCATCCCATTGCTTCTGGCCGTTTTCTGTCTGTTTTGTCCGGCAGAAAACGACCCAAAGCTGTCGTTCATTGATAGCTCTCGCTTTTGCCTGGTTGAGGGTTTATATAACCTCGCGAGATCTATTCGCACACTCGTTTTGAGCTGATTACCTAGGTAGCGAAGTAGATGCTCCAATGAGCGTTCGCATCGCGACCCACATGGCCTATGCACAATAAGGCGGAGGTTGCGTACAGCAACGCTGACTTTCAGCTTGACCACGCACTCAAAAAATCGCTGCGATCGATCAGATTCTTGGTATCACGGGTGGTGCCGCATTATTGGACAGGGCGAAGGTGACGAGCGAATCGCGGCCTTCCCAACCCTCCGCAAAGATCAGGGGGGCCCCTGATTTCTGTCTTCCGGCTAGGAATCAACGCTCTTTTGGCTTCTACTTCGCTTTGTTGTCTTTCGCCGTTTTCCAAGCGTCTTTGACGGCTTTGACCTGAGCCATGATCTTGTTGACCGCTTCCCAGGTGTTAGGGCTGCTGCTGGGCTTGCCGGTCACGTCAGCGCCGCAGGTAGTGTGCATGCTGAAGGACCCATCGACCGGCAGCTTTAAGGTTTGAATGAAATTCGGATCGGCGACTCTGACGCTGTACTGCATGTCGGCCAGCTCTTGAGGACCTGTCGTAAAATTGATTCTTGCTGTGCGGCAAGCGGAGAAAAAGAAGGTTTCTTGTTCAGCCTTCCCTAAGTGTTGGACATACTCAGAGATCGGGATGGCGTCATCCGGTATCTTGCCAAAGGTGATCGTGAAACCTATTCCGCCGTCGAGCGGTTTTCCGTCGGCACCTAGCTTTGACAATTTGCCTGGCACACTGAAGCCACTTCCATCTTCGCGGCCTTCCACCAGTGGGCGATCCTTCAATAGTGGTCCTGTGTCCAATGCCATTGGATATGTCACTGCAGTTGCCATCGGTGTTCCACCAGGTAGGGCCCACACCACGCCACCGATGGCAACAATTGTGCCGCCGATAGCTTCCGCAGTCTTCGCGGTGTCGTCCTCGAAGGTAATGCCAAGCGTCTTCAAGAGATCAGTGCCATCGAACTTCGTGAACGTCAGGTGTGTTTTTTTCATCATGCCGTCGTGGGGCTTGATGGCATATCGGTAGCTGGACCGGGTGTCTTCCTGGGTTGATTCTGCGGGTGTTGATACCAGAGTGGCTGGCTTCGCTGCGTCGGGGTGATCGATGTAGAGAATGGATTTGGCGAGGGTGAACTTAGTCAGGCCTTCATAGTCTTTGGCGTCCTTTGCAGGTTCCTGGGGATACGGAATGTAAAGCGCCTTGGGTTGGCCGGCGCAGCCGGCCAAGACCGCAGCCGCCAGGGCACTGACGACTAGTTTGGTCGTTTTCATGTCGGGCTCCTTTCTTCTAGAAAAATCTGACCACGTTTGCCGTTCAAAACTCGGCAGATTTCAACCTTCGCTGTGCCGTTTTTCGCGGCGACGATTGCAGCGGGCTTTCAACAAAATTGACCCAAAGCAGCTAATGAGTACTAGAAGCACCTGAAACCAGGCGCGATTCAGCCAATAATTTCTAATAAGCCAGTAGACGAGGCTTTTAATGGCTTTCACCTACTGGTTCGGCGACCCTTACCGGATTGATGTTAGTTCGCAGACGAGAGAACCATGAAGGATCTTGTCTGTGTTAGCGATTGATGACTACGCGGCTGCTATCCATCGATGAAATATCCCGATAACCGAAGAGTTGCACTTTTCAGATCTTCAAGGTTTAGTCCGAGACTGGGATTTAAGCTCAATGCTAGCAACCATGAGGCAAAGGGACTCAATCCGGCATAGAGATCATTTTCGGAAAAGTCTGGCTTCACGATTGGCTCATCACCTACGAGACTAGTAAATCCACGGAATGTCACTGGGCGGTGATTGAATGCTACTGGATTAGCGTTTGATCGGTAGATTATCTCTGAACCGCCCTGCGTCATAGCCCATGGAATCTGAGTCATCCCAACCGCGATTTTCGCTCCATCCAGGACCAGTTCGATGCCAGTGACTCGAACTGCTGGAAGATACTCCCACACGACGGAATACTTAGGATGGTCTTTTCGTATCGTGAAGGACAGCACATGAGACTCTTTGAAGATATCCCAGTTGACCGCAGAAACTAATAATCTTAAATCTAAATCCAATTGACCAGGTTGCAAATGCCGGCGTGCTTCATATCGCTCCTTCGCTGCCACCCAGTCACGAGATACCGCCTTCTGGTGCGCAATGGATATTGTGGCCACATTCATTGCTGACAATGGTGCATCGACCGGCCGCGCGAATGTGTATGCCAATGCCTTTTTCTCGGCATGTACCATCTGTGCAGCAATGGTAAGGGTGTCCAAGTAGACCCGGCTCATAACACTAACTACGTTTGCCTCAGCAGGGTCTGCCTGCGCCGATAGATTCGACTGAATGATGTCAACTGCGCGGTCTGATGTTGCAACTTGGGATTGCATTTCCACCAATTGGACCAACATCGAATTGTAGTTCAGAATAGCTGAGTTACGAGCCTCCACGCTCTTCAAAAAGTCGTAGCCAGCCTCACGGTATTCTTCGGCCTCCTCCATACCAGTAAATTCTTTGGCGACTTTGTCAAACTCTTCACGTTCCATAATGAATTGAGGCACCCGGGGTCTTGTCTTGTCGAGCTTTTGCATCCCCTCTTGGATGGCAGCGATTCCCTTTGACACATCACCAGCACCTTTAGATATAACAGTCAAATCGTCCTGTATGAGCTTTCTAGAGTCCCAAAGCTGCGCAATGCTGTCATCGTGGCTTGTATAATCACCATAAAGCTTTGCCCCTGCCGAAGCTGCAGCAATAAAACCTGCGCCACCCGTTGCGACGCCGGAAACAATGGTAGATACAGCGATCAGCGTTCCCGCTAGATCGCATCCATTGGCTTTATTTCTGATAGCCTCATCGAGCTTTTGCTTGGCGAAATTGAGGACTGCTTCTGCCGCAACAACCTTGTCATCCAGTCCAGGAATTTTAGCCAAAAGGTCCTTGGTTTCATCTTTAATTCTGTCGAACTCCAGCTCTAGGGCAAGCACCCGGCCTCGGGCGGCAGACACTGCAATTTGCAACTGAACACGTTGTTTTTCCTTGTTTTCTGCGGCGTCCCAGTACGCGTTGAAGGACTTTTCGACCTGATCTGCTTGCTGTAGAACATGATCATTAATCAGCCTTGAGTAGGTATCAAACGACAGAAGCGGTGCTCGTTCTAAGGTGTAGCCATAGAAGTCAAGGTTGAGATTGATCTTGCGTGCCATTGAGTAGACTCGCCCCATTACATCTTTTTTGAGCGCACTGGGTCTTGGATCATCAACACAAATCGTAAGAAGAAACTCAATTTGCTGCTTTAGAAGAGGGGTAGTCGCATTCCCCGAGCTACGATATGAATCCTCGACCCCACAGGCCAAGATCTCGAGTGATGGTCCATCAAACAATACAGCGAAGTTTTCTGTCGATATTTGGGATAAATGAAGATTTCCATCTTTCCCCACTGGCTCCATTTGTCTCTGTTCAACATCTGCCAACCGTCCATCTCCAGCCGGGCCTTGTGCGCCAGGCGCTCCAGAAGCAGAGCTGGTGAGATAACAGTCCCTAATGATTCTGAGTACACCAAGCGATGCCGCCGACTTGTAAAGGCTGAATGCGACCTCGAAGTGTGGATTTTGCTGTAGGTCGACTAATTGAATAGACGAGCGGGGGCCGGTTGTGTCGTCTATACATGTTTGGAAATCAACTCCACCAGGCTTGCCTTCAGGCCCTCCTGCGCCAAACGATCCCGGTTGTCCTGCCGGTGCATGCAGACCATGGGTGCAAATAACCCCTTGCGTGTCGATTACAGCGCGACCCAGTACGGACAATTTGATCTGGCCACCGACACCTCCAGCACCTCTTCTTCCTGGTACTCCAGCCTTTCCTCCCGCTGCACCCGGGCCGCCATTACATTCGGGGGGGATAGGGGTGCCCTCAGGAAGGGTGACGAATTTGCCATCTGCCCCAGCAACTCCTTGTCGTCCATGACCTCCATCCTGAGGACGTCCACCTTCACCACCTACCGCAGTGATACTTAATTCACCTGTGAGCTGCATAGCTGCAATCGTCACATCACCGGCTGCTTGGCCATTGCCACCATCATCTCCTTCAAGGCCATCGGACCCTGGACTGTGGGGCGATTCTTTTCGGAGTTCCGCTGGAAAGGTTGGTAATCCAGGTAAGCCATTGGTCGAGATTCGCCCCCCATCTTGAAAGATTAATTCACGACAAAAGATACTTAGGCTATGACCTTTCGTCTCTGCGAGACCAGTGACGATGATTTGATCCGCAATGATTCTTGTGGGTTTGTCCTGAGCGACCACATCCCCAAGATTTATCGAAACAGCGCTACTCACAACTCGCTCATTTGCTCCTTCGATGACTATTGCAAGCTGATTTCGTCCTAAGCCCATGATCCACTCCTGCACAGTAGGTATCGACTAGAGGCAGCGAAATGCCAACCTCAAGCAAAACATTAGTTCGGTTTATGAAGGGTGATGTAAAAATGTGATCAGGCGGGGCGGCTACCCCAGCAGTTGGCAGACGTTGGGGAGTGGGGTGATGAACTGATGTGCGCATACATCATGCCGGAAAAGCGAAAGCGAATCGTTGCGGATAACCGCTTCTGGTCAATTCTGTTGACAAAGTCGACTTCAGTTTCGGCTCAGTAAAGAATGCGCCTGAGATTGAAATCCATAACCAGATTAGCGACATATGACGGATCAGCTTTGTGTTGTATTCATTCCGGCGCTTTCGGTAACGCTGCAAAGCGCCGAAACGAACAAAGGCTCGCCGCTCCTGAAGAACCTCGATTTAGGTTGACTGACTTCCTCAGGGCGTGAAGCTGCCGGTGAGCAACGGCAGAGTTTGGCCAAAAATAGACAATGATTACCGAAGCACCATTTAAATCGCGGCTCGGCATGCTGGATTCGCCTCAACCTTCAGTTGGCGCCATGTTGCTGTCCGAGGAAGAAAGTGAGGCTCAAGCTTGGAGGCCAGTCATATGACAGACAGAATATGGTTATGCCATGCAATAAACTGCGCTGTTTTTTTTAAACTGGAAGAGTCAATCCGAGAACTTGCAGTAAAAAGCCGATAGCAATCAGCAGCATCCCCACCAAATAAGAAATGGCATCAACCCAGGAAAATCGTACGTATGTCACTACCTGAGCTTTTCCGATTTTGACCTGAATGGACTTTAGCAATGGATCTTCGGTCTTCTGAATGGCAGCTTGATGAAACACCCAGTTATCCAGCATCACCCTTACCGGGGGGATAATCATTACTACTGAACCAAAAAATGCGAGCAAATTTCCTTGCTGAGCTGTTCCAACCCATCGCAAACTGAAATACATCACCAATAAACCAATGAGAAGGACGAGACTCTTCAAAATTACTCGGCGGAGCTTAAACTTCGCAGGGGATCTCATCGTTCTTTATAGCGAACATAGTTTATGGCGAATTCATCAACGACGTGGCTAGGCTTCTTGACGTAGCTGGTAGCCTCAAGAATCGACATGGACTTAGGCGCAAAACTGAAGCCAAATCGGTACCCCAGCGCAGATGCAATGATCGCTAGGGTCACAATCGACGTTTTACCCTCAGTACTGGCTGAGAGGATATCTTGGAGTTCCAGGACAGATACTCCGGAATTACTTGCGATGTCTCCAAGTTCTTCGATTGATTGACCAGAGGCTTCAATAATTTCGGCTACCGCTGCGGCCACTTCGAGTGCTGCACGTTCCTGTCTCAACGCCTGCTCGACAGCAGGTAAGCGCTTGGCTGCCGCAGCAATTTTTGCGGCAATCCGGTCTTGAGGTGACTCTAGGGATGAATCCGGTGGAATATTTTTAGCCATGGTATGCCCCTGCAGACAATGCAGCAGTCATCTTATTGTGACGCTCTTTGCTATCAGTTGCGCTTTCGTTAGTGGGTCTCGGCTCCGCGAGTGCTTTAAGGATTCGTACCTCTCCATATTGCGCCATTGGCCGCTTGATGAAAGTTAAATACAGGTGATGCCCCCTGGTTTTGCGAGCATGTAGAATCGCTTCTGGCCTAAAACTTGAACAGTTAATCAGATCCAGAGGTAATGGTTTTGCATAGCAGCGACCGTCCACCTTCATTTTGTTCATGGCGGTGAAGAATCGTGCCGCAGCCACTACAGCATCTTCGTCAGAACTGTCAACGAGCCGTTCCAGTTCCGACCAGGCGTTGTCTGCACCGAACGTGTCATCGTAGATACGGTACTCCACCTGCCTCCCCTCCTTTTCCACGACCAAAGGTACTGCTTCTGATAGCGTAGACCGACCAAAGAAATTCACCAACCATTTCACTGGTCCGTTCGTGACATTCAATTAGTACGGTTGTCGGCTTGGGTAAACTTTCGCCAACAAACCGCAGGCTAGAGAACTCAGGAAGCTTGTCATACTGTCGATCCATGACCAGCTCCGGCAAGAGAGGAAAGTATGGAAGCTGTGCGCAACGCATTGTGAACTGCGTGTGGTGACGTGGACTCATTTGAGCGGCGGCTTCTGGCCGATTGCTGCCCTTCGTAACAAGTCGTCATCGACCGAACGTAAGGAGGAAGGAACCTATCAGCCCCACCCTCCCACAACTCAGCAGCCACCTGCGAGCATCGTTACGTCCAGCAGTCGGTCTGATCAATGCCAGCCGCTCAACCGAAGTCGCCATTCAACCCCAAGCAATCTTGTCATTTGCCAAGGCTTAGGGCAGGGTCGATATCACTGAGATCTCTGCCAAGGAGTCACCCCATGTCAAAGCTCTATCCCAGTATCGATCCCGAAGGGCTGGTCGAGTACTCGGTGGTCTACACCGACCGCTCGCTCAACCACATGTCGCAGTCATTTCAAGGCGTGATGAAGAACATTTCCAAGACCCTGAAACAGGTCTACAACGCCCAGGCGGTTGCGGTGGTCCCGGGCAGCGGCACATTCGGCATGGAAGCGGTGGCGCGACAGTTTGCCACCGACCAGCAATGCCTGGTGATACGCAACGGCTGGTTCAGTTATCGCTGGAGCCAGATCCTTGAGATGGGCCACATCCCGGCGGCCACCACGGTGCTGAAAGCCCGACCGGTCGACACGGATCGCCAGGCGGCCTACGCCCCACCCCCTCTGGACGAAGTGCTGGCAGCCATTCAGGCGCAGAAGCCGCAGATTGTCTTCGCCCCCCACGTTGAAACCTCATCAGGGATTATCCTGCCCGACGAGTACCTGCGGGCCGTCGGCGACGCCGTGCATGCGGTGGGTGGCCTGTTCGTGCTGGACTGCATCGCCTCAGGCACGCTTTGGGTTGATATGCACAAGTGCGCAGTCGACCTGCTGATCAGCGCACCGCAGAAAGGCTGGAGCGCCTCCCCTTGCTGCGCCCTGGTGATGTTCAGTTCCCTGGCCCTCGAGCGCATCGAACAGACGCAGAGCAGCAGCTTCGCCTGCGACCTGAAAAAGTGGCTGCAGATCATGCAGGCCTACGAACAGGGCGGACATGCCTACCATGCGACCATGCCCAGCGATGCCCTGGCGCGATTTAACGAAGTGATGAAAGAGACGCAAGCCTACGGTTTCGACAAGGTCCGCGGTGAACAACAGGCTCTGGGTGATCGGGTGCGCGCAATGTTGACCGGCAAAGGCATCAAGAGCGTGGCGGCAGCCGGCTTTCAGGCCCCTGGCGTAGTGGTGAGCTACACCGATGATGCCGACATCAAGAGCGGTAAGAAATTTGCCAATCACGGCCTGCAGATCGCCGCCGGAGTGCCGTTGCAATGCGATGAGCCGGCCGACTTCCAGACCTTCCGCATCGGTCTTTTCGGACTCGAAAAGCTGCACAATATCGAGCGCACGGTCAGTACCCTCGAGCAGGCGCTGGACGAGGTGATGGCTAACTAAGCCCTCATTTTGCCCGCAGCACATGCCGAACGTGTGAATGCCAGGAAGGTATCCTGCCTGGGAGCGAGCTTGCTCGCGATGAATTCAGGAGCGCCGCGTGTAGCCAGAAAACACGCATTATCCTTAAGACCATCGCGAGCAAGCTCGCTCCTGCAGGGGGGTTAACCTGTGATGACAAGCATCAAAAATTTCCTGTCGATTTTCCGGTGGAGGCCTGAGGCCTCGCGCCCTATGCTCACCCCATGAACCTACAAAACGCGATGCTTCCGCCCCACGCCGAGATGGTTCGCGCCATGCTCGAACGAGACACCACCTACGAGGGGGTGTTTTTTACCGCGGTCAAAACCACCGGCATCTTCTGCCGCCCCAGCTGCACGGCGCGCAAACCGAAACCGGAGAACGTCGAGTTCTTCGCCCATGCCGATGACTGCCTGTCCGCCGGCTATCGCGCCTGCCTGCGTTGCAAACCGCTGGATGCGGCCGCCATCGCGCCCGACTGGGTGCAGAAGCTGCTCCAGTCGGTGGACGCCGATCCCGAGCTGCGCTGGAGCGATGCCCAGTTGCAGGCCGAGGGCATCGAGCCGCTGAAGCTGCGGCGCTGGTTCAAACAACATTTCGGCATGACCTTTCACGCCTGGCTGCGCACCCGACGCCTGGGCATGGCACTGGGCGGGATCAGGCAGGGCGATTCCATCGACAGCGCGGCGTTCGATTCCGGTTACGAATCCCTGAGCGGCTTTCGCGACGCCTTTCAAAAATCCTTCCACATCACCCCCGGTCGAGCGGCCAATAGCGAGCCTTTGCTGTTCACGCGCCTGACCACGCCGCTGGGGCCGATGATCGCCATGGCCGAACGGCGCGGGCTGGTGTTGCTGGAGTTTCTTGACCGACCGGCGCTGACCCGGGAAGTCGAAGCCCTGCAGAACCGTCATGGTTATGCCGTGGCGCCGGGACACAATGCACACTTGCAGCAGATCGAAACAGAGCTGGCCCAGTATTTCGCCGGCAAACTGACCGAATTCAAGGTGCCGCTGCACTTGCCTGGCTCCGAGTTCTCCCGGCAGGTCTGGGCCGAACTGGCGAAAATCCCCTACGGCCAGACCAGCACCTACGGCACCATCGCTGCGCTGTTGGGCAAGCCCGGTGCCAGCCGCGCCGTGGGTTTGGCCAACGGGCACAACCGGATTTCGATTGTCTTGCCCTGCCACCGGGTGATCGGTGCGGACGGCTCATTGACGGGCTATGGTGGAGGACAACCGCGCAAGGCGTTTCTGCTCAGGCTGGAAAACGCGGCGGTGCAGGTCACACGACAACTTGCGTTCTGACGCTTCGGTGTTTTCCATGAGGAAGGACATTCGATGAACACGCTCGAACAGCCATTCCGCAGTGCTCAAACCTGGGGTGAACGCTTGACCGATCCTTACTTGCCAGCGACGGCGTTTCTCAGGGCCATAGATGATGACTGGGCGCGTCACATCGCGGCCATCGGACCCTGTCTGCACCAGCCGCATGCGGCGCGCGATCCGTATGAGTCGCTGGTGCGGGCGATTGCCTATCAACAACTGCACGCCAAAGCCGGGGATGCGATTGTCGGTCGGTTGCTGGCGCTGTTTCCTTCGACGGCGTTTCCGCGTCCTGATCAGATTCTGGCGACCGGGTTTGATCAGCTGCGCGGGTGCGGCTTTTCCGCGAGCAAGATTGCGACGATTCAGGGCATCGCTCAAGCGGCGCTGGACGGTGTGGTACCCGATTATGCAACGGCGTTGGCGATGGATGATGAGGCGTTGATCGAGCGGTTGATCACGTTGCGCGGGGTTGGCCGCTGGACGGTTGAGATGCTGCTGATCTACAGCCTGGAGCGGCCGGATATTTTGCCGGCCGATGACTTCGGGGTGCGCGAGGGGTATCGGCGGTTGAAGGGGCTGGAAGTGCAGCCGACGCGTAAACAGATGGTGGAGATCGGGTTGGGGTGGAGCCCTTATCGGACGGTGGCGGCGTGGTATTTGTGGCGGGTGACCAACAAGTAGACCGCGTTATCGTTCATCGCTAGCAGGCTAGCTCCCACAGGGGTCTCATGAACGCTGGAGATCCACTGTGGGAGCTAGCCTGCTAGCGATCGCGTCAGCCCATTCACCACACATTAACAGCCACCGGCACTGCGCTTGGGGCAATGGCCGAAGGATTTGAATCGGCCATCCAGGGCCTTACAGCCGTTCCACCGCAACTCAAGCTGGAGGCGCTGGCTCAGTTCGACACTGATGTGTTTTCCTCGGTCGACCTGACCACACGGTTCAAGCTCGACGATGACAGTACCCAGAGCCTTGAACTGCATGCCGACGCAAACCAGCGCCAGGTACGCATGAGCGGCGCGGCGCGGCGGGCGATTTCGACGTATCCGTGGAGCTGAAAAACGCCGCCATCCTCGGCGACAGCCATCAGAAATTGGTTGGCAACCCGATGGAGATCAAGGGCTGACCCGAAAACCGATGCCGGCTGGGGAATTCGCTGCGTCAGTTTGTCGCAAGTTATGAATAATCCTTTGACGCGTATAATCGCTCCCCTCCGCTAAACCGGCATGCATCAAAGACGCCCTGTCCGAGGTTGATTATCCGTTCGGGCGCATCTAAAGGTCTGTAGAACATGAGCGTTTCGTTGACCCGCCGCCAGGTGGTTGCAGGTATGGGCTTGTTCAGCCTCGGCCTCCTTGCTGGCTGTGACAATAGCGTCAGCCTGTCGTACAAGTACGGCAAGGACCTGAGCGACAAGATCCTCGGACGGACATTCAAGCTGAAAGACTCAGAAGGCAACCTCACGACGCTCTCGAGCTTTCGTGGTTTGATGCCGATGATTTTCTTCGGCTTCACACAGTGCCCGGCGGTATGCCCCACCGCCCTGGCTCGCGCAGTGCAGATCAAGAAGCTGATGGGAAAAGACGGGGATATTCTCCAGGTCGTCTTCATCACGCTGGACCCGGAGCGGGATACGCCAGCGGTGTTGGATGCCTACGTCAAAACGTTTGATCCCTCATTTGTCGCGCTCCACGGGACACTCGAGGAAACGGCGGAAACGGCCAAGGAGTTCGGGGTGTTCTATGAGAAAATCCCGAGCGGCTCCACCTATACGCTCTCCCATACAGCGACCAGCTATGTGTATGACACAAGGGGCAGGTTGCGCGTCGGGCTTTCCCCTTCCCTTTCTGCACAAGAGTGTACGGAAGACTTGCTAACCGTTATGGAAGTCTGCTGATGAATTCGAATGCTATTAAAACCGCCATCAATGTGCGCGTTAAAACGGCTGTCCTGGGGCTTTTTCTGCTGGGAACGGCGCTTCAGGTTTCAGCCCAGACTCAAGTGGAAGACGCCTGGGTACGTGCCACCGTTGCCGGGCAACAAGCAACCGGCGCGTTCATGACGGTCACCGCGAGCAGCGACAGCAAACTGCTAAGCGTGCAAACACCGGTCGCTAAAGTTGTGCAGATTCACGAGTCGACGATGAAAAACGACGTGATGAGCATGCACCCCGTCGAGTTCGTTGCCTTGCCCGCAGGGACAGCGGTCACCCTGAATCCTCATGGCTATCACGTGATGCTGATCGACCTGGTCGGCCAGATCAAAGAAGGCGACACAGTGCCGCTGACCTTGACTGTCGAAAACGCCAATGGCGAGAAGGAGTCGATCAAGGTTGAGGCTCAGGCGCGAGCGCTGAATATGCCGGACCACAGCAAAATGCATTGATCGCTGGAAGTCACCGGACATCGGTGGCGTTCAGTGGGACCGCGTTATCGTTCTTCGCCAGGGGCCTCCTGAACGCTGGAGATCCCA
>NZ_CATKQK010000025.1:0-11286 GCF_949767185.1 Pseudomonas sp. IT-P100
TGTAGATTGGTTGGGGTTGGGGGCATATCCGTTTCTGCGGTAACGGCGGCTATTGGTTCCGCCCTTACCCCAGAGCTCAGGGCTTCAACGGAAACTCCATATCACGGTCCGGCAATTCTTTCCCGTCATCAGGGTGCTTCCAGGTCGGCGACGAACGCCTCTGGCGCTCGAGCTCTTCTTCCGTCGGTTCATCCATGTCTTCATCATCCGGATCCGGACGCTTTGGTTCAGTAGCCATGCTCACCTCTCTTCCTAAGGGATCCGTCATCAACTTTAAGCGTAGATCAGTTTCGAAAACCCGGTTCAAAGCCACCAGCGCAGCAAAAAGAAAAACCCCATGCTCAACAGCATGCTGAGCAAGGTATTGCGGGTGTACAGCACCAGCCCCACCGCCACCAGCGAACTGATCAGATACGGATTGTCCCACTGCAAATTCAGCTGCTTGTCCGGCATGAACACAATCGGCCCGCAAATCGCGGTCAGCATGCCCGGCACCGCAAAACCAAGAAACTGCCGGGCGTTGCTGCTCAGGCGCAGCGGCAGGCGCGGTTCGAGAAACACGTAGCGGTTGAGGAAGACCAGAATTCCCATACCGATAATCACGGCCCAGACCATCATGTGCGTCCACCGTAGAATTTGTTGCAGACGAAGCCCCCCGTCATGCCCGCCAACCCCGACAGCACCAGCGCCGAGCCCCATTGCCAATAGCTGAACAACACCGAACAGAACAGCGACACCGCCACGCAAACCACGGTCGGTACGTTGCGCACCACCGGGGTGATCAGGGCGATGAAGGTTGCGGCGATGGAGAAATCCAGACCCAGATGCTCCAGCCCCGGAATGCTGGAGCCGAGCACAATGCCAGCAAGGGTGAAGAGGTTCCAGGCGATGTAAAACGTCAGGCCGACGCCCAGCGCGTACCAGCGGTTGAACTGCTGTTTGTCATGCTGGCTGGTCAGGGCAAACAACTCGTCGGTGAGCAAAAAGCCCAACCCTGCACGCCAGCGCCCCGGCAGCGGCGAAATCACCGAGCGCATGCTCATGCCATAGAGTAAATGCTGGGAGGTCAGCAGCAACGTGGTCAGCAGAATCGAAAATATCCCGGCACCGCCCTTGAGCATCCCGATGGCCACCAGTTGCGCCGCACCGGCAAACACGATGCTCGACAACCCCTGGCCTTGCAGCGGCGTGAGGTTGGCTTCGATGGCCATGGAACCGGCCAGCAATCCCCACGGTGCGGTTGCCAGGGATAACGGCATGATCGCCGCGGCGCCGCGGAGAAACGCGCTGCGCGGCACGAGTGAATTGGACATAACGCTCTACAACCAGAGAAAGACGTCAAACTGTGCCAGCAGTCGCCGCCGATGGCTTGAACAATCTTGCGCACTGCTGCAAACGGCAGAATGCGCGCCGGGTTAGCTGACTTTCGTGATTGGCACTCCGCCCGAGTACCATGGAGCGATCGCATCACGTGTCAGGGAGTCGACATGCTTTACCGAATCGCCGCCGACGGGCTGGTGCTGTTTCACCTGTTGTTCATTCTGTTCGTGCTGTTCGGCGGGCTGCTGGTGCTCAGATGGCATCACCTGCTCTGGCTGCACCTGCCGGCTGCGGCGTGGGGCGTTTGCGTGGAGTTTTTCCATTTGTTCTGCCCGCTGACAGACTGGGAAAACCGCATGCGCCAGGCCGCCGGGCAAACCGGCTATGGCGGCGGTTTCATCGAGCATTACGTGTGGCCGGTCATTTACCCGGCGGGCCTGACACCCGCTATTCAACTGGGCCTCGGCAGCGTGGTGCTGGCGCTCAACGTGCTGGTCTATCTTAGGTTGTTCAGGCTGCGCAAGTTACGCCGGGCCGCCTGAACACTTCCCTCAAAGGATCTGCACATGTTGTCCATCGAAGACCTGGCATTGCTGCAAGCCATTCGGGAAACCGGCAGCCTGTCACGCGCGGCGGCACATCTGGGCAAGGCGCCGTCGACGGTGTCCTATGCGGCGCGGCAACTGGAAGAGCGTTTCGACGCGCTGCTGTTCGATCGGCGCCGCTACCGCCTGCAGCTCACCCCCGCCGGGGAGCTGCTGGTGAATGAAGCGGCGCGGTTGATGCAGGATGTCTCGCGCCTGACCCAACGGGTGCAGCAAGTCGCCAACGGTTGGGAGAGCCGACTGTGGATCGTCACCGACGAACTGCTGGAGTTCGAGGCCCTGATCCCGGTGATACACGAATTCGACGCGCTGCAATCCGGTGTACCGCTGCGCATCACCCAGGAAGTATTGAAAGGTGTGTGGGAAGCCCTGCGCGAAGGCCGCGCGGACCTGATCATCGGCGCCACCAACGAACCGCCGGCGATCCCTTCCTTGCGCTGGATGCAACTGGGGGAAATGGAATGGGTGTTTGCGGTCTCGCCCAGGCACCCACTGGCCAAGGTCAAAGAACCGATTTCCCGGACAACGGTGACGCAACACCGGGCGATCGTCGTGGCAGATTCGTCCAGAGCCACCGAAGGCAGCACCTATGGCGTCTCCGGTGGGCAACCGGTGCTCGCCGTGCCGACCATGCGCGCGAAAATCCTCGCCCAGTGCGATGGCTTGGGCGTGGGCTGGCTGCCCAGACATCGGGTTGGCTCGTTGCTGAAGAACGGCACGCTGGTCGAGAAACAGATGGCCGATCCCCGGGAACCGAACATTCTGTATGCCGGCTGGCGCGGCGATCATGACGGACGCGCCCTGGGCTGGTGGCTGGAAAAACTCAAGCAGTCGTACCTGGCGACCAGGCTGGTCCAGGGCAGCGACCGGTTCGTCTGAACCGGCAGACTCAGTTGGCAATGACGCTCATGTTCCGGCCGCTGGCCTTGGCAACATAGAGCGCCTTGTCCGCTGCGCCAATCAGGTCGTCAGCCTGGGCTTGTGAGGTCGGATCGTAAGCGGCGACGCCCAGGCTGACCGTCACCATGCCTTCTGCGCCTTCGCTGTGGCGAATACCGGCATGCAGCACCGCGCGACGGATTTTTTCCGCCACCAGAAACGCCCCGACATAGTCGGTCCCAGGCAGCACCACCGCAAACTCTTCGCCGCCGTAGCGCGCCGCCAGATCTCCGGGGCGCTGGATATTTTCGGTGATGATCGCACTGATATTGCGCAAACACTCATCACCGGCCAAGTGGCCGTAGTGGTCGTTGAACAGCTTGAAGTGGTCGACATCAAGCATCAGCAATGCGAGGCCGGTCAGGCTGCGCTTGGCACGGCCGATTTCCGAGTGGATGAACAAATCGAACTGACGCCGGTTGGACAGCCCGGTCAACGCGTCCTCCAGGGCCAGCAGTTCCAGGCTGCGATTGACCTCGATCAGCGTTTCCTGGGCATCCAGCAACTGGCTCTGGATGCGGTTCTGCTGCTTCATCAGATTGATGAGGCGATAACCCAGCACGCCAAGAAAGACCAGCAGCAGCGCGACAATGCCGGCACTGAGCAATGACTCCTCACGCCAGCCGGCCAGCACTTCATCCCTGTCGAGCGCAGCGAAAACGATCAGCGGGTACCCTTCGACCCGGCGAAACCCCACCACCCGCACAACGCCGTCCAACATGGACTTGACCGTTGACGTGCCGGAATTGGCCATGGGCAACAGCTGTTTGAACAGCGGGCTGTTGGCGAGACTGGTGCCGACCTCCGCATCCTTGAACGGCCGACGAACGACGATGCTGGCGTCGTCGGCGATCAGGTTGATCACGCCGTTGCGGCCCATGTCGATGCTGTCGTACAGAGACAGAAAATGGCTGAGATAAATCGTCGCCAGCGCCACACCGGCAAAACGGCCGTCGGCGTGATTGATCCTGCGCGACACCGTCATGATCCATTCGCCGCTGGAACGACTTTTGATCGAAGGACCGATGTGCGGCCCACGGTCGGGATGATCGCGATGGTAGATGAAATACTCACGGTCGGCATTGCTGGCATCCGGCAGGACCGCGCCGTTGGAATTGGCAACCCAGCGACCCTTCTCGTCATAGACGAACAGGCCGTGCAACTGGCTCAGCTCACTGCGCTGGGCACTGAGCAAGCGTTCCAGGTGAGGCAACAAGGCCGGTTCGAAGCCGTCGTTTTCCAGGCGCTCCACCAGCGTAAACAGCAGCGTATCGGCCTGCTTGATCGTCGCCTGTGCTTGTGAGGCCAGGGTCTGCGCAAGGTTGGACATCGCCACGCCCTTGTCATGCAGATGGTACTGGCGCGAATTCCAGGCTTCCCAGATCACGATGGCGATCATGGACAGGCACACCGCCAGAAGCAAAACCACCGCGGAGCGGACCTTGAGTTTTGCCCCGGCCTGTTCGGTGACCAGGGAAACGCTGTGGCGGGATTGTTCGATTCGGTCTTTGACGGACGGATTGCCCATGACGCTCCCTGAATCCTGATGAGTGGCGACTGATCCCGTTCGCCTTTTTATTATCGTGACGCCTCAACAATACACCGGTTAGCGCGGCGTCTGTTTCAATGCCTCAAGCCACGCCGGGTTCAATTGCGTCTGATCGGTCTCGATGCCCAGCGCTTCCATACGGGCCTTGTGCAGGTCCATTTCGCGAATCAATTGGCTGTGATCACTGGAGTTGCCGTCCAGCTCGTGCATCTGGCTCAACCCCAGGTGATAGAAGCGCAGCAGCTTCATGGCGCCGGGATCATCCTTTTCCACCGCCGCCGTGACCTGATGCATGACGTTGGTGATGCTCATCAGGCTGCGCTTGAGCTGCCAGCCGTACACGGCGGGCGCCATCCACGCCTGATGCCAGAAGGTGCCGCGCATGAGTGCCACCATCAACAGCACCGCGACAAACACACCACCCACGTTGAAGCGTAGATTGTCCCCCCCCGGCTCGCCGAACATCGCCACCGCCGCGGTCGACAGGACCATCGCCAGGGCCAGGAAAACCACGGCGATAATGATCGTGCTGCGGCGCGTCTGGCTTCGATAAATCTCGGGGTTTTGCGGCTGGATTTCAAACATCGCGACGGGTTTCCTCGGGAACATGGGCAAAAAGACTGCGGGGCATTATCGCCTCTGCGGGGGATTTAGCTATGCTGGGGCTCCTTTTCATCTTTTCATCGTCAAAGGGGAACGTGGCGATAGCGCGCAGTTCGTGCCATCTTCTTTTATGGATACATACTATTCGGATGTCATGCGTCCTCGGCGGGTGACATCGTTTTAAGGATCATTGAATGTCCCAACGTCAAGTAATCAACGCTTCGGTCAGCCCGAAAGGCAGCCTGGAAACCCTCTCTCAACGTGAAGTACAGCAACTGAGCGAAGCCGGATCCGGCAGCACCTACACCCTCTTCCGCCAGTGCGCCCTGGCCATCCTCAACACCGGCGCCCATGTCGATAACGCCAAGACCATCCTCGAAGCCTACAAGGACTTCGAAATCCGCATCCACCAGCAGGACCGCGGCGTGCGCCTGGAACTGCTGAACGCCCCCGCCGATGCCTTCGTTGATGGCGAAATGATCGCCAGCACCCGGGAAATGCTGTTCAGCGCCCTGCGCGACATCGTCTATACCGAGAATGAACTCGACGCCCAGCGCATCGACCTGAGCACTTCCCAGGGTATCAGCGACTACGTGTTCCACCTGCTGCGCAACGCCCGCACGCTTCGCCCCGGCGTCGAGCCGAAGATTGTGGTGTGCTGGGGTGGCCACTCGATCAACACCGAAGAATACAAATACACCAAGAAAGTCGGCCACGAACTGGGCCTGCGCAGCCTCGACATCTGCACCGGTTGCGGCCCTGGCGTGATGAAAGGTCCGATGAAAGGCGCGACCATCGCCCACGCCAAGCAGCGCATTCATGGCGGTCGTTACCTCGGCTTGACCGAACCCGGCATCATCGCCGCCGAAGCGCCGAACCCGATCGTCAATGAGCTGGTGATCCTGCCGGACATCGAAAAGCGTCTGGAAGCGTTCGTGCGCGTAGGCCACGGCATTATCATTTTCCCGGGTGGCGCGGGCACGGCCGAAGAGTTCCTGTACCTGCTCGGCATCCTGATGCACCCGGACAACAAGGGCCTGCCCTTCCCTGTCATCCTCACCGGGCCGAAACACGCGGCGCCGTATCTGGAGCAACTGGACGCGTTCGTCGGTGCCACCCTGGGTGAGGCGGCGAAACAACATTACGAGATCATCATCGACGACCCGGCTGAAGTGGCACGGCAGATGACCGCCGGTCTCAAAGCGGTGAAACAGTTCCGCCGCGAGCGCAACGACGCGTTCCATTTCAACTGGCTGCTGAAGATCGACGAAGGCTTCCAGCGCCCGTTCGATCCGACCCACGAAAACATGGCCAACCTGAAACTGAGCCGCAGCCTGCCCGCCCACGAACTGGCCGCCAACCTGCGTCGCGCGTTCTCCGGCATCGTCGCCGGCAACGTCAAGGACAAGGGCATCCGCCTGATCGAAGAGCACGGTCCGTATCAGATTCGCGGTGATGCGGCGGTGATGCAGCCGCTGGATCAACTGCTCAAAGCCTTCGTTGCCCAGCACCGGATGAAATTACCGGGTGGCGCGGCGTATGTGCCGTGTTATCGCGTGGTTGCGTAACCCGGATAGAGTGTGAGCAAGCCGATGTGGCGAGGGAGCTTGGGTCGCGAAGCGGCCCCAAAAGCTTTTGCGACTGCTTCGCAGCCGAGCGGGAGCAAGCTCCCTCGCCACAAAGGTCGGTTCACACAGGTATCAGTATCCGACTTCCAGGCGATCAACCACCCTGGTTGCCGCATTCGGCAAACTTGCTGTAATCCAGCACTTTCTGCGTACCGCTGGAGTCCAGGTACGTCATCCGCGCATTGACGATCCCGCATTGGCTGCCGCCATTTTCTACCGTTGAAATAACCTTCTTGATGTCCAGATGGGAGCCAGCAGCGTGGGTCTGCGATGGGCTCTGGACATCGGCGTGGGCGGAAAACGCAGCGACGTTCAGAACGGCAAGGAAGCTGGCAGCGACGAGTTTGTTCCGGTTCATGGTGATGTCCTCAAGGTTTCAATGGGTAGTGGTGTGAGGCAAGTTGTCTTGTCTCGATGGAACCCATTCAATCGTCCCGAGGTATCTGCCATGTGTCGTAGCACCGGGCCTTTTAACGCGTAAGGTGTCATACGGGGCGCTCGATACACTTCGATACACCCGCCCCCGAAAAAAGCTGCCGTGTATACCAGTGTATCTATTACATCTTCAGATACAGTGAGATACAAAGGCCGGCAGGCAGCGGCGACGTGGCTCCCTAGAATGCGCAACGTGCGAATAAAAAGAGGGTTGAGTGATGGAACATGTGAACCACATCCTGATCGTCGACGACGATCGCGAGATCCGCGAGCTGGTCGGCAACTACCTGAAGAAAAACGGTCTGCGCACCACGGTGGTTGCCGATGGCCGGCAGATGCGCAGTTTTCTGGAAACCAATCAGGTGGACCTGATCGTGCTGGACATCATGATGCCCGGCGATGACGGCCTGCTGCTGTGCCGCGAGTTGCGCTCGGGCAAGCACAAGGCCACGCCGATCCTGATGCTCACCGCACGCAACGACGAAACCGACCGCATCCTCGGCCTCGAAATGGGTGCCGACGACTACCTGACCAAACCCTTCGCCGCCCGCGAACTGCTGGCGCGGATCAACGCGGTGCTGCGCCGCACCCGGATGCTGCCGCCCAACCTGCTGATCACCGAAAGCGGTCGATTGCTGGGTTTCGGTCGCTGGCGCCTGGACACCACCGCCCGGCACCTGCTGGACGAAGACGGCACCATGGTCGCCCTCAGCGGCGCCGAATATCGACTGCTGCGCGTGTTTCTCGATCATCCGCAACGGGTGCTCAGCCGCGACCAGCTGCTGAACCTGACCCAGGGACGCGATGCCGACCTGTTCGACCGTTCCATTGATTTGCTGGTGAGCCGCCTGCGTCAGCGCCTGATGGATGACTCGCGGGAATCGACCTACATCAAAACCGTACGCAGCGAAGGCTACGTGTTTTCCTACCCGGTGGAATTGCTCGGCGCCGAGTCATGAAACTCGCCCTGCCCTGGCCCCCAACACCCATGCGGTGCGCCTGGACGAAAAAGGGCCCGACCGAGGTCGCTCATGCGGCCAAGGTGTTCAATGCCATGCAGACACGCATTGCGGCCTATCTTAATGAGCGCATGCAACCGCTGGCAGCGATTTCCCATGACCTGCAAACACCGACATAGAGCGCTGTCATTGATGATCTCACTATCCGATCTGCCGCGATTTTGCGCAGCGCTGCTGGCCGCAACGCTCTGTGTCAGCCTTGACACCAGCGGCGCCATGGCCGCGGAACCGGGCGTGGCGCCACTGGAACTGGTGGTGCTCGGCTCGGGCGGACCAGGCGCCGGCGGCCGTGCCGGTGCCGGTTACGTGTTGCTGATGGATGGCACGCCGCGAATCCTGCTGGATGCCGGACCGGGAACATTCGTGCGGCTCGGTGAAGCGAAGCTCGACATCCGCCGCCTGGACATCGTGCTGCTGACTCATTTGCACGTGGACCACGTGGCGGAACTGCCGGGCATCGTCAAGGCACGGGCCGTGGCTTCTCGTTCGGACATCACCTTTACAGTGTTCGGACCGGGTGCCGCGCAACCCTATCCTTCCACTCGTCACTACATCGACCTGATGTTCGGCAAGGACGGGGCCTTCAGCTATGTGCAGGACTTCGCCGGCACCGTGAGTTTCAACACCACTGACCTCGATTACCTCACTGCACCCAAAACCCTCCTCAGCCAGGACGGCCTGGTGATCAACGCCGTGACCGGACACCACCGCGACGCGCCGGCGGTGATTTACCGCGTCGATTACCGGGGTAAAAGCATCACCTTCAGCGGCGATATCGATGCACAGGGCCATGCCGCGCTGACACACATCGCCAGGGGCTCCGACCTGCTGGTGTTCAACGCCCCGGTCCTCGATCCACCCGACGCCCCACCCGCGCTCTACAACCTGCACACTGCGCCCGGCGACATCGGAAAGATCAGCGCCGCAGCACAGGTGTCGAGCCTGCTGCTCAGCCATCTGTCCCGAGACATCGACGAATCCCGCGATGCGGTCACGCAGTCGATCCACCGTGCTTATCAGGGCCCGGTGCAGTTCGCCGAGGATGGTTTGCACATTCGGCCTTGAACGCAAACGGCTGGTTCAGGCAGGCATCGCGGCTTTTTCATGGGGATTTGTATCCTTGTGTATAGGAGGCCACGACAGATACGCAAAAGCTGATTTCGCCCCGTTCAGGCACACATCTGCGATACACCCGAGCGTTTAACTGTGTTCACCGGATAGCAGTCGCTACCGACTCACTCAAACACAAGCGCACGGAGAATCAATCATGTTCAACTTCTCGAAAGTCTCGTCCCTGGCACTCGGTCTGGCACTGGTAGGCGGTCTTGGCCTGTCAAACCTGGCCTCGGCCAACACCGCGAGCACCGCGTCCCACAGCCAGGTTCAGCAACTGCTGGTGGAAGGTGGTTCGGACCGCCTGCAACAGAATCGTGTGGCTGAAGGTGGTGCTGATCGTCTGCAAGAGCTGCGTGAACGTGTGGCTGAAGGTGGCTCTGATCGCCTGATCGAAAATCGCGTCGCTGAAGGCGGTGCCGATCGTCTGCAAGAACTGCGTGAACGTGTTGCGCTGGTCAGCCCGAAGAACGCCGTACAAGGGGGTGTGGTGGTTGCGGAAAACCGCGCCGAGTTCGGCTCGAAATATCAGCGGTATTGATTACAGGTTAATCCGCAACACCCCAAGCCCGGAGCCCCCGGGCTTTTTTTTGCCTCATCGTTCCCACCGGGACGAGCGATACGCATAAATCCTCAGTTCTGACGCAAAAGCCCGACGATTGCGCGGGACAGTCGCAACAGGCGCGTACTAAGATTTGCGCTTCATTTCATCAAGGACGATTCATGAAGCGCTTGGCCGGCTGTCTGCTGTCCTTCCTGACATTTACTGCGGTCGCGGCAGACCTGAACATGCTCACCGACAACCATCCGCCCCTGCATTTTCAGCAGGGCAACGCGATGGTGGGGTTCGGCGTGGATGTGGTGCAGGCGCTGGCCGACACTGCCGGCGATCAGGTGCACTTTCAACAGGTGCCGTTGCTGCGTGCCTTGCGCGTGGCGAGCACTGAGCCTGCCACCGGGGTATTCACCGTGTTGCGCACCGCCGAGCGTGACAGCCAGTATCAGTGGGTCGGCCCCTTGATGGAGGTGGAAACCGCACTGTTCTCCACGGACAGCAACCGGCAACGGGTGCGCAGTTTGCTGGAGGCCAGCCGTCAGGGTCGAATTGCCGTTCCACGGAAATGGCTGGTCTACGGCTACTTGCAGAAACAGGACCTGAGCAATCTGTACGGCGTGGAAACACCCGAACAAATGATGCGTCTGGCACGGCTGGGCCGTACCGAATTCGTGGTGGCCGACACGCTGTCCGTCACCCGCATGGCCCGTGAGGAAGGTGTACCACCCGAGCAGTTGCACTATCAGATCCCGTTGATGAAGCAAGCCACCTACATCGCCTTTTCACCACGGACCGATGCGCGCCAGATCGCGCGCTGGCAGCAGACGCTGGATGAGATGAGCCGGGACGGGCGCCTGGAAAAACTCAAGCAGCGCTGGCTGGTGGATCGCACGCCGCGCTGACGATGGATCAACGTTCTCGATAACGACTATGCGTCAGGGTGTTTTTTCATTCTGAAGCTCCAGCACTACAGTGGGCCCATCTTCTTCCCACGCTTCTGGAGTTACATCATGAAAAGCATTATCGGTCTTGGTTTCGCCCTGTCGGTTCTTGGTGCCACGTCGGCCATTGCTGCACCTCACGCTACTTTGCCAGTGGTTGCGGCGGCAGCGAAGGTGAGTCAGCCGGCTACTTTGAATGTGAATACGGTGGGTGTTGATCAAAAAGACAGCCAGGCGAGCACACTTTACGTGGCTGAAAACCGTCCTGAGTTTGGGTCGAAGTATCAGCGTTATTGATTTGCCGGTTTGTACTGCTGGAAACAGGAACCCCCGGGAAGATTTGGTCTTTCCGGGGGTTCTTTTGTTTGTTCGGGTACATATCCGTTTCTGCGGTAACGGCGCCTTATGGTCCTGCCGCCCGCAGCCATCGGCCATCCTTGGCCGGGGGCGGCCTGTCATTTGAAGCGTACGCGTTCCCCCTGTGGGAGCTAGCTGTGTAAACCTACCACGTTGTTCACGGATGCTATTCGGCTAATTGGTGGCAAATAACTCAGGCTGGCATGCGGGCGATGCCAGTT
>NZ_CATKQK010000026.1:0-3591 GCF_949767185.1 Pseudomonas sp. IT-P100
GCGCATGAAGAGTGGGGCGTGCTGTTGTTCAGCACCGCACCTGCGCATGAGGTCGCCCAGCACTTGCGCAAACTGCTGACCGTTGAATTGCCTGAAGGTCTACCGGTGGTCCTGCGTCTGGCCGATGCCGCCGTGGCGCGAATCCTGTTCGGCAGCGGTGATCAGCGATTGTTTGGGCCTCTGTCCTGTGTGGTAACGGCCGATATCGTCGGCGCTAATTGGCATCGCCACCAACCCCGGTCGTCCGAGCGTCCTGACCTACCGACGCCCTATCGCCTGAGCCCTGAACAGAGTTCGGGGCTGGACCACGCTGACCGGCGCCGCGTACTGCTCGAACTCGACGCTCATCTGCTCAAACACTTCCCCGAACGCCATGGCAGCGAAACTGTGGCCGAACGCTGGCCAATGCTCGAGCAACTGGAGGCTGAGGCCAGCACGCTGGGTTTGAGCAGCCAGTCCGAATTGTTTTATTACGCCAACGTCATGGCCTCGCTGGATGGCTCATCGCTCGATCAGCACCCGCACATCAACCGATTGCTGCATACGCCGTCGCTGCAATCCCCCGGCGAGCGCGTCGCGCTGGCCGCTGACCTCGCCCACCAGTGGGCCAGCCAACGAGGCCACCCATGACTTCACCCGCCAACCTCGCCGCAGCCGCGGCCTCCAAATCCCCCATCGGCTCTCTGGGTGCTTGCCCGCTGCGGCAGACCCACGTGCAATTGCTGCCCTTGCGTTATGGACTGGTGGAAAAGCCCCTCGACCCGAGTGCCGAACTGAAGCTGCCCTATGCCCTGACGGCCCGACCGCTGGGCATTCGCCTGCTGCGCGATGGCTGGCTGTACATCATCGACAGCGTCACCGGCCACCTGCATGAATATCAGGTACTCAACGGACTGGTCAGCGCCTTGCTGCACAAGGGCGCCAAGGTCGCCAGCGATCAGCGCACGCCCATCGAAGAACGTCCGGCGTTGGTTTTTTCCAGGCGCAGCACCCTGCACGTGACCTTCGCCGAAGTGCAGTGGACGGCGGCCAAATGCGCGCAAGTGCTCGACAACCGCGAGGAACGCAAACACTTCATGCAAGCCGTCGACCTCGGCCCGGTGCATTGCCAAACCGGTGGCGAGCATCTGTTGACGGTCGCGCAAGGCAAACAGTGGCTGGCGGAGGTTGCGACGGACGCGGCCACTCAAACGCAAACGGAGCAAAGTGCTGACGAACCGGACGCCGTTCTATTGCCTACGGTACAGGTCAGCGACGCCCCCGAGCACGAACGTGAACCCTACTTGTGGGAGCAGCCGCGGCGCTTTCGCGAGGCGCACATTGGTGAGTTGCTCGGGCGGGTGCGCCCGGCTTATCAGGACGACACCTTGTTCCTCGTGGTGCACGACGACCTCGGTGTGCTGCGTGATCTGGCCGAGTATCAGGACACCGTAGTCGGCTGGGTCGACGACTGGAGCAATGCCGACCACAACGAACGCAATTACCTGCTGGCGTGTTACACCGAATCCTTGAGCCAGCTCAGCCCGGCGGATGTCGGCTACCTGGCCGACGCCAGCGATAAACCAGCAGACAAAGCCTTGTTCACCGATCTGGAACAATTACCCGAACCGGACCGTGAACGCACCCGTCAGGCCCTGCTCGATTACTTGAACAGGGGCGGCAAGGTCGAGCCTACGGGCGTACCGGTGCCACCGGAACTGGTGCCGTTGCGCGATCAAGCCGTAGACCATGCCCGCGAGATCAACAGGTTCGACAGCCTTACATCCGACTTCACGGCTGAAAGCCGCGCCATTGAAGACGCAGACCGGCGTTACTACACGCGCCAGCATTTCGAGGTCGCTCCTGGCGATTTCGTCGAACGGCACCTGCAGACCCTGATCAACCTCGGCCAGGCGCACAACCGACGTATCAAGGACGTGCTCGAAGGCCCGATTTTCAGTGGCAAACGCGGGGTCGACGATTTCATCGACCGGGAGGCCATGGACACGGAGCTGTTTCAGCACCGCGACGACCTCAGCCGCTGGAACCGTCTGCTTGAGCGCATCACCGCCGACCGCACGACGCTGGTGTGTGCCGGGCGTTATCACCTTTCGGCCTGGTACTACGACGCGCACGAGCCATCGCAACTGGGCCAGGCCTTCACTGCCGAATACGCCTGCCTCAAAGACATTTGCCGCAGCGACCACGCCAGCGAAAAAATGCTCGGTTATCTGGAAGAACACCCGGAGTTGAGCCGGCCACTGTTCTACACCTTGCCCCTGCGCCTGCAGCCGGAACGGGCCGCGCAATACAGCACGTTGTTCAACGCGGGCATGGGGATGTTCAACAACCTGCCGCACTGGCTGGGCGAGCTACAGAAAATTGAACAACCGCCCCTGCCGGCCCTCGACGATCTGCCCGAGCATACCCGCGTCGTTGCCGACGCGGCCCAGCACAGCCTCAGCCCGGCGCTGAACCTGGGCCTGAGCCGGGCACTGGAAGGGTTTGACTTGTCGGCAGAGAAAACTCCTGACCTTGACGAACTGTTCCGGCGCCTGCCTAAAGCCTTGTCGCCACGAATACTCGATGCGGCAAAAACCACTGGCGTGACCTTTACTGTCGCCAGCCCGGCGGAACACGGCGCGCTGCAAACCGTGATTAAGGAAATGTTGAGGGAGCGCGATTACCTGAAAACCCTGACCCGTGAGCGCAACCAGATCACCCACAACAAAAACCGCCAAGGGCATAAAACGCCGAGGGCGGTTGAGTTGCAGGAAGAAATTGTGCGGGTGCGTGCACAGTTGACGCAGCTTGAAGGCCGGCTGGCGGGGGCGCTGAGCCCGATTGCCGAACTGCCGGATCAGTCGGTGCGGCTGCACGGCGCGACGCCGGCTCGGGCGGGCGTGACGGTGGTGTTTCCGCCCGCCCAGCAGTTGGAGGTCCGGAGTTTATTGAAGGATATTCGGTTGGGGGTTAGCTCGGTGCCGAATGGGAAGTTGATTCGGAGCGAGGGGATGGGGTTGTTGGTGTTTTTGGTGCAGGGGGTGAATTTGGTTTCGGTCATGAGGGAAACGTTTAACCAGTCACGAGACAAGCGTAAGTTGGAGCCGTTGATTGCTGCGAGTTTTGCGACTGGGGCGGCGGGATTCACCGCAGCGCAAAGTCTGGCTGATACGGCGTTGAAGGCACGTAGCGCTGCACTCGTCGCGGGGCTTCAACACCATGCGTTGCTGAATGTACATGTGCAGATGGGCAAGATGCATATCGGGTTGGGTGGCTTTACCTACGTTTTAGGTTTTGCATCTTCAATGGTCAGCCTCATCAACCACCACCAGAATTGGCAACAGGCGACGCGTAGTGGCAATACTGCTGCGCGGAATAGTGCAGCGCTCGCGACACTGGGCGCTGCCGGCATGACGACCGTCAATGCGTATGGCTTTGGTCACACCTTATACGCGGGTTCCACCGTACTGATGGCAAAAAACACGGCCGCAAGGACCGCTGCGTGGGCCGCCGCAGGCACACGCCTCTCCACCGTGTTCTTCCGCTTCAACCTCGCCGGCGCCCTCTTCACCGTATTGGAATTTGGCGGAACCTGGCTGTACAACCGCT
>NZ_CATKQK010000027.1:0-3377 GCF_949767185.1 Pseudomonas sp. IT-P100
CTTATCTTGGCATACCTATGGCTTATCCACCGACAGAAGTACTCGCTCCGGAATTGATTCCCGGAGCAGGGTGGGGCGTTCAGCCTTCGGTACAAGTGACTACGCAGGAAGGGGTTCCGGTTGCGGGCGTTAACGTCGAGTTCATTGCACCTGATCACCCAGTCGGTTTTGGAACAACTAACGCAACCGGGGGGGCCGGAAGCTCCGTGGCGATCAAGTATTATCCTAAAGAAAGGCATGTCATTGAACTTTTGGCAAAAACGACCGAAGCAACAGGTCGTGTTTCCATGATTCGGTTACTGTTATTACTTACTCCTGCTTAATACGTAAGAAGGGCAAGGAGCTCCTGTCATTTGGAGCTCCATGTTTTATTACAGTTTTCTCTGGATTGCTGTTAGTTATGACAGTTACCCAGTCAATGTTTTTCCTCGATACTCGAGCGGCCAATTCGATATCTGAGAGTACCGTCATGACCAATGAAATCAAATCTGTATCAGCTCGGCCAAATGGTTGGGAAGACGCCAAGTTGTTCTTCAACGACAAACTGATCGAGGGGCCCATTATGCTGTGGCGTGGGCAGGTACACGATATAAGGGTGGAAGTCCCCTCGTCCTTTACTGGACAGATATCTCTCACGAAAGAGGATTCCCGCGACCTGGCCATCACCGCTTCCCCGGAGTTCGGCACCCCTGCCGATCCGGTCGGCAATGCATTCCGCTGGAAGGTTACGTCGGTAGAAGATGGCAATAGTGGCAATATCTTCTTGGTTTTTTCGAGCAAGGACGTGATCACGGAATGGCGGGTTCCATGTGTGGTGCGCTCGGACTATGTGGGCGATGACTGGGGTTTCACGCTTTGGGATGATCCTCTACCTGCTGAAAAAATGCTGATAAGGAAAAATACCGGTATCAAATTAAATCTGGTTAACAAAACCGGCGTTGACTTTAACTGGGAAGCGTTGCGGATGAGTAAACGCGTCTTTCCGCCACTGGTACCGGCTGATGTGGAGATTTTTTCGGGTGGGAATGAATGGTATGTTAACGGATATAAAAATACAGGTGGGCGGTTTGAATTAATATTCGAGGAAGAGGGTATCCCTAAGCCGCTCACCTTGCACTGTCTGTTGCTGGCAAAGGAGTTGGAAGATGAGGGGAGGATCAAAGTTGGAGGTGAAGACATTGCCGCTGATGGCTATGTTTTTTTTCGGGATCAACCTGTTTCCATTACCTTCGAGCCCAATCCTGGCAGCCTCATCAATGAAGTTCAGATGTGGTTGACGGGTAAAGCCAATTCTCCACTTCTTCCTGGCGATATTAGAAGTATGCCGGAGTTTGGCGTGAAGCAAACAGGAAAATATGAATGGGACGTCACCGGGTCAAACCGAAGCGGAACCCTCGTGATAACTCTTCGGGGCGGGAACGGAGGTACCGGATTTGGAGCAGAAGGTAACTATCTGGTTAACCTGCCTGGCAAATTACTATCGCGTAATCTGGAAGATGAGGTTGATGTCCTTATTGACGGTAAAGAACCTGTTGAGGGTATGAAGTTCGTTCATGACGTCACCTATTTTCTTACGCTCAGGCTTAAACCAGGTAGCCCATTGGGGGGGCATGCTCTACAACTGCATTGCGCTGGCCTGGAGGGGTTTAACCCTGGAGACCTGAAGTGTGAACCTGGCTTTGACCGGCCGATAACTTCTAACTATCTATGGCTCTTGACCGGTTTACAGGGGAGCGGAAGGTTTCAACTGAGCCTGTCCGGCGAGGGGATGGAGAAGGCGATCGACCTGCCGATTTATCAGGTTGGCGAGTGAAGTCTTTCCTGTAACGCCAAATTCCGAAAGTAAAGTGTCAGTAAACCCAAGGAGCTCCGGTCGTTCGGAGCTCCTTTTTTCAATGCTTGATCCTGACAATGTCGACTACCGGGGCTTCGGCGTTGAAAGGTTAAGGGAAAGGAAATTTACTGTTGTTATCGCGTTTTGTTCTATAAGTCTGTCAGTTTTGACAGTTACCCAGCCCCGTTTTTTCTTGAATAGTCGAATGGCCTTTTTCAACCATTGTCGATGTTCGAGGAAATGCCATGACCATCCAGATCAGGTCCAGTTCAGCCGAAAGAGCCGTATACCTCTGCTATGGCTCCGATAGTCATACGCTCAGAATTGAAGGCGCTGAGGATAGCCCTTGGGTCAGTCAGGGAGTGAGCCTCAATCACGCTTCCGCTGATTCGCCTTTGATCTTCGCCGACCCTGGATATGGCGAACTTCAGAAACTTGAACCTGAGGGCTCAGAATGGAAGCTCCGCTGTCCGGCCGATGGCATCGATCACGACTTCGAATACTCGATTCAAAGTGAGTTTACCGCCGTGCCTTACAAAATCTCGATGCGGTTGGGGCACTATCGTCGTGAGGTTCTGGACAGCCGCAGCCCAATCAGTGCACCGGTGATAGGAGACACAGTAAAGGCCCAAATCACGGTCGGATCGTTCTACACAAAACAGGCGCTGGAAAATATTGAGGTCAAGTGGTCGATTGGTGGGACGACAACGACAGTACCGACATCGACGTCGGGCGTAAGCCAGTTCACCCATACGGTTCAAACATTGGGTGAGCAGACGATCACGGCAGAATTCTACAGCCCGTATGACGATAAAACGGTGAGTGAGTCTTTTGAGATCAAGGTTTATGAGACAAGTCCTTGGGAAGACGCGAAGTTGTACGTCAATGACAGGGAAGTGATGTGGGGCGATCCCATTGGGCTGACTCGCGGAAGAGCAAACGCTTTAAGAGTCGAAGTTGCGCCCGAGATTGCGAAGGTGTTACGTCTGGGGGTGGGTGAGTCTGGAGGCTTGAACCTTGCGTCAAACCCGCCTTTTGAAAGCGATGTCAACCCGGTCGGCGAAACGTTCAACTGGACGGTCACACCGGACGATGGGCTAAGCGGTCTTGGCATGTTGGTTCTTTTCAGTACGGATGTGGTGTTGCCTTGGGAGCTTCCGTTCTGGGTGATGTCGCGCAATCTGGCGGATGAGGCCGATGTACTGATTGGTGGCAACATTGTTCCTCCAGAGGGTATCGACTTCAAGCATCTGCAACCCCAGGTCCTTACGCTAAGGTATAAAACCGACAGTCCATTGCCGGGACATCCCGTAAAACTGAAGTGCAGAATAGTAGAAGGGTTGGAAGAGGGAAGCTTGCCGAGTGAACCTGATTATGGCGAGGAGCAAACTACCCACCGCTGGACTATGACCGGTTTAAGAGGGGTCGGAAAGTTTCAACTGAGTCTGGCGGGCAACAACATGACCAGTGAACTCGTTGTTCCGGTCTGTCATTTGTTGGAGGGCGGTGTGCCGGATTACTTTACGGTTCAGTTCGATGGTAG
>NZ_CATKQK010000028.1:0-3007 GCF_949767185.1 Pseudomonas sp. IT-P100
CGGATCAGGCTAAGGTAAAATTTGTGAGTTTAATCGCGAATTTTCGGCGAATGTCGTCTTCACAGTATAACCAGATTGCTTGGGGTTATATGGTCAAGTGAAGAAGCGCATACGGTGGATGCCTTGGCAGTCAGAGGCGATGAAAGACGTGGTAGCCTGCGAAAAGCTTCGGGGAGTCGGCAAACAGACTTTGATCCGGAGATGTCTGAATGGGGGAACCCACCTAACATAAGTTAGGTATCTTAAGCTGAATACATAGGCTTAAGAAGCGAACCAGGGGAACTGAAACATCTAAGTACCCTGAGGAAAAGAAATCAACCGAGATTCCCTTAGTAGTGGCGAGCGAACGGGGACTAGCCCTTAAGTGGCTTTGAGATTAGCGGAACGCTCTGGAAAGTGCGGCCATAGTGGGTGATAGCCCTGTACGCGAAAATCTCTTAGTCATGAAATCGAGTAGGACGGAGCACGAGAAACTTTGTCTGAATATGGGGGGACCATCCTCCAAGGCTAAATACTACTGACTGACCGATAGTGAACTAGTACCGTGAGGGAAAGGCGAAAAGAACCCCGGAGAGGGGAGTGAAATAGATCCTGAAACCGTATGCGTACAAGCAGTGGGAGCCCACTTTGTTGGGTGACTGCGTACCTTTTGTATAATGGGTCAGCGACTTATTTTCAGTGGCGAGCTTAACCGAATAGGGGAGGCGTAGCGAAAGCGAGTCTTAATAGGGCGTCTAGTCGCTGGGAATAGACCCGAAACCGGGCGATCTATCCATGGGCAGGTTGAAGGTTGGGTAACACTAACTGGAGGACCGAACCGACTACCGTTGAAAAGTTAGCGGATGACCTGTGGATCGGAGTGAAAGGCTAATCAAGCTCGGAGATAGCTGGTTCTCCTCGAAAGCTATTTAGGTAGCGCCTCATGTATCACTGTAGGGGGTAGAGCACTGTTTCGGCTAGGGGGTCATCCCGACTTACCAAACCGATGCAAACTCCGAATACCTACAAGTGCCGAGCATGGGAGACACACGGCGGGTGCTAACGTCCGTCGTGAAAAGGGAAACAACCCAGACCGTCAGCTAAGGTCCCAAAGTTATGGTTAAGTGGGAAACGATGTGGGAAGGCTTAGACAGCTAGGAGGTTGGCTTAGAAGCAGCCACCCTTTAAAGAAAGCGTAATAGCTCACTAGTCGAGTCGGCCTGCGCGGAAGATGTAACGGGGCTCAAACCATACACCGAAGCTACGGGTATCACTTAGGTGATGCGGTAGAGGAGCGTTCTGTAAGCCTGTGAAGGTGAGTTGAGAAGCTTGCTGGAGGTATCAGAAGTGCGAATGCTGACATGAGTAACGACAATGGGTGTGAAAAACACCCACGCCGAAAGACCAAGGTTTCCTGCGCAACGTTAATCGACGCAGGGTTAGTCGGTCCCTAAGGCGAGGCTGAAAAGCGTAGTCGATGGAAAACAGGTTAATATTCCTGTACTTCTGGTTATTGCGATGGAGGGACGGAGAAGGCTAGGCCAGCTTGGCGTTGGTTGTCCAAGTTTAAGGTGGTAGGCTGGAATCTTAGGTAAATCCGGGATTCTAAGGCCGAGAGCTGATGACGAGTGTTCTTTTAGAACACGAAGTGGTTGATGCCATGCTTCCAAGAAAAGCTTCTAAGCTTCAGGTAACCAGGAACCGTACCCCAAACCGACACAGGTGGTTGGGTAGAGAATACCAAGGCGCTTGAGAGAACTCGGGTGAAGGAACTAGGCAAAATGGCACCGTAACTTCGGGAGAAGGTGCGCCGGTGAGGGTGAAGGACTTGCTCCGTAAGCTCATGCCGGTCGAAGATACCAGGCCGCTGCGACTGTTTATTAAAAACACAGCACTCTGCAAACACGAAAGTGGACGTATAGGGTGTGACGCCTGCCCGGTGCCGGAAGGTTAATTGATGGGGTTAGCTAACGCGAAGCTCTTGATCGAAGCCCCGGTAAACGGCGGCCGTAACTATAACGGTCCTAAGGTAGCGAAATTCCTTGTCGGGTAAGTTCCGACCTGCACGAATGGCGTAACGATGGCGGCGCTGTCTCCACCCGAGACTCAGTGAAATTGAAATCGCTGTGAAGATGCAGTGTATCCGCGGCTAGACGGAAAGACCCCGTGAACCTTTACTATAGCTTTGCACTGGACTTTGAATTTGCTTGTGTAGGATAGGTGGGAGGCTTTGAAGCGTGGACGCCAGTTCGCGTGGAGCCAACCTTGAAATACCACCCTGGCAACTTTGAGGTTCTAACTCAGGTCCGTTATCCGGATCGAGGACAGTGTATGGTGGGTAGTTTGACTGGGGCGGTCTCCTCCTAAAGAGTAACGGAGGAGTACGAAGGTGCGCTCAGACCGGTCGGAAATCGGTCGTAGAGTATAAAGGCAAAAGCGCGCTTGACTGCGAGACAGACACGTCGAGCAGGTACGAAAGTAGGTCTTAGTGATCCGGTGGTTCTGTATGGAAGGGCCATCGCTCAACGGATAAAAGGTACTCCGGGGATAACAGGCTGATACCGCCCAAGAGTTCATATCGACGGCGGTGTTTGGCACCTCGATGTCGGCTCATCACATCCTGGGGCTGAAGCCGGTCCCAAGGGTATGGCTGTTCGCCATTTAAAGTGGTACGCGAGCTGGGTTTAGAACGTCGTGAGACAGTTCGGTCCCTATCTGCCGTGGACGTTTGAGATTTGAGAGGGGCTGCTCCTAGTACGAGAGGACCGGAGTGGACGAACCTCTGGTGTTCCGGTTGTCACGCCAGTGGCATTGCCGGGTAGCTATGTTCGGAATAGATAACCGCTGAAAGCATCTAAGCGGGAAACTAGCCTCAAGATGAGATCTCACTGGGACCTTGAGTCCCCTGAAGGGCCGTCGAAGACTACGACGTTGATAGGTTGGGTGTGTAAGCGCTGTGAGGCGTTGAGCTAACCAATACTAATTGCCCGTGAGGCTTGACCATATAACACCCAAGCAATTTGCTGAC
>NZ_CATKQK010000029.1:0-2701 GCF_949767185.1 Pseudomonas sp. IT-P100
TTGGGATGGGCGAGGTAATCAGCGTCAGTGCGAGTATGACGATCAGCAGCGGCCTGTCGCGGTCACGGAACAGAGGCCGGCCGCATTGCCTTGTGTGGTTGACCGGTTCACTTACGGTGACTCCGACGCTGTGGTTGCCGAGCGCAATCAGTGCGGCCTGTTGATTCGCCATGACGACCCGGCCGGCTCTCAGATCCTCAACGAATATGGTTTGGCCGGCTCTGCGCTGGTTGAAAGCAGACGTTTTCTCAACGAACTTGAAACACCCGACTGGCCCCTAGACATCGATGTCCGAGACGAGTGGCTGGAGGAGCAGGCGTTTGTTACCCGGCATTCCTTTCATCCCACGGGAGAGATTGAACGCCAGACCGATGCCATGGGCAATGTCCGAACCTTTGACTATGACGTGGCAGGCAAATTGAGTGAGACCTCGCTGCTATTGGCGGGAGAAGGCAGACAAGCGCAATGCCTGGTCAGCGACATCCGCTACAACGCCCACGACCAGATTGAACGTGAAACGGCCGGCAATGGCGTTCAAACGCGAAGCGAGTACGACGTCGAGAATGGTCGTTTGATGCGGTTGGTGGCGGCAGTCGGGAATCAACCTCCGGTGCAGGATCTGAATTACACCTACGATGCGGTGGGCAATATTGTCGAGATGGAAGACAAGGCCCAACCCGTTACCTGGTTCAACAACCAGCGCATCGACCCGATCAACCACTACCGCTATGACAGCCAGTCTCAACTGGTCGAAGCCAGCGGCTGGGAAGTCAGCACGCCCAGCCACGGACCGGCACTGCCGGATTTGCTGCCCACACCGCTGGACCCTAATCAGCGGCGCAATTACACCCAGCGCTTCGAGTATGACGCGGCGGGCAATCTGATCACTCGCCATCACAGCGGTGTGCCCGGTTTCTCGATGTTCACCTCCGCGCGCAGCAACCGAAGCCTGGCGCAGCGGGACGATGGATCGCTGCCGGGAGAGTCCCAAATCGAATCAGGCTTCGATGCCTGCGGCAATCAGCGGGAGTTGCAGCGCGGCCAAGCCATGACGTGGGACATCCGCAACCAGTTGAGCCGGGTAACCCTGGTCAAACGTGTAGATGAACCCGACGATTACGAATGCTATGCCTACGACCGCCCCGGCCATCGGCTGCGCAAGGTGCATGTTAGCCAGACCCATCGCCGAACCCTAGGCACGGAAGTCCGTTACCTGCCCAACCTGGAAATCCACCGCCAGGCCGATGGCGAGGTGCACCACGTCATCAGCGCCGAAGCAGGCCGTTGCAGTGTTCGAGCCTTGCACTGGCCCGAAGGAACCCAGGCCGATCAACTCCGCTACAGCCTCTGCGACCACCTCGGTTCCAGCACGATGGAGTTGGATCACGAAGCAGGCGTGCTAACCCAGGAACACTATTACCCCTTCGGCGGCACCGCATGCTGGGCCGGTAAAAGTGCGTTGGTGGCGAAGTACAAAACGATTCGCTATTCGGGTAAAGAGCGGGATGCAACTGGCCTCTATTATTATGGGTATCGTTATTACGCGCCGTGGTTGCAACGGTGGGTAAATCCAGATCCATTTGGTGTTTTGGATGGTTTAAATGTTTATCGCAGTTTAAACAATAACCCTATCGTTTTTCTCGATTTTAAAGGTGCAGCTGTTTTGCATTGGTCTTGGGTTTCTAGTGATGACGAAGGATCGCAAGTGCGTCGTGATAGGAAATTGGTCACTGAATATGAAGTGCCTAATATGCGTCCTGGTGAGCAGTTGCTTTACTATCTTGAGCAATCACGTCCCGGAAATGTTTTTACCGGCATTATAAGTCTAAGTAGCGGTGAGGTTAATATTTACCCATTAAAAATTGAACGTCGTAAAGTGGTTTTACCTGTTGAAGGTTGGAAGGATAACTATCGAGGAATCTTTCATAATGGGGGAGAGGCTATCATGCACGGTAGAGATGGTCTGGTCTCGCATCTTCAAGCTATAAATATATATTCATGGGATGTTGAAAATACCATTGGATTTACGTTTCGTGATGTGCGCGCTCTTCCGCATACGGACACGGGGTGTCGAGAGATTCCGGCGATTGAAGATCGGTCCGCTTCATTGAATTCCGGTAAAACTTATAATGTACCGGATACGTTTTCTTCGGTTGGAAATAATAAGGAGGATTTTGACTTTGCAAAAGCGGAAGCAGAGGTGTCTGATCAGGACCCTTCTTTAATATATAAGTTTGATCATTTGCCGATCGAGGTGAAAGTCGAGTTGGTTAGTATGTTTGTAAGGGTTAGCGACAGCTTGGGAGAAAATGGATCATCGTTCCGACAACTATTTGCTGCTGAGCTCCTTAGGCCAGAGCTACAGGTGCCGGAAGTTGCTAGGGCAGAGCCGCCACTCCCTGAGGAAGGGACAAAGACACTGTTTCAATCTAATCTTGGTTCGTTCTGCCGCCGACCCAATCAATCTCAGGCCTTCTGAATGGATCGTCACCAACTACCACCAGCAACGCAATTACCGTCAGCATGATCTGGTTATCAAACCGCTGGCTCTTACCGCCGCAGATAAACGGTATCCACATTAAAATCAAAAAAACGTAATCGAGCGACACAGGTTCAAAAAAACACCCAACGATGAGCTTACCTGTTACTTCTTACAGTATCGGCCCGGCCAAAAAAGGCTCAGTCTTACCTCGACCCGAGT
>NZ_CATKQK010000030.1:0-2391 GCF_949767185.1 Pseudomonas sp. IT-P100
TCGTTACTTGCCCGGCCTGGAAATCCGCAGCCACAGCGTCACCGGGGAAATCCTGCATGTCATCACCGCCAGCGCCGGCAGCAACACCGTGCAATTACTGCATTGGGTCGCCAGACAACCTGAGGAAATGCCCCGAGATCAGGTACGTTACAGCCTCAACGACCACCTGAAGTCCTGCGCATTGGAATTGGATCAAAACGCCAAACTTATCTGCCAAGAATGGAATTACCCGTTCGGCGGCACTGCGTATTGGGCCGGACGTAACGCAACCGAGGCCATGTACAAGACCGTGCGTTATTCCGGCAAGGAGCGAGATGCGACAGGACTTTATTACTACGGTTTCAGGTATTACGCGTCGTGGCTGCAAAGGTGGATCAATCCTGATCCGGCGGGATCCATTGACGGAATAAACCGGTACAGCATGGTAGGCAACAGCCCTGCAACACTAGTTGATCACATGGGGTTAATGCGAAGAAGCAGCCTGTTAAATTCACCCCAGAGTCAAGCAACAACAAACAAAAGCAGCTCGAAAAATACAGAGCCAGGTTTAACCCATCCAAAGGAACACGAAAACAGAATTTATAACTTCGTTGATCCACGCTCCGAAGAAGGCGGGGTGCGTCGGAAAATAGTATCGTCATTTTCCTTCCCCACACCTACTAGCTCTGACTCTATTCGATACTATTTAGACCAGTCAAAGCCTGGCAACTCATTTGCAGGAATCATGCACATTAAAACCGGCGAATTACATATATATCCACTGGATGCAAAACGACAAGATGCTGACGAATATATCTGGGCTAAAAAATACAGCGGAACAACCAAAGACAATGGTCGCCCCATACTACACGCAACAGTAACCAATAGCGCCTTACCTACCTCACACGAGCAGCTAGTGAACAAAATTTCCGGAGAAAGAGATCATTACGTAGGTTTCAGCATAAATGATTTGAGGCACATCAGGGGCTATGAGCACGGGGGTTTTTTGGCAATAGCAGATTATAGGACCAGTGTGCTTTATGGTCGATCTAGGACATTAAACACCTTGCATTTTAAAGCCATTTCCGACGAAGGAGTCTCATATAGTACTGATAAAGAAACATACAAAAAAAATAAAGGGGAATTTATATTTGAATTGCCTATAGAGCTGAAACTAAAAATAATCAATACAATAATAACCGACTTAGGGGAGAACCATGATGTTTCGGCATTGTTGCGAAATGAGTTATCGCGAAGCAAACTAAACCCAAACTACAAACCCATCAAAAAGTTCTACATTTAACATGTAGAGTAGTTTTTAATCGTTCCTTCGATATGCTGAAATCGAGGGAGCGATCACCAAATCACAGTAAAATTACGTTATCTCCGGTCGCAACATCAACACCGCCAACGGCGGCAAATTCAACACCAACGAAAGCGCCTGCCCATGACTCGCCTCTTCCTCGGTAAACGCCCCGCCGCTGTTTCCGTAATTCGACCCGGCATACATCGCCGCATCACTGTTGATCACCTCCGTCCATCGCCCGGCAATCGGCACGCCAATCCGATAGCTCTCACGCGGCACCGGCGTAAAGTTGGCCACCACTAACACCGGCCGGCCGTCCTTGCTCCAGCGCATAAACGCTGTTGATCGCATCATCACCGATCAACACTGGAACCCTTGCCGCGCGTCGTCCTGGCCATGCTCCTCGACCTGTTACTTCTTACAGTAGGCAGCCGTGTGAAGGTCGTGCATTGTGATGTGCAGTCCAATTGATCAAGGCCTGCACGGATGCCTACTGGAATCTTCACCAACGCGCACACCGGCACACCGACCCTTCGGGTGTCGGAAGCGCGTGGGCTGGTGGTGCGGGACGTGCTGTTTCATCGGCGTGAGGTGGATGATCCGATTGATACGCGGGTAACCGAACAACGTTTCGATGCGGTTGGACGGTTGGTGGCCAGCCGGGATCCGTATCTGTTCGACCTGGCGAAGACTGATGAGACGACGCCGTTCAACCTGAGGCAGACCATGAGCCTGTCCGGCGTCGCGCTGGCGACCGACAGCGTGGACGCCGGATGGCGCGTTGGCCTGCAGGGTGAAGCCGGGCAGAGCCTGGAGAGATGGGACGGTCGCGGCAGCCACTCACTGACGCAATACGATGAACTGCTGCGCCCGACGGCCATCCGAGAGCGGGGACAGGACGTCGCCGAGCACACGCTGGAGCGTTTTACCTATGCCGATGCCAATGCGGAGGCTGCCGCGCACAACCTGTGCGGCCTGCTGACTCGCCATGACGACCCGGCGGGCACCGTTCATGTGCATGACCAGAGTCTTGCCGGTGGCGTGCTGAGCCACACCCGGCACTTTTTACGCGACACCGAGGCGCCTGACTGGCCGCTGGAGGTTGT
>NZ_CATKQK010000031.1:0-2170 GCF_949767185.1 Pseudomonas sp. IT-P100
TTTGTCCTCCAGCTCGACGATATTGCCTGCCGGGTCATAGATGTAGTTCAAGTCTTGCAGTGGCCTTTGATTGCCGACCGCCGCCACCAGCCTGATCAGCCGACCGTCATCTGCGCCGTACTCAGCTTGCGTTTTCACACCGTTGCCAGCGATTTCGCTTTCGATCTGGTCGTAGGGGTTGTAGCGGATGTCGCTGACCACGCACTGCGGTTGTTTGCCATCCCTGGCCAGCAGCAGCCAGGTTTCACTCAACCTGCCGGCCACGTCGCAGCCAAAGGTTCGGGTATTGCCCATGGCATCGGTCTGGCGCTCAATCTCGCCCGTGGGATAGAAAACGTGCCGAGTGACGAACGACTGCTCCTCCAGCAACGCGTCCCGGGCCTCGAATTCACTTGGCCAGTTGGGTGTTTCAAGGTCGATCAGGAACCATTGGTTTTCACTCAGTTCCGCACCGGCCAAACCGTAGTCGGTGACGAATCGGGTGCTGGCCGGATTGTCATGGCGGATCAGCTTTGCGCATTGGTTATGCACAGCGAATGCTGGGGCAGCGCCGCCGTAGGTCAGTCGCTCAACCACGCGCGATGGTGCTTCGGCGGCCTGTTCGGTAACGGCTATCGGGCGCTGCTGATCGTCATAGTCGATGCAACGCTGACTGCCTCTGGCGTCCCAGAACGAAAACAGCGAGCTGGTGTGATTCAACAGATTCAACTGCCAACCGGCATCAACACTGTCCGTCATCAGGGGCTGATCGCTCAAGCCATAGACTGTCGACAGGTTCGGTTTCGGCGCTGTGCCCCAGAGCCGTGGATCACACGAGACAACCAAGCGCCCCGCCGCATCGAAAACCTGCCGGGTGATGCGTGACTCAATGATGGTCTCGTCCGGGCGCCGGCAATAGCCCACGCTGCGGATCGCCAAGGCTCGCGGGTCCATGACCGACAGTTTCGGTGTGTGTTGGTGAGCGTTCACGGTCTCGACGGTCCTTCGCTCGGGTCGAGGAAAGACTGAGCCATTTTTGGCCGGGCCGATACTGTAAGAAGTAACAGAAAACCTCACCGTTTGGCGTGTTTTTTGAACCTGATCCGCTCGATTTTGATGGTGCCGTTGATTCCGTTTACACGGTTGATCTTCGGCACCACGTATGGCGTATGAGCGCGCTGCCCCCGTCCCGTTCAAGCAATCAAGGACTCGATGTCACTTCTCATACAGCTTTACAAAACGGTGACCAAGAGATCGGAAAAATGAAGTTTTTTTGATCTTCTCCTGAGCGAGTGGACGTGTGACTCGGCGGGTGCCAATGGACGGTCGCACGGGATCAGCCAATGGCTTGGCATTCCTCAACGTAGACTCTTCATAGCGGATCTGCTGGGCAGTCATCCCTTTAGTCTCCATCTTGAAAATGATGTTCAGGTCTTCTCTTTCCTCCCAATTCGTTTTGGCTGCTTCCCAGACACCTTGTTCTTTCAGGTACGTGATCAAGCCATTGAAATCTCGCTTGTACGTGTTCACCAGGCGCTCATACATTTCGGGCGAGTCAATGGAATGGATTCGAAGTGCTGAATCAAACGACGAGCTTTCTGGAATCGGGGCATAGCTCACGGACTGTTGCTGCGGAGCAATCTCAAGAATCATCGCCGTCACGTCAATGGACGATTCGGGTTTGTAGTGCCCGGAATGATTGTTGATGACGAGTTTTGAAGGGTCTTGCTCATCCACTTTCAATAGTCCGGCGAACTCTGGAAGGCCCATACCGGGCTGGATGCCCATGTGCTGCTGATACATATTGGCAAACAGACGAAGCTTGCCGTCCTGATCACGAAATGCAGCAATGGCATTTCCAAACGATGATGGGTACCACTCGGAATTTCCACCCTCGATCGCCTTCATATCTCGGCCATAAACCGGACCGGTACTCATGAACGTGTTTTTCTCTTGATTCCATCTCAACTCCTCGAACCATCCCGTTCCAATGCTTTTATTCATTGGGTTGACGATATCGGCGATAAAAATATCGGCTGGAATCGATAACGTGCCTTGCCAATCGTAGAAATTAACCGGGTTGTTCCTCACCATCGCATAGCGATTGAGCCCGTCCATGTCGCCTGCAGGGTCCGGACATATCCAGCGCTGCAACCACGGTGCGTAATACCTATACCCGTAATAATAGAGT
>NZ_CATKQK010000033.1:0-386772 GCF_949767185.1 Pseudomonas sp. IT-P100
TGGCCGCACCACCGATCTAACTGACTTTCACCGCCACAAACGCCGCCGTCACATACGGCACCGTCACCACGTCCTTGCCCCGCAGTTCAGGCTCGGCATCCACCAACACCCGCATCTGCTCATCCACTGTCGCCCGCTCCGCTGCCGGCAATGCCGAGACGAAACTGGTGGAGCGCACTCGGTTGAAAATCACATCTTCCGGCGCGCCCGTATGCCCATGGCTGAATTGCTGCTCTTGCAGCGGTCCGAACGCGGCATGCGGAAAAGCCCGACGCCAGGCTCCGGTGTAGAAACGCGGGGTATCGCCCTCCAGCGCATTGACGATCGCATCCAGTTTGGGCACCCAGCGCACGCGCGTGTCGCGCAGGTTCCACACCAGCCCCAGCTTGCCGCCGGGTTTGAGGACCCGGGCAATTTCAGTCAGGGCTTCGCCGCTGGCAAACCAGTGAAAGGCCTGGGCGCAGATCACCACATCCACCGATGCGTCCGGCAGCGGCAGGTCCGTGGCCGTGCCGCTTACCGCCAAAACATCAGGCCAGGCTTCAGACAGTTTTTCGAGCATCTGCGGCACCGGCTCCACGGCAATCACCAGCGCCCCGGTCGCTACCAGCCGACCGGTGAACTTGCCAGTCCCGGCGCCCAGATCGACCACGGATTTATCCGCATTCAAACCCAGCGTGTCTGTCAGCCAATCGGCTACTTGTGGCGGATAATCCGGGCGACCGCGAACGTAGGTGTCGGCAGCCGATTTGTAACCGGCGGCCGCTGAGTGATGGACCTGTTTCATGACAACGCTCCACTACGACTTCGAACGCTGTCGAGCATAGCGCCTCGATTTGCGCTTTCCTTGAAAAGACCGCCAGAAAGAAATGAATAATTGTTCACCCTGCGGTGTTCACTTGGCATCACCCATGAGGATCGCCCGTGAACAACCTGAACCCGGATTCGCCGATACGTTACGACCGCCTGACCATGATGCTGCACTGGCTGACCGCCGTGCTGGTGATTGGCCTGTTCGCCAGTGCCCAGGTCTGGGAACAACTGGCCAAGGGCACGCCACTGCGCAAGGAACTGCAGGCATTGCACATTTCCTGCGGCCTCCTGCTCGCGGTGATCGTACTCAGCCGACTGCTCTGGCGCCTGTCCCGGGGCCGGCGCTTGCCGCCCGCCAATCGGGGCGTCATGAATAGTCTGGCGAAGACCGCGCACCTGGCGCTCTATGCGTTGTTGCTGAGTCAAATCGTGCTGGGTTTCCTGTTTCGCTGGGCCCAGGCAGAACCGTTCAACTTTTTTGGCCTGTTCGATGTCCCAACCTTGATCACCTTCGATAAAAGCATGAAATCGGTGTTCGGCGGTCTGCATGAACAGGTGGCGTGGGCCATTGTGATACTGGCCGGGCTGCATGCGCTCATGGCTCTGGTTCACCATTACGGCTTGCGTGATAACACGTTGCGCCGCATGTTGCCGGGCCGTGGTTTGGACTGATACGAATAATCTCTGGAGCTTCGCCATGAATAGCCGTTTTGCTGTTTTTAGTGCCCCACTGCTGCTCGCCGTTGCATTGTCCAGCTCCCTGGCATTGGCCAATGGCGATGACGAAGAACCCGCCAAACCCAATTGTCCCAAAGGCCAGGTCTGGGACAGCAAATCGCAGAAATGCGTGATGCAGACCAGTAGCCTCGTACCGGATGCCGATCGCACCGACTACGCCTACCGCCTGGCCAAGGACGGGCGTTATGAAGAAGCCCTGGCCTTGCTCGATACGCTGAAAAACCCGAACACCGCCAAGGCGCTTAACTACCGCGGCTATGCCACGCGTAAACTGGGGCGCACCGACGAGGGCATTGGTTATTACCTGAAATCGGTCGAACTCGATCCACAGTACGCGCAAGTCCGCGAGTACCTCGGCGAAGCTTATGTGATCAAAGGCCGCCTGGATCTTGCACAAGAGCAGTTGCAGCAGATCAAATCGATTTGCGGCAACACCTGTGAGGAATACCAGGACCTGGCCGAAGCCATCCACGATTCATCGAAAACCTGACGGGACGGAGGTCGCCATCGCCAGCGATCAGGCAATACGGGCAGAGCTGGGCCAGCACCTGGCGCGTTTATGGCGCTACGGCCTGCTGCTGTCCCGGCAACGGCATGTCGCCGAAGACCTGGTGCAGGCCACCTGCGTGCGGGCGCTTGAACGAGCCGGGCAATTTGTCCCCGGCACCCGCATGGACCGCTGGCTGCTGAGCATCCTGCATTCGATCTGGCTCAACGAAGTGCGCTCGCGGCGGGTGCGTCAGGGCCAGGGGCTGGTGGATGCCGACAACGCCTTGTCGTTCGACGGTGAGCATGTCGCGCAAACCCACGTGCTCGCGACGCAGGTGATCCGGCGCGTCGATGCACTGCCCGAAGCCCAGCGCGAAACCGTTTTTCTGGCCTACGTCGAAGGCTTGTCCTATCGCGAAGTCGCCGAAGTGCTGGACGTGCCCATCGGCACGGTCATGAGCCGACTGGCCGCTGCACGGGCGAAACTGGCCGAGTATCCGCCGTTGCACGCCGTGCCGAACCCCACCACCGGAGAACGTCGATGAACGATCACGCGAAACCGTCGGATGAGCAACTGGTGGCTTACCTTGACGACCAGCTCGATAGCGACCAGCGCAGCCGTATCGACGCGGCCATCGCCGAAGATTCGACGCTCAACCTGCGCCTGCAATGGCTGGCCCGCAGCAGCCTGCCATTCCGGGAGGCCTACGAGGAAGTGACACAACAGGCACCGTTGGACCGCTTGCACGCCATGCTCGACACCTTGCCCTCGCCAGCCCCGCCGGCGATGAGTCGACGCTGGTTTCTTGCCGCCGCGGCCGGCCTGGTGGTGAGCGGTGTGCTGGCGGACCGGTTGTTCCTGGGCTGGCAGGCGAGTCAGCAGAAGAACAACTGGCGTGGTCTGGTGGCGGACTACATGGTGCTTTATGTGCCACAAACCCTGGAACACCTGCCCAACGACGAAGCCACGCAACGTGCGCAACTGCGCACCATCGACGCACGCCTGGGACTGAGCCTTTTACCAGGGGAACTGGCCCTGCCACGCGTCGAACTCAAGCGCTCGCAGATCCTCGAGTACGACGGCATGCCCATCGCCCAGATTACTTATCTGGACCCGGCGCATGGCCCCATGGCGCTGTGCGTCACCCGCGCCAACAGCGGCAGCCGACACTTCGCACACGAGCGTCGGCACGGGATGAACGTGGTGTATTGGGCCGATATGGAGCATGCGTGGATGCTGATCGGACATAACCCGGCGTCGGAACTGGAAGAGATGGCGAAGGTGCTGCGCGGCCGGTTGAGCGCTTGATCAAACAGGTCGCGCCTCGCCTCAGGAATTGCGCTGATTCATGCAGGGGTGGGAAGCCACGACCGAAACCGCGCGCCCCCCAGCGGTGAAGGCTCGACCGTGAGTGTACCGCCCTGCGCCTCCAGCGCCCTTCGGCTGATCGCCAGCCCCAATCCAAACCCGCCCGTCGCTCTGTCCCGACTGCGGTCCAGGCGGTAGAACGGCTCAAAAATCCGCTCACGTTCGTCATCGGGAATGCCGATCCCGTCGTCATCGACCCAGATTTCACACCCCTTTGCGCAGACCTTCACACCAATCTGAATGCGCTTCTCGCAATAGCGCATCGCGTTGCGCAGCAGGTTCTGAATGGCGCGAGCGGTGAGGCGCGGGTCGAGACTGAAGCGTTCGAGCTGGCCGTGAAGCAGCACGTCAATCACGATTTCCGGAGAATCCAGTTCTTCGTCGACACTGCCCAGAATGCTGTCGATGAATTCGTCCAGCGACACTTCGACCTGTTCCGGCAAACGCGCCGGGTTTTGCAGGCGGCTGTAGGAGAGCAGCTCCAGCACCAGTTCGTCGAGTTCGCGGATGTGCGCAACCAGGCCTTGCAAACGCTCGCGGCTGGCGGCCGGCAAGTCGTCGGACAGCGCCAGGGCCAGGCCAAAGTCCAGCCGTGTCAGCGGCGTGCGCAGCTCGTGGGAGACCGCGTCGAGTAAATCCCGCTGCTGGTTGAGCAGGTTTTCAATGTCGCCCGCCATGGTGTCGAACACGTGGGCCAGGCTACCGATGTTGGAGCTGGCGGAAATCTTCGTGCGCTCACTCAAGTGCCCCTTACCGAAGCGCTCGGCAGTGCCTTTGAGGCGTTCCAGATCGCGCCAGTGCGGGCGCAGCCAGGCCAGCAGACACGCCAGCATCGTCGCACCGATCAGCACGTTGATGCTCCAGTACAACAGATTGACGTCCAGCGGGTCCGGCGGCACGACCATTTGCACCACCGTTTGTGGGTTCAACGGTGTCACCGCCAAGGTGCGCCAGCCCCAGTCGCCAATGCGCACCACGCTTTCGCCACGCTGCAGACGCTGCTGCTCTGCCGGGGTCAAGCCAGGATCGTCACTGCCGGTCAGCACGATGCGCAGCGGGTTGAATTCCTTGTCCATTTCGCTCGCCAACGCCGGCCATTGTGCCTCGGGCACGGCGTGGAACTGCTTGACGATGAGGGTTTGCAGCCCGCGGGAATAATCGAGGTTGTAGGTAACGAAGCGCTCCTGGAAGACCTTGATCACCACGTCCGGCACCAGATAAATCGCCGCGCTGTAGGAGACGATCGTCACCAGATACAGGCGAAACAGGATTCTGAACATCGCCTCAGCATTCCCATTCGGAGCGGCTGAACAGATAACCCTTGCCCCACACGGTCTTGATCTTGCGCGCTTCGCCAGCGTTATCGTCGAATTTGCGCCGCAACTTGGAGATCGCCACGTCCACCGATCGGTCGGTGCCGTTGAATTCGATACCGCGCAGGCGTTGCAGGATCTGGTCACGACTCAGCACTTCACCGGCATGTCGGGCCAGCACCACCAGCAGGTTGTATTCGCCGCTGGACAGTTCGACCAGTTGTTCGCGCCAGGTCACGGTGCGCTCGGACAGGTCGATGCACAGATTGCCCATGAGAATGCGGTCGTTGGCGGTCTGCGGCTCGCTAAGGCTGCTGCGGCGCAACAGCGTACGGACGCGAGCCAGCAACACACGGGGTTCGCAAGGTTTGGTGACGTAGTCATCGGCGCCCATTTCCAGGCCCAGCACCTGATCGTGGCTGTCGTCCCGGGCGGTCAGCATCAGGATCGGCAGCGTGGCCGAGTCCGCTCGCAGCAAGCGACAGACTTGCAGGCCGTCGAGGCCCGGCAACATCAGGTCGAGGATCACCAGGTCCGGCGGATTGATCCGCGCGCGCTCGCGCACGTGATCGCCTCGGCTGATCACACTGACGGAATAACCGTTGCGTTCCAGGTAGCTGGCAATCAGTTCGGAGAGCGCGGTGTCGTCTTCGACCAGGAGGATGTTGGGCATGGGTGTTTCCAGAAAGTGCAGTGGCGCCTGTTGTGCCGGCATCGCTAGCAGGCTAGCTCCCACAGTTGATAGGGGATGTTCACAAAACCTGTGCTCACATCAACCCCTGTGGGAGATAGCCTGCTAGCGATGGCAGCAAGACAAGCGCTGAAAGAATCAAGCCACGAAGGATATACGCCCTCACCCCTGCCTGAGTAAAACCCTTACACAATTTCACACAGCACCAACAAAGCTTCACCGCTACCCTCGTCGCCTCCCCGTAGGATGCGGGAGTTCATTATTGGGGTATTTACATGTCAAAGAACCTGCTTGCCAAGCTCAGCCTGCTGGCACTGGCGATGACGCTGAGCGCTTGTGACAAGTCCTCCAACGCCGAAGAACAGGCGCCATTGGCCACCGTGCGCGTCGAAACCCTCGACGCCCGGCCTCTGTCGATCACCAGCGAACTGAGCGGGCGGATTGCCGCGCCCCGGATCGCCGAAGTTCGCGCCCGTGTCGCCGGCGTCGTTTTGCAACGGGTCTTCCACGAAGGCAGCGATGTGAAGAAAGGCGACGTGCTGTTTCGCATCGACCCTGCCCCTTTCAAGGCTGACCTGGACAGTGCCGAAGCGGAACTGCGAAAAGCCGAGGCCAATGCCTTTCAGGCGCGCCTGCAAGAGCAGCGTTATGCCCAGTTGATCGAAGGCAATGCCATCAGCGGCCAGGACTACGACAACGCGCGTTCCGCCGTGCGGCAAACCGCCGCCGAGGTCGCCGCCAACAAGGCCGCCGTGGAGCGGGCGAAACTCAACCTCGGCTACGCCACCGTCACCGCGCCGATTTCCGGGCGCATCGGCCGTGCACTGGTCACCGAAGGTGCGTTGGTCGGGCAGAACGAAACCACGCCACTGGCATTGATTCAGCAGCTGAACCCGATTCATGCCGACCTGACTCAATCGACCCGTGAACTCAACGACCTGCGTCGCGCCTTCCGTTCCGGTCAGTTGCAGGAAGTGGGTCAGGGTCAGGCCAAAGCCACGCTGATCCAGGACGACGGCAGCCTTTATCCGTTGCCGGGCAAGCTGCTGTTCACCGACATCACTGTCGACCCGGGCACCGGCCAGATCATCCTGCGCAGCGAGTTCCCCAACCCGGACCTCGACTTGCTGCCCGGCAGCTTTGTGCGGGTGCGGCTGGAGCAAGCGGTGAATCAGCAAGGCATCAGCGTGCCGCAACGGGCCATCCAGCGTGACAGCGCCGGTATTGCTCAGGTGCTGTTGCTCGATGCGGATCAACGGGTCGGCCAGCAACCGGTCGAGCTGGGCGCCGTGCAAAACGATCGCTGGATCGTCACCGCAGGCCTCAAGCCCGGCGACCGCATCGTCATCGAAGGCCTGCAACACGCCAAGCCCGGCGAGAAAGTGCAGATCGACGATTCCCCTCTTCCACTTGCCCAGGCCACTGGTCAGTAAGCAGGACGCTTTTTTATGCCGCAGTTCTTTATCGATCGCCCGGTGTTCGCCTGGGTGGTTGCCCTGTTCATCCTGCTGGCTGGCGCCTTGGCCATTCCACAGTTGCCGGTGGCGCAGTACCCCGATGTCGCGCCGCCGCAGATCGAAATCAATGCAGTGTACCCCGGCGCCTCGGCGCAAACCGTGGACGAAAGCGTGGTCAGCCTGATCGAGGAAGAGCTCAACGGCGCCGATCATCTGTTGTATTTCGAGTCCCAAAGCAGTCTCGGCAGCGCCACGATCAAGGCGACTTTCCAGCCGGGCACGAACCCGGAAATGGCCCAGGTGGATGTGCAAAACCGCCTGAAAGTCGTGGAGTCACGCCTGCCGCAAGCGGTCAATCAGCAAGGCTTGCAAGTGGAGAAAGTCTCCGCCGGCTTCCTCCTGCTGATTACCCTGACCTCCACTGACGGCAAGCTCGACGACGTGGCGCTCAGCGATTACCTGGCGCGCAACGTGATGAACGAGATCAAGCGTCTGGACGGTGTCGGCAAGGCTCAGCTGTACGGTGCCGAACGGGCGATGCGGATCTGGATCGACCCGCAGAAGCTGATTGGTTTCAACCTGACACCGGCCGACGTCAACGCGGCCATCGTCGCGCAGAACGCGCAGGTCTCGGCCGGCAGCATCGGCGATCTGCCGACCCGCACCACACAGGAAATCACCGCGACCATTCTGGTGAAAGGGCAGCTGTCGACCCCGGAAGAATTTTCCGACATCGTGCTCAAGGCCAATGCTGACGGTTCGACGGTGCGCATCGGCGATGTGGCGCGGGTCGAGATCGGCAGCCAGGAATATCAGTTCGGCACGCGCCTGAACGGCAAGCCGTCCACCGCCGTCGGCGTGCAGTTGTCGCCCGGCGCCAATGCCCTGAGCACCGCGACGCTGGTGCGGGCGAAGATGGATGAACTGGCGCGCTACTTCCCGGCCAACGTCGAATACAAGATCCCCTACGACACGTCGCCCTTCGTCAAAGTCTCGATCACCAAAGTGGTTTACACCCTGGTCGAGGCGATGGTGCTGGTGTTCGCGGTGATGTTCCTGTTTCTGCAAAACATCCGCTACACGCTGATCCCGACCCTGGTGGTGCCGGTGGCATTGATGGGCACTTTTGCGACCATGCTCGCGCTGGGGTTCTCGATCAACGTGCTGACCATGTTCGGCATGGTGCTGGCCATTGGCATTCTGGTGGACGACGCCATCGTCGTGGTGGAGAACGTCGAGCGGATCATGGTCACCGAAGGCCTGTCGCCGAAAGAGGCGACCCGCAAGGCGATGAAGCAGATAACCGGCGCGATCATCGGCATTACCCTGGTGCTGGTGGCGGTGTTCATTCCGATGGCGTTCATGCAGGGTTCGGTCGGGGTGATTTACCGGCAGTTCTCGTTGTCGATGGCCACCTCGATTCTGTTCTCGGCGTTCCTCGCCCTGACCTTGACCCCGGCGCTCTGCGCAACGCTGCTCAAGCCGATTGCCAAGGGCGACCATCACGCCAAGGGCGGTTTCTTCGGCTGGTTCAACAAGCGCTTCGAGCAACTGACCGAGCGTTATCAGGGCTGGGTCGCCTATGCGCTGAAACGCAGCGGCCGCTACCTGATGATCTATGGCGTATTGCTGATCGGTCTGGGCCTGTGTTTCAGTCGCCTGCCCTCTTCGTTCCTGCCGGTGGAGGATCAGGGGTACACCATCACCGACATTCAATTGCCGCCCGGCGCGAGCAAGAATCGCACGGTGCAGGTGGTCGAGCAGATCGAAGCCCACAACGCCAAGGAACCCGGCGTTGGCGACAGCACGGTGATCCTCGGCTTCAGCTTCTCCGGCAGCGGGCAGAACGCGGCGCTGGCTTTTACCACGTTGAAAGACTGGTCGGATCGCGGCAACGACGACTCGGCGAGTTCGATTGCCGACCGCGCCAACATCGCGTTCAGCCAGATCAAGGACGCTATGGCGTTCTCGGTCCTGCCGCCACCGGTGGACGGCCTTGGCACCTCCAGCGGTTTCGAGTTCCGCTTGCAGGACCGTGGCGGCCTCGGCCATGCCACGCTGATGCAGGCGCGCACCCAGTTGCTGGCGGCTGCCGAGAAAAGCCCGATCCTGATGAACGTGCGCGAAAGCGCGCTGGCCGAAGCGCCGCAGGTGCAACTGATCGTGGACCGCAAACAGGCGAATGCGTTGGGGGTTTCGTTCGCCGACGTCGGCAGCGTGCTGTCCGCTGCTGTCGGTTCGGCCTACATCAACGACTTCCCCAATCAGGGGCGGATGCAACGGGTGGTGGTCCAGGCTGAAGGTGATCAGCGCAGTCAGGTCGCCGATCTGCTGAAGATCCATGTGCGCAACAGCAGCGGGAAAATGGTACCGCTCTCGGCCTTCGTCCAGGCCAAATGGACCCAGGGACCGGCGCAATTGACCCGTTACAACGGCTACCCGGCGATCAGTATTTCCGGCGAACCGAAACCGGGTCACAGCACCGGTGAAGCCATGGCGGAAATCGAACGGCTGGTCGCGCAAGGGCCTGCAGGGTTGGGTCAGGAATGGACCGGGTTGTCGTTGCAGGAACGGCTGTCCGGCAGTCAGGCACCGATTCTGCTCGGCTTGTCGTTGCTGATCGTGTTCCTGTGCCTGGCGGCGTTGTATGAAAGCTGGTCGATTCCGACCTCGGTGCTGCTGGTGGTGCCGCTCGGCGTACTCGGTGCGGTGCTGGCAGTAACCTTGCGCGGAATGCCCAACGACGTGTTCTTCAAGGTAGGGCTGATCACCATCATCGGCCTGTCGGCGAAGAACGCGATCCTGATCATCGAATTCGCCAAGAGCCTGTACGACGAAGGTCACGACCTGATCGACGCCACGCTGCAAGCCGCGCGCCTGCGCCTGCGGCCGATCGTCATGACGTCCCTGGCGTTCATCCTCGGCGTAGTGCCGCTGGCGATCGCCACCGGTGCCAGCTCGGCGAGCCAGCAGGCCATCGGCACCGGGGTGATTGGCGGGATGATCACCGCGACACTGGCGGTGGTGTTTGTGCCGGTGTTTTTTGTGGTGGTGATGAAACTGGTGCGCAAGCGGCATAAAGATCGCTAACCAACATGGCTCATCCCCTGTAGGAGCTGCCGAAGGCTGCGATCCTTTGATCTTGCCTTTCGGCAGTCTTCTGCAACTTCAAAAGATCGCAGCCTTCGGCAGCGCCTACAAAAGCGTGTTTACCTGGGCTATGGTGGGCAGACTTCTGCCTCTGTGAACTCCAATGCCCCTCCTCCCCCGCACCCACCCTCGCCTGTCCGCTGCCGTCACGCTCGGCGTCGCGGTGGGCATTCTGGCTCCGGCCGACTCGATCATCAGCAAAATTCTCTTCGGCTGGAACGCCGGTGTCTGGACCTACCTCCTGCTGATGCTCTGGCTCACTGCACGCTCCAAAGCGCCGGACGTGAAGCGCATCGCCGAGGTCGAAGATGAAAACGCTGGAATGGTGCTGTTCGTGGTGTGCATCGCTGCGATTGCGAGCCTGGCGACCATTGGTTTCGAACTCGCCGGCAGCCGGGAACTGGAAACCACCCGCAAGCTGCTGCACTACGGTTTCACCGCGCTGACCGTGATCGGTTCATGGCTGTTGATCGGGGTTATTTTCAGCGTGCATTACGCCCGTCTGTTCTACACCTGGGATGGAAAAGACCCGGCACTGCGCTTTGCCGAAGGCCTGACCACCCCCAATTACTGGGACTTCCTGTATTTCTCGTTCACCATCAGCGCGGCGGTGCAGACTTCCGATGTCGGCGTGGCAACCCGGGATCTGCGCAAGATTGTGCTGGCGCAATCGCTGATCGGTTTTCTGTTCAACACGGCGATCCTCGGCTTTTCGATCAACATCGCCGCAGGCCTGTTCAACTGATTCGTGCACAAACGTTCTAGGCATCGCCCTCGCCACGGGCGTTAAATAAGTCGGCAATCCGTCTCACAGGTGCAGCATGACCACTCACAACTGGATCGACCTGGCCCAGGACGCCGACACCGGCATCGAGACGCTGCGCGCGCATTTCGAGGGCCACGCCTACGATCCGCACTGGCATGACAGCTATCTGGTGGGGGTCACCGAACAAGGGGTTCAGCAGTTCAACTGTCGGAGGGCCAGGCACCAGAGCACGCCGGGCAAGGTGTTCTTGCTTGAGCCGGGTGATATTCATGACGGCGAAGCGCCAACGGTCGACGGTTTCACCTACCGCATGCTGTACCTCGACCCGCAGTGGTTGCAGCGCGAACTCAGCGCTGTTTTCGACAACGCGCCCGACAACAGTGAGTTGAGCTTCGCCAAGACACTGGCCACCGACATACGTCTGGCCAATGCCACCAGCCAAGCATTTCAGGCGCTGCATCAAAGTGAACTGAAAATCGTCCGCCAGACCGCCCTCGACGGTTTGCTCGAACGCCTCACCACTCATTTGCACTGGCGCGTCCGTTACGGCGAGGACCCGCGTTTACCATTGGTGGCGCACAAGGCTCGGGAGTATCTGCACGCCCATGTTCACGAGGACATCGGCCTTGATCAACTCGCCGCCGCAACAGGCGTCGACCGTTTCCGCCTGACCCGCGCTTTCAAGGCTGCCTACGGCATGGCACCCCACGCGTACCTGGTGCAATTGCGCCTGGCCAAGGCGAGGCGAATGCTGGCCCGTGGCGAACAACCGGCGGCGGTGGCGATGGCACTGGGATTTGCCGATCAGAGCCATCTGGGGCGCTGGTTTGTACGGGCTTATGGCCTGACGCCAGCGTTGTATCGCAAGCGCTGCTCAAATCTTCCAGACAGTTGATCGCGGGGTTGTGAAGATCGGCTTCAACGATCTTCAGCGGAGTTTGCCTGCGATGTTGTCCACTTTCCCGACGTTACTGCCCTTCCTGTTGTTTGCGTTCGTGGCGTCGATCACGCCCGGTCCGACCAACATTCTGGTGTTGAGCAACAGTGCCCGCTACGGGCTGGCCGCCGCCGTGCCGATCATTTTTGGCGCCTGCGCCAGTGCTGCGACCATTGTGTTGTTGGTCGGTAGCGGCGCCGGCTCCTCGCTGACCGCGTTGCCCTCGGTGCAAACCGCGATGCAGTGGATCGGCGTGGCCTGGCTGAGTTACCTGTCCTGGCAGATCTTCAGCGCCCCGGCCGAAGCCGTGACCGCGCGGGACACCGATGCCCGACTCGGGTGGGTGGGCGCCGCCGGCCTGCAATTGATCAACCCGAAAACCTGGATGATGGCGCTGGCCGTGGTCAGTGTCTTTGCCGGGGGCGGTGAAGAGCGCCTGGTTCACGTGATGTATTTGTCCCTCGCGTTTTTCCTGATATCCCTGCCGTGCCTTGGGGTCTGGGCATTGCTCGGCGCGGGGTCTGCGCAGTGGTTGCGCTCGCCCCGGGCGATGCAACGTTTCAATCGCTGCATGGCTCTGTTGCTGTTGGGTTCGGCCTGGTTGAGTCTTTGGGCCTGAATCCCATTCGTCGGCCATTGTCGGACAATCGACGATGCAGGACTTGACAGTGAATTGGGTTTTGCTGTCTTCTGAAACCGGTTTCAGTGCCATCCCGATCGCACGAACCTTATAACTCCAATAAGAAGGTTTCAGCCCGTGAACGATTTCTCCGCCGCCCAACGCAGCCGCGTCACCATGCTTGATGTTGCCGAGCACGCCAAAGTCTCCAAGGCCAGCGTGTCGCGGTTCATCGGCGATGATCGCGCCTTGCTGTCCGATGCGACGGCCTTGCGCATCGAACAGGCGATTGCCGAATTGGGCTATCAGCCGAACCAGATGGCTCGCGGCCTGAAACGCGGGCGGACCCGCCTGATCGGCATGCTGGTCGCCGACATTCGCAACCCTTATTCGATTGCCGTGATGCACGGGGTGGAAACCGCCTGCCGTCAGCACGGCTACAGCCTGGTGGTGTGCAACACCGACCGCGATGACGAGCAGGAATGCCAGCACCTGGCCCTGCTGCGCTCCTACAACATCGAAGGGCTGATCGTGAACACCCTCGGCCACCACCGCGACGCCTTGCAGGAACTGCATCGGGAAATGCCCCTGGTGCTGGTGGACCGCAAGGTCGAGCACCTTGAAAGCGACATGGTCGGGCTGGACAACCCGCAAGCGGTCGAGATCGCCATGGCCCACCTTGAAGATCGCGGTTATCGCGATGTGCTGATGGTGAGCGAACCGTATGACGGCACCAGTTCGCGGATCGAACGCAGCGTCAGCTTCAAGGCGCAGATCGCCCAGCGTTCGGCGCTGCGCGGGACGCTGATCGAAACCGGCAGTGAGCTCACGGCACACCTCAAAACCTTTCTCGATACACCCGGCCCCGGCCCGAAGACGCTGTTCTGCGCGAACGGGATTGCGGCGCTGGCCGCCACCCATGCGTTGCGCGAGTTGAAGTGCAACCTGTTTGAAGAGATCGGTCTGATTGCCCTCGACGACCTGGATTGGTATCCGCTGGTGGGCAGCGGCATCACCGCCCTCGCCCAACCGACGGCCGAGATTGGCGCGAGCGCGTTTGAGTGCTTGCTCAAGCGTTTGCGTGGGGATGACGGGCCGGTGCGGACCCTGGATTTTTCGGCGCGGTTGATTGAACGGGGGTCGACCCTTGGAAACTGTCGGTGAATGGACCGGCCCCATCGCTAGCAGGCTAGCTCCCACAGTGGTCCGTATTCGCAGCCCAATGTGGGAGCTAGTTGCCAGCGATGGGCCATCACCACACCACCTCATCCTTTTTTTTGAACAAAAATGAAACCGGTTTCAGAGGTCTAGAACAATGCATAAACCACCCGTTTCCATCAGCCTCTCCAGCTACGGCGCCGATCTGGTTCGCCAACGCGGCCAAGGCAGTTTCGTCGATATCCTGTACGCCGCCGGTGCCCATTGCATCGAATGGCGCGAAGAGTTGCTGACGATCGAAGACCCCGCACAACTGGCCGATGCCGCACAGGCCAAGGGCCTCGAAAGCGTGTATTCCTCGCCGATGGAACTGTGGCTGGCCGGGCAGTCGAAACCCAATCCCCAATTGACCACAGCCCTGCAACGCGCCCAGGCTTTCGGTGCCAAATGGCTGAAGGTGTCCCTCGGTTACTTCACGGATACCTGCGACCTCAGGACCCTCGCACAGATCCTCGGCAAAAGCGCCGTGCAGTTGCTGGTGGAAAACGATCAGACCTTGCACGGTGGACGCATCGAACCCTTCCAGCGCTTTTTCGCGGCGGTCGAGCAACACCATCTGCCAATCAACATGACCTTCGACATCGGCAACTGGCATTGGCAGGACCAGTCCGCCAGCAGCGCCGCGCGCCTGCTCGGTCGGCATGTCGGCTACGTGCACTGCAAAGCCGTCTCGCGTCGGGACGACGGCAAACTGGTTGCCATACCGCCTGCCGCCAGCGACCTGCATCTGTGGGAACAACTGTTGCGGCACATGGCCCAAGGCGTAATGCGGGCCGCGGAATATCCACTGCAAGGCGACGACCTGGTGCAGCTCACCACCGAGCATGTCGCCGCCCTCGCCCGCCTCGGCCAACCTTGCGTGGAGAGCGCTCATGCCTGAGATCGATATCCTGTCGTTCGGCGAAACCATGGCCATGTTCGTCGCGGATCACAACGGCGACCTGGCGAACGTCGACCACTTCCACAAGCGCATTGCCGGGGCCGACAGCAACGTCGCCATCGGCTTGTCGCGACTGGGATTCAACGTGGCATGGCTGAGCCGGGTCGGCGACGATTCGCTGGGCCGGTTCGTGATCGACACGCTGAGAAAGGAAGGCATCGATTGCAGCAACGTTGCGATCGATGCTGAACACCCGACCGGGTTTCAGCTCAAGTCGCGCACCGACGATGGCGACGACCCGATGGTCGAGTATTTCCGGCGCGGATCGGCGGCGAGTCACTTGTCGCCGCAGTCCATCCTCCCCGAGTTGCTCAAGGCGCGGCACTTGCACGCCACCGGCATTCCTGCAGCGCTATCGGAAACGGCGCGGCAGATGTCGTTCGAACTGATGACGCGCATGCGCGAGGCCGGGCGCAGTGTGTCCTTCGATCCAAACCTGCGTCCGAGCCTGTGGGCCAGCACGCAACAGATGATTACCGAGACCAACCGCCTCGCCGCCCTCGCCGACTGGGTGCTGCCGGGTTTGAGCGAAGGCCGATTGCTGACCGGCTTCGAAGACCCTGCCGACATCGCGGCGTTTTACCTCGACCGGGGCGCCGAAGCCGTAGCGATCAAGCTCGGCCCCCACGGCGCTTATTACCGCACGCATCTGGATGAAGGTTTCGTGGCGGGCGTGCCCGTGGAAACCGTGGTCGACACCGTCGGTGCCGGTGATGGTTTTGCCGTCGGCATGATCAGCGCGCTGCTGGAAAACCACAGCTTTGCCGACGCCGTGAAGCGCGCCAACTGGATCGGCAGCCGGGCAGTGCAAAGTCGGGGGGATATGGAGGGGTTGCCGACCCGTTCCGAAATGTCCGCCGAATTCGAAACCGCTCTCGCCAGCAGGCTGGCTCCCACAGGGGATTTGTGTCGCCTACAGATCCAGTGTGGGAGCTAGCCTGCTAGCGATGAGGCCTGCTCAATCACCGAAGATTTGAACCCGTTACCTGCTGCGACAAAAACAACAAGCTCAGGAGCACCATCATGAAAACCGCAACGCTTGCCGCCCGCCGCTGGTGGTACATCATGCCCATCGTCTTCATCACCTACAGCCTGGCGTACCTGGACCGCGCCAACTACGGCTTCGCGGCCGCCTCCGGGATGGCCGCCGACCTGATGATCACGCCCGGCCTGTCGTCGATGCTCGGCGCACTGTTCTTCCTCGGTTACTTTTTCTTCCAGGTGCCGGGGGCGATCTACGCGCAAAAGCACAGCGTGAAGAAACTGATATTCGTCAGCCTGATCCTCTGGGGCAGCCTGGCCACCTTGACCGGGATCGTCTCCAACGCCTACTGGCTGATCGTCATTCGCTTCATGCTCGGGGTGGTCGAAGCCGCCGTGATGCCGGCGATGCTGATTTACCTGTGCCACTGGTTCACCCGCGCCGAACGCTCCCGGGCCAACACCTTCCTGATTCTCGGCAACCCGGTAACCATGCTCTGGATGTCGGTGGTGTCGGGTTATCTGGTGCAGCATTTCAGCTGGCGCTGGATGTTCATCATTGAAGGCTTGCCGGCTGTGCTCTGGGCATTTATCTGGTGGCGTCTGGCCGATGATCGTCCGGCCGAGGCCAAGTGGCTCAGCGACCAGGAAAAGCAGGATCTGGAAAGCGCCCTCGCCGCCGAACAGGTCGGCATCAAAGCCGTGAAGAACTACGCCGAAGCCTTCCGCTCACCGAAAGTGATCATCCTGGCCTTGCAGTTTTTCTGCTGGAGCATCGGCGTCTACGGTTTCGTGCTGTGGCTGCCGTCGATCCTCAAGGCCGGCGCGCAAATGGACATGGTCGAAGCCGGCTGGCTCTCCGCGCTGCCGTACCTGGCGGCGGTCATCGGCATGCTGCTGGTGTCCTGGGGTTCGGACAAACTGCAAAAGCGTAAACGCTTCGTCTGGCCGCCGCTGCTGATCGCCTCGATTGCCTTCTACGGATCGTACGCGCTGGGCGCCGAACACTTCTGGTGGTCGTACACCCTGCTGGTGATTGCCGGCGCCTGCATGTACGCACCGTACGGACCGTTCTTCGCGATCATTCCGGAAATCCTCCCGGCCAACGTGGCAGGCGGTGCGATGGCGTTGATCAACAGCATGGGCGCGTTGGGTTCGTTTGGCGGTTCCTATCTGGTCGGTTACCTGAACAGCTCCACCGGTTCACCCGGCGCGTCATACCTGCTGATGAGCGGTGCACTGATGCTTTCGGTGGTGCTGACGATTTTCCTCAAGCCCGGTGCAAGTGACCGGGAGCGTCCCTCGGTTGCGGTAACGCGCCCTACCGCCGCCCATCCTTGAATTGATGCAGAGATGAATACGATGAAAAAGCAGGTTGTGTTGTACAAGAAACTTTCGCCGCTGCTGATGGCTCGCCTGCATGAGCAGACGGAGGTGACGCTGATCGACAATCTCGACGCCGACGGGCTCGCGCAACTGCGTGAGGCCCTGCCCCGCGCCCAAGGCTTGCTCGGTGCCAGCCTGAAACTGGACGCCGGGTTGCTCGACCTTGCGCCAGATCTGCAAGCCATCGCCAGCGTCTCGGTGGGTGTCGACAACTACGACATCGACTACCTGACCGAGCGGCGCATCCTGCTCAGCAACACCCCGGATGTCCTCACCGAAACCACCGCCGACACCGGTTTCGCGCTGATCCTGGCGACGGCCCGGCGCGTGGTGGAACTGGCGAACATGGTTCGCGCCGGCCAGTGGAAACGCAACATCGGCCCTGCACAGTTCGGCACTGATGTGCACGGTAAAACCCTGGGCATCATCGGCATGGGCCGGATTGGCGAAGCGCTGGCCCAGCGCGGGCATTTCGGTTTCGGCATGCCGGTGATCTATCACAGCCACTCGCCGAAACCGGCGATTGAGCAGCGCTTCAAGGCGCAGTACCGCAGCCTTCCGGAGCTGTTGCAACAGGCCGATTTCGTTTGCCTGACCTTGCCACTGACCGCTGAAACCGAAGGATTGATCGGCGCCGAGCAATTTGCGCTGATGCGTCCGGAAACCATCTTCATCAATATTTCACGGGGCAAAGTCGTGGACGAAGCAGCGCTGATCGAGGCATTGCGTTCGGGGCAGATTCGCGCGGCGGGGCTGGATGTGTTCGAGCGTGAACCGTTGAATCCAGACTCGCCGCTGTTGCAGTTGAACAACGTGGTGGCGACGCCGCACATTGGCTCGGCGACCCATGAAACGCGGGAAGCGATGGCCACGTGTGCGGTAGACAACCTGTTGACGGCGCTGGCGGGTGGGCGGCCGAAGAATCTGGTGAATGAGCGGGCGTGGCAGGGCTGAGGGACTTGGAGTTTGTCAGATAGCTATCGCTAGCTGCTCCCACATTGGATCTGTGGCGTTCACAAAACCTTGTGGGAGCGGGCTTGCCCGCGATGAGGCCCGCACAGACAACGCAAATGTCTCAGGCCCGCCGCGCCTCAAGAAGATCCGCCGCACACAACGCAATCCGCCGACACGCATCCGCCAGTTTCTGCCGATCGACCACCAGCCCGATCCGGATATGCCCCGCCGCGCTTGGCCCGAACGCTTCGCCGGCCAGCACTGACACACCATAGCCCTCCAGCAGCCGCTCGGCGAAATGCTGGGCAGTCAGCCCGGTCTGGCGCACATCGACCATCACGAACATCCCGCCATCCGGCCGTACCGCCCGCAAACCCGGGCACGCGTTCAGGCTCGCGCACACCAGGTCGCGACGCTGACGGTATTCCTCCCGCATCATTGCCACTTCCGGCAGATTCCCGTCCAGCGCGACTTGCGCCGCGTTCTGCACAAAATCCGGGATGCCAAACAGCATGCACAACGACAGGTGTTCCAGATGGTCGATCAAGGTTTTCGGCCCGATCACCCAGCCCACTCGCCAGCCGCTCATGGCGTGGGATTTGGACAGGCTGTCGATCGTCGCGGTCCGCTCGGCCATGCCCGGCAGACTGGCCGGGCTGATGTGCTCGCCTTCGTACAACAGATCGCTGTAGACCTCGTCACTGATCAGCCACAGGTTGTGCCGAACACAGAGCGACGCCAGTTCCTGCCAGAGCATCAGCGGCAAGCTGGCGCCGGAAGGGTTGTTGGGACTGTTGAGCAACATGGCACGGGTTTTCGGCGTAATCAGCGCCGCGACATCCGCCGGATCAACCCGAAAGCCGTTCTCCGGACGCACCGGCACCGGCACCACCCGGGCGCCGCATGCGCCGAACACGCCTTCATAGGTCACGTACATGGGTTCGGCGACAATCACTTCGTCGCCAGGATCGAGCAGGCATTGCACGACCGAATACACCCCGCATTGCGCGCCGGGCATCACGATCACTTCATCGACATCCACCGTCTGCCCACTGCGCCGCCGATGACGGGTGACGATGCTGTCGCGCAGCCCACGACTGCCGCGTACTTCTGCGTAATGGGTATCGCCGGCCAACAGGCTGTCGATGCACGCCTGAACGATGGGTCGCGGCGTATCGAAGTCCGGATCACCCACCGACAGCAGCAACACATCGACGCCTTGCTCTCGTAACTCCAATGCTCGGTAATGAATTTGCCAGGCCGCAGCGCCGTCGCCGGCGATTCGTTGGGTCAAGGCTGAGTAGCGCATGTATTTCTCCAGTCGCGCGTGTTCCTAGCCTCAACCCTATCTCAAATCACGAAACGCGCCACCATTGCATTCAAATCAACGGCCAGGCGCGACAGTTCGTGGGTAGCGGCACTGGTCTGATTGGCCCCGGCAGCGGACTGGGTGGCGAGGTCGCGGATGTTCACCAGGTTGCGATCGACTTCACGAGACACCTGCGCCTGCTCTTCGGACGCGCTGGCAATGACCAGGTTGCGTTCGTTGATCAAGTGGATCGACTGGGTGATCTGCTCCAGCGCAATACCGGCGGCACGGGCCATTTCCAGGGTGCTTTGGGTGCGCTGATTGCTTTGCTGCATCGACGACACCGCCTCGCCGGTGCCGTTCTGAATGCCGGCGACCATCTTCTCGATTTCCTGAGTCGATTGCGCAGTGCGATGCGCCAACGCCCGGACCTCGTCCGCCACCACCGCAAAACCACGCCCGGCTTCACCGGCGCGGGCCGCTTCGATCGCCGCGTTCAGGGCCAGCAGGTTGGTCTGTTCGGCGATGGCACGGATCACGTCCAGCACCTTGCCGATGTCCCGGCCTTGCGTCGCCAGGCCTTCGATCATCAGCGAGGTGTTTTGCACGTCGTGGGTCATGGTCTGGATGGCGTCGACGGTTTCCACCACGCGGTCGCGACCTTCGCGGGCGGCCTGGGTCGACTGGTTCGAGGCTTCCGAGGTCGATACGGCGTTGCGCGCCACTTCTTCCACGGCCGCAGTCATTTCGTTGACGGCGGTAGCGGCCTGTTCGATTTCGTTGTTTTGCTGTTGCAGGCCGCGGGACGCTTCTTCGGTCACGGCGCTGAGTTCTTCGGCGGCAGCGCCCAGTTGCGTGGCGGAGCCGGCGATCTGCTCGATGGTTTTGCGCAGGTTGCCTTGCATGGTGGACAAGGCGCCGAGCAATCGGGCCGGCTCGTCCTTGCCATCGATTTCAATGGCTTTGGTCAGGTTACCGCCGGCGATGGTTTCCGCTGCCTGCACCGCACGGTTCAACGGCGTGACGATGCTGCGGGTCAGCAGCCAGGCCAGCAGCACTGTCATGAGCGCCGCCACCACGGACACCCCGATGATTCCGTTCACGGCGGTGTTGTAGTTGTCTTCGGCGACGAACCCTGCTGCTTTGGCGCCCTCGGTGTTGTAAGTCACCAATCGATTGAGCTGTTCGCCCATTTTGTCCGTGCCGTCCTTGATCCGTGTATTGATCAGGGTGCGCATCTCGTCAAGTCTGTTCTGGCGCGACAGGTCCAACATTTCGCGCTGGGCTTGCATGTATTTATCCAGGGTTGCGCTGAACTCCTTGTACAGCGCCGCTTCGTCCGGGCCCATCGGCAATGCGGCGTAGCTGGCCTGAGCCTTGAGTGCCTTGTCGGTCAACACGCCGATACGGGTTTCAGCTTCCTGCAGACTGGCCGGCTCGCGGTTGACCAGAATGCGGAACGACAGAATGCGCATGCGCAGGATATTTTCGGTGACATTGCCCAGGAAGCCGACGCTGGGCAGTTGGGTGCTACCCATGTCGATCGAGGACTGGCGGATGATCGACATGCGGTTGACCGCAAACACACCCAGCACAATCACCAGCAAGGCAATGAAGGCGAAACCCAGGAAAGCTCGAGGCGCGATATTCAGATTACGCAAGGACATAGGACGATACTCGGGGGATAGAGGCTTCGAGCATCCTTGCCGTGATCACTGGCGGGCGGGCATAGAAGCGCACCGTTCAGGCTGGCGCCACTGTTGTAATAGGTTTGTGTGCGCCTGATAGCTGTATCGGCTGGAGTTGAGGATTTTTGCGCGGATTTGCGAAATATTTTTCAAGGGGGCACAAGTGTTTCACCGATGAAACACATGGCGATCAGAACATTGTGGCGAGGGAGCTTGCTCCCGCTGGGCTGCGAAGCGGCCCCAAAAACGGCGGCTGCTGCGCACCCGAGCGGGAGCAAGCTTCCTCGCCACAAAGAGGTGCCAGGCTTGATGGCAGGGTCAGGTTTTGCGTGCAGCAATTTGCCAGACGCGCGCAATATCGCTCGCCCGTTCACACAACAACCGGGGAGCCTCGGTGCACGCTTGTTCCAGTGTCATCGGCCCGCTCGCCAAGGCAAACGCGGCATCGATGCCATGCTCGTACAAGGCCTGATAGCCCTCACCCAACGTGCCGGCGATGACGATCACCGGCACACCGTGTTGCCGAGCGATTCGCGCCACACCAAACGGTGTCTTGCCGCGCAAGGTTTGCGCATCGAAACGGCCTTCGCCGGTGATCACCAGGTCGGCGTCCTTCACCGCCTCGGCCAGGCCAACCAGTTCGGCGACCACTTCAACGCCGGCCTTGAACTGCGCGCCGAGAAACGCCTTGGCGCCAAACCCCAGACCGCCCGCTGCGCCGCTACCGGGTTCGTCGCGTACGTCTTTGTTGAGGACTTGGGCGCACAGCTCGGCAAAGTGTCCGAGTGCACGATCCAGTTGTTCGACCTGCTCCGGCGTTGCGCCTTTTTGTGGGCCGAAAATCGCAGAGGCGCCGTGAGGGCCGCACAGCGGATTGTTGACGTCGGCGGCGATATCGAAGCGCACTCGGGCCAGACGCGGATCAATGTCACTCAGATCGATGCGGGCCAGTTGCGCCAGCGCCAGACCGCCCGGCGCCAGGGGTTCGCCCTGGGCATCCAGCCACTTCACGCCCAGGGCTTGCATCGCCCCGGAACCGCCGTCGTTGGTGGCGCTACCACCAATCGCGAGGATCACTCGTTTCGCGCCGGCATCGAGCGCGGCGCGAATCAGCTCGCCGGTGCCGAACGTGCTGCTGATGCACGCATCACGCTGCGCGGGTGGAACGAGTTGCAAACCACTGGCCTCGGCCATTTCGATGATTGCGGTCAGGCTCTGTGGCAGCCAGCCCCACGCGGCGTCGACCGTTGTGCCCAGCGGGCCTCGGACGTTGGTACGACGCAGTTGGCCATCACAGGCCGCCAGAACCGACTCGACCGTCCCTTCCCCGCCGTCGGCCATCGGGCATTTGACCAACTGCGCATCGGGCCATACTTGCCCCAACCCGAGGGCAATGGCATCGGCCACACCCTGGGCACTCAGGCTGTCCTTGAACGAATCGGGGGCGATGACGATCTTCATGCGAGTTCTCCAGTTCCAAGGCCCTCATGCTGCCAGCAGGCCAGAACAATAACGCCGGTCCGCTGCACAAGCGCCAGGGAGGATTATTGTTCATTTCTACAAAACCTGTGATCCAGTCAGCATTGATGCTGGAGGCGAAGGTGTTCTTGAGATCACCATCGACGCTAGCGCCTACGTCACGTGCGGCGCATCTGTTTGTGGGAGCAATTGTACGCCGAGGTAAAGGGCGAGCATGCCATCGAGTCTCAACGGATCCACGCCACTAAGCTCGGCAATCCGCTCCATGCGATAACGCAAACTGTTGCGATGAATCCCCAACGCATCGGCACAGGCCTGGCTCTGGCCGTCGTGATCGCACCAGCTGCGCAGGGTCGCCAGCAGTTGACCATTACCGTCCTTGGCGATGACTTTGCGCAGAGGTTTGAGCAGTTCGTCCAGCGCATCGTCGTTGCGGTGCCGCCAGAGCATCACCGGCAGGCGATAACGAGTCAGTGTCAGCAAGCGCGAATGCGGCAGGACATCACGCCCGTAGGCCAGCAAGTCACCGACCCGCCGATAGCAACGGCGCAAGCCCGACAAACCATCCGCCTGCCCGCCCACGGCGATGCGCAAGATATTCCAGCCAAGGCCGTCGAGCTTTTCCAGCAGCCGGTCGTTTTCGATTGCCTGGCTCGCCGGTCGGCACCACAGCAACGAAGACTTGGCCGAACTCACGCACCAACTGTCCGGGTAACGCGAGGTCAGCCAGGCGCTGAGTGCCTCGACGGTTTGCCCCGGTCCGTGTTCCGTCCCCAGCTCGAACAGATACGGAACCCGTGTCATCTGCGGTTTGAGCCCAAGCTGCTGCGCTTCATCGATCAGCCGCGGCGACTCCCCCGCCTCGCTCAGCAGCAGCGCCAGCAGGTCGTCGCAACGCTGGCGCCGCCATTGTTGCTCGGCTTGCTGGTTGCGCTGGCCTACCAGCATCTCGGCGGTCATGCGCACCAGTTCGGCATAGGTGCGCAATTGCTCAGGCTCACCGGTGATGCCCAACACGCCGATCAAGCGTTGGTCGAGCAATAGCGGCAGGTTGATCCCCGGTTGCACACCTTTGAGATGGATCGCCGTTTGCGCATCGATTTCCACCACGCGCCCGTTGGCCAGCACCAGTTGCGCGCCTTCGTGCCGGGTGTTGACCCGCTCGGGCTCACCGCTGCCGAGTATCAACCCCTGGCTGTCCATGACGTTGACGTTGTACGGCAGGATGGCCATCGCCCGGTCGACGATGTCCTGGGCCAGGTCGTGATCGAGTTCGAACATAGGCGTAATCCTTGGAGGCGTAATGGATCAGGGTTGTTCACCCGCACAGGGCTGGATGACAAACCCTGTGCTCAGGCACAAAGACAGCAACCATAAGGGTGGCCGAGACTCTCAGGGCGATCAACGTTACCCTTTGCATCGCAAAAAATCATAATAAAGAGAGAGCCCGCCATGTCACAGAGCGCCGCCGCTACCCAGGCCATCGTTGACGAAAAAAATGCCGTCTACAAACGCATTACCCTGCGTTTGATCCCCTTCATTTTCATCTGCTACCTGTTCAACTACCTCGACCGGGTGAACGTTGGATTTGCCAAGCTGCAGATGCTCGACGCACTGAAATTCAGCGAAACCGTGTATGGCCTCGGGGCCGGCATCTTCTTTATCGGCTACGTGCTGTGCGGCGTGCCAAGCAATCTGGCGTTGACCAGATTCGGCCCGCGCCGCTGGATCGCGCTGATGATGATCGTCTGGGGCACGCTGTCGACCTGCCTGCTGTTCGTCACCACCCCGACCGAGTTCTACACCTTGCGCCTGTTCACCGGCGCGGCCGAAGCCGGGTTCTTTCCGGGCGTGGTGCTGTACCTCTCGCAGTGGTTCCCGACCTTCCGTCGTGGTCGCATCATGGCGCTGTTCATGTCGGCAATCCCGGTGTCCGGCCTGCTCGGCAGCCCGTTTTCCGGCTGGATCCTCAACCACTTCGCCGCAGGCCAGGGTGGTTTGGCCGGCTGGCAGTGGATGTTCCTGCTGCAAGGCATTCCGACCGTGATCCTCGGCGCCCTCGCCTACTTCCTGCTCAGCGACAGTTACGCCAACGCCAAGTGGCTCACGCCGTTCGAGCGCTCGGTGCTGGAAGCCGACCACGCCGAAGACCTGGCCAACAAACCGAAATCCACCACCGACTCGCTGCTGGCGGTGTTCAAGAACCCGGCGATCTGGGCCTTTGGCTTGATCTACTTCTGCATCCAGAGCGGCGTGTACGCGATCAACTTCTGGCTGCCGTCGATCATCAAGAACCTGGGTTTCAGCGATAACCTGGTGATTGGCTGGTTGAGTGCCATTCCGTATCTGCTGGCGGCGCTGTTCATGCTGATGGTCGGCCGCTCGGCGGACTTGCGCAAAGAACGTCGCTGGCATTTGGTGGTGCCGATGCTGATGGGCGCTGTCGGCCTGCTGATCGCGGTGAACTTCGCCACCACGCCAGCCATTGCGATTCTCGGCCTGACCATCGCCACCATGGGCGCCCTCACCGGCCTGCCGATGTTCTGGCCGGTGCCGACCGCACTGCTGAGCGCCGGCGCTGCGGCGGGTGGGTTGGCATTGATCAATTCCATGGGCCAGATGGCGGGTTTCCTTAGCCCGTACCTCGTGGGCTGGGTCAAGGACAGCACCGGCTCGACCGACGCCGCGCTGTACCTGCTGGCAGGCGTGATTGTCTGCGGTAGTTTGCTGGCATTGCGCATGACACGCACCTTGCGCGTCTGATAGACGCAGATCCAGTGTGGGAGCGGGCTTGCTCGCGAAGGCGTCGTATCAGGCAACTCAATATTGACTGACACACCGCTTTCGCGAGCAAACCCGCTCCCACATTTTTGATTCGGGAATGTTCGATAATTCACTTTGATCCTCGCGGTTGTTCTGGTATTTGATTGAGCCTTTCCCACCGGTAAAAGGATTTCGTCATGAGCTATCGCACGCTGGGTCATTCGGGTTTGCAGGTGTCCACCCTGACCCTGGGCACCATGATGTTCGGCGAACAGACCAGCACCGAAGATTCCCTGCGGATCATCGACAAGGCCTGGGACCAGGGCATCAATTTCATCGACACTGCCGACGTCTACACCGGCGGCCGTTCCGAGGAAATCGTCGGCGAAGCGATTGCCGGCAACCGCCATGAATGGGTGCTCGCCACCAAGGTCGGTTTCGGCCCGGTGGACGGCGTGCCAAACCGCAGCGGCCTGAGCCGCAAGCACATCTTCAACGGCATCGATGCCAGCCTGACGCGCCTCGGCACCGACTACCTCGACATCTATTACCTGCACCGCGAAGACCACAACACGCCGCTGGACGTCACGGTGTCGGCCATCGGCGATCTGATTCGCCAGGGCAAAATCCGCTATTGGGGCTTGTCGAACTACCGTGGCTGGCGCATCGCCGAGGTGATCCGCATTGCCGACAAGCTGGGTGTTGACCGCCCCGTCATCAGCCAGCCGTTGTACAACATCGTCAACCGCCAGGCCGAAACCGAACAGATCACCGCCGCGCAAACCTATGGCCTGGGCGTTGTGCCCTACAGCCCGCTGGCGCGCGGCGTGCTCAGCGGCAAATACGCGCCGGATGTGACACCGGATGCCAACAGCCGCGCCGGACGCGCCGACAAACGTATTCTGGAAACGGAATGGCGCGTGGAATCCCTTCGCATCGCCCAGCAGATCCAGCAATACACGCAAGGTCGTGGCGTGGGCATCGTCGAGTTCGCGATTGCCTGGGTGCTGAACAACAGCGCCGTCACCTCCGCCATTGTCGGGCCGCGCACCGAAGAACAATGGGACGCCTACACTAAGGCGCAGGCGGTGAAGATCACGGCGGAGGACGAAGCGTTTATCGACTCGCTGGTGACGCCGGGGCATGCGTCGACGCCGGGGTTCAATGATGTGAGTCATTTCGTATCCGGCCGTAAGCCCTGCAATACCTGAAGCAACACAGACCTAATGTGGTAGCGAGCCTCCTCGCGATAGCGCCAGATCAATCAACCGGGATGTTGAATGTCAGGCACTCATCGCGAGCAGGCTCGCACACAATGGATCGGTGTTGATCGATCGGACAATATTCGACCGCAAAACCACGTATCCTCCGCCCCCCGTTTCACCTTCGACTTCGCGAGGACAGTTTGTCTAAAGGTATCGCTCTATCGGTTTCGGCCTCGGTGCTGTTTGCCGTCATGTACTACTACACCTCTCTGCTCACCCCATTGAGCGGTGTGGAAATTTTCGGTTGGCGTATGTTGCTGACGGTGCCGTGCATGACCGTGTTCATGGTGGTGTCCGGGGAATGGAAGCGCGTGGTCGAGATTGTCCAGCGAGCCGCCGCCCAGCCGAAACTTATCGCTGGCCTGATCGCCTCTTCTGCCCTGCTCGGCGTGCAGCTCTGGCTGTTCATGTGGGCACCGCTCAACGGCTACAGCCTCGATGTGTCGCTGGGCTATTTCCTGCTGCCATTGACCATGGTCCTGACCGGCCGACTGGTCTACGGGGAGCGACTGTCCTATCTGCAAAAGATTGCGGTATTTTTCGCCTGCCTCGGGGTGATCAACGAGGTGTATCAGGTCGGTGGTTTTTCCTGGGCGACCTTGCTGGTGTGCGTCGGCTATCCGACCTACTTCATCCTGCGCAAGCGTCTGGCGACGGACAACCTGGGCGGCTTATGGCTGGACATGGCACTCACGCTGCCCGTGGCCTTCTGGTTCGTACAGACCGGTGAGCAAGGTTTCAGTGTGTTTGACCAGCACCCGTGGCTGTCACTGCTGATCCCGATTCTCGGTGTGATCAGTGCGTCGGCGCTGGTGATCTATATCATCGCCAGCCGGCTGCTGCCGTTCAGCCTGTTCGGGCTGTTGAGCTATGTCGAGCCCGTGCTGCTGCTGGGCGTTGCGTTGCTGCTAGGGGAAAGCATCAAGGCGGGGGAATGGCTGACCTATATACCGATCTGGTTGGCGGTGCTGGTGTTGGTGTTTGAAGGGTTCAAACACCTGATGCGACAGCGCAGGCCTTAAGTACATACAAAACAAATGTGGGAGCGAGCCTGCTCGCGATGAGGGCCTGACATTCAACATTTATGTTGACTGATCTGGCGCTATCGCGAGCAAGCTCGCTCCCACAGTTTTATCAGTGAATCAACTTAGTCGGTGGACAATACACCACGACGAACCTGATCACGCTCGATCGATTCGAACAACGCCTTGAAGTTGCCTTCGCCGAAGCCATCGTCGCCTTTACGCTGGATGAACTCGAAGAACACCGGGCCCATCAGGGTTTCAGAGAAGATCTGCAACAGCAGACGCTTGTCGCCCGACTCGGACGAACCGTCCAGCAGAATGCCCCGCGCTTGCAGTTGATCAACCGGCTCGCCGTGGTTCGGCAAACGCCCTTCGAGCATTTCGTAATAGGTTGCCGGTGGTGCGGTCATGAAGCGCATGCCGATGCTTTTCAGATGATCCCAGGTCTTGATCAGGTCATCGCTGAGGAAGGCAACGTGCTGGATGCCCTCGCCATTGAACTGCATCAGGAACTCTTCGATCTGCCCGGCACCCTTGGACGACTCTTCGTTCAACGGAATGCGGATCATGCCATCCGGCGCGGTCATCGCCTTGGAGGTCAGGCCGGTGTATTCGCCCTTGATGTCGAAGTAGCGGATTTCACGGAAGTTGAACAGCTTCTCGTAGAAGTTCGCCCAGTACGCCATGCGACCGCGATATACGTTGTGGGTCAGGTGGTCGATGATTTTCAGGCCGGCGCCAACCGGGTTGCGATCAACGCCTTCGATAAACACGAAGTCGATGTCGTAGATCGAGCTGCCTTCACCAAAACGGTCGATCAGGTACAGCGGCGCGCCGCCGATGCCTTTGATCGCTGGGAGGTTCAGTTCCATCGGGCCGGTTTCGATGTGGATCGGCTGGGCGCCGATTTCCAGCGCGCGTTTGTAGGCCAGTTGCGAATCCTTGACGCGGAACGCCATGCCGCACACCGACGGGCCGTGCTCGGCTGCGAAGTAAGAAGCGACGCTGTGGGGTTCGTTATTGAGGATCAGGTTGATCGCGCCCTGGCGATACAGGTGCACGTCCTTGGAGCGGTGGGTCGCCACTTTGGTGAAGCCCATGATCTCGAAGATCGGCTCCAGCGTGTTCGGGGTTGGCGATGCGAATTCGATGAATTCAAAGCCCATCAGGCCCATTGGGTTTTCGTATAAATCTGCCATTTTGGCGCCTCATCATTTTTTAGAATTAACGTAACGTTAGTTTCAAGAAATGCTGAAGCCGGCGGGTGGCGCACAGGAGATGCCCCGCACGCTGCGGGCGAGGAAATCACCGTAGATCAATTGAAACCCGAAACTTTTCATTGTCGACCCAAGGCTGATACGGGCGAGGCTTCTGCTGCCAGAAGACGATTATTCTTATATGCGTAACCGGATTCTACACAGCGTAAACAGATTTGTCCGTCTTCTGTATCAAATCCCCTTTCTCCCTGCTCGCGCAAGGGGTTTGTTGCACAGGAAAATCCCCGCCAGGATCAAGCCGCCGCCCAGACACATCACCAGGGTCAGTTGCTCACCCAACAGCAATGCACCGAGGATGACTGCGGTCAGCGGGTTCAACGCAATGAACACGCCGGCACGGGTCGCGCCGATTTTTCGGATGCCATCGTAATAGCCGATGTACGCCAGTGCCGAGCCCAAAACACCCAGGTACATCAGGCTCAACCATTGCTGCGCCCCCAGGCTGAGCAACGCCGCGATGCTCACCTCGCCCCTGACGGCACTGACGACCCAGAGCATCACCGTGCCGAGCAGGATCGAATACGTCACGGTTTGCATCGGCCCCAAGGTCTGATTCAGGCCTTTGGCGCACAGCGAATAAACTCCCCAGCTCAGTACGCAGCCAAAAATCAGCAGATCACCGATCCACGCATCGGCATGACCGGCCAGCAATTGCGGGTTGCGACTGACAATCACCAGGCTCGCACCGACGATGCAGATCGCAATTCCGGCGACCTTTACCCGACTCAAGCGCTCCTTGAACAGCAGCCACGAGGCCAATCCGATGACCGCCGGGTTCAGCGCCACGATCAACGACGCCCGGGAGGCATTGATGTAATGCAGCCCATAAAAGAAGCACAGGTTGTAGAAGAAGATGCCAAATAACCCCAGCAGCGACAGTTGCAGCCACTGCCTGGGGCTGGGGCGCGCCAGCGGTACGCGGGCCACCAGCAAAAACAGCAGCAGCGCCCCGCTCGCCAGCAGGAATCGCAGGCTGGCGGCGAACAACGGGCTAAGGCTGTCCGCCAGAAAACGCCCGGCGACGAAGGTGCCGCCCCAGATCATGGTGACGGCAGCGAGTTTGAAATACACCGCCACCTCGGAGTGCTCCGGCACCCTGTGTTCATACGCAGTCATAAGTCCCCGGATTGAGAAGTCGAACATATGACGTATCATTTATCTAATACTTGATCATCGTAAAATGAGTAAACACTCATGACCCTCACCCAACTGGAGATCTTCTCGCTGGTGGCCGAACTTCACGGCTTCACGGCGGCAGCCCATCGTCTGGGAATTTCGCAATCTGCGGTGTCACACGCCCTCAAGTCTCTGGAGCAGGAGTTGGGCGTCGAACTGCTGCGGCGGCATCAATCCCGGGTCGAACTCAGCGACATCGGCCAACAGCTGTTGCTGCGCGCTCGGGCGATGCTCGGGCTGGCCAACACCTTGCGTCAGGAAGCGGCCGATGCCCGCGGCATGAAACGCGGCACGCTACGCATCGGATCGTTCGGTCCGACCTCGTCGATCAAGTTGTTGCCAAAGATCCTGCAGCACTACCGCGCCGCTCACCCTGGCATCGAGGTCCACATTGATGAAGGTCCCGACCGCCAGGTGATCCAGTGGCTGGAAGAACGACGCATCGACATCGGCTTTGTGGTGTTGCCCCAGGAGCGCTTCGACACCTTCGCACTGATCGAAGACCAAATGGTCGCGTTACTGCCCGCCGATCATCCGCTGGCGGATCGCGAAAGCGTGAGCCTGGACGATTTGTGCCACGACCCCTTCGTGCTGACCGAAGCCGGTTCTTCGGAACTGGTATCGCGGTTATTCAGTGCCGCGCGACTGACACCTAACATTCGCTTCCGTTGCTCGCAACTGCTGAGCACGCTGGACACTGTGGCTCGAGGGGATGCCTTGACGGTGGTCGCTGAAGGTTCACTGCCCGATCACCACGATGATCGCTACGTCAAGAAACCGCTGTTGCCAGCGGTCGCTCGCCAGGTGGGTCTGGCGGTGCTCGACCGGCGCCAGTCTTCACCGGCAGCGCTGGCCTTTATCAAACTGGCTACAAGTCTGGACTTGCGTTGAACGGCACAAGCCTTGAAGGCCAACTATCATGGCCTCTGACCGAACTCTTCATGGGAGGCATGCCGTTGTCCTGCCAGCATTTGAGAGCCCTATTTCATCGTTACAGGTTTCGCGAATGCCACTGACTGTCAAAACTCGCCGCAAACGTGGCACCCGGATTGTCGTGACGGTATTGAGCGGTTTGCTCCCGATACTGCTGGGGGTCGCCATTCTTTACTGGCAGGCTGAACGTGCACTTTCGCAAAACGCCCAACTGACCGCCGAAGAAGCCATCCGCCAATTCGAGCTGATGCTCGACAACACCGCCCAGGCCGCTCGTGAGTTATTGCCGCTGGCCGGCCAATCCTGCAACGACGTCAAACTGGCCTTGCGCGAACAGGTCACCCGCCGTCCGTTCGTGCGCTCGACGAATCTGGTCTGGGACGACAACCTCTATTGCAGTTCGTTGTTTGGTGACTATCAGGAAAAGGTCAACGCCGGGGACTACACCCAAGGCAGGTTATGGCTCATGAACGGCAACCCCGTCACGCCCAATACCGCGTTGCTGGTGTACCGGCTCAGCGAAGGAAAACAGGGAGCGCTAAGCACGCTGGACGGTTATCACTTGAGTAACGTCTTGCGCCTGATTGGTCGTAAGACATTGCTGATGCTGCAAGTCGGTCCAAGCTGGTTGTCGGCTGACGGCAAGGTTCACGAAGACGCCCCGCCCGCCCTGCCCGTCGCTGAAAGCAAAATGATGTCCTCGCGTTACGCCTTCACTGTCGCGGCGGGTTTCCCTGAGGGCGAGACCTGGCGCTACATGAGCAGCGAGTATCCGCCGCTGTTCAGCTTGCTGATCTTTTTTGGCGTGGTGTCCGGCCTGATTGGGCATGTTGTGCAAAAGCGTTCGACTTCACCCAGTCATGAACTGCAGCGTGCACTGGAGGCGGCGGAGTTCGTTCCGTATTTTCAGCCGGTGGTGCATGGCACGAACAAGAAGTGGTCCGGCACCGAAGTGTTGATGCGCTGGAATCATCCGAAGGAAGGCCTGGTGCGCCCTGACCTGTTCATCCCGTTTGCCGAGCACTCCGGCCTGATCGTACCGATGACTCGCTCACTGATGCAGCAAACGGCGCAATGGCTGGGGCCTGTCTCTTCCACGTTCGAGGAGCCGTTTCACATCGGCATCAACATTACGGCCAGCCACTGCAAGGACCTGGAACTGGTCAAGGATTGCACGGAGTTTCTCGGTGCCTTTACGCCGGGCTCCGTCCACCTGGTGCTGGAACTGACCGAGCGCGAACTGATCGAGCCCACCGCTATCACGTTGCAGTTGTTCGAGCAGCTTCACGCGCTGGGTGTGATGATCGCCATCGACGACTTTGGCACCGGTCACTCAAGCCTGGGTTACTTGCGCCAGTTCAACGTCGACTTCCTGAAAATCGACCAGAGCTTTGTCGCCATGATCGGCGCTGACGCCCTTTCCCGGCACATTCTGGACAGCATCATCGAACTCTCGGCCAAGCTCGATCTGGGCATCGTTGCCGAAGGCGTGGAAACCGAAGAGCAAAGTGCTTACCTCACGGCTCATGGTGTGAACTTCTTGCAAGGTTATCTGTTCGGACGGCCGATGCCCGGCGCCGACTTCATTGATGCATTAAGTCACCATTAACTAGCGTCGTTATGCGTCAAGAAAACGAGGTCGCGCACCGATTTGAATCAAAAAACTACTGTTGTTACATGAAGAAAAAGTCAGGATTTACTCTTTGCCCATTAACTACTACAATTTTTCGTACCTGCGCTAGATTGGCAGGCGAGCCATTTATCACCGAGTCGCTTCAAGGCTCTTGGCTTATAGCTTTGTTTGCGGTTGGTATCAGCCAAACACACTATTGGAGTAAAGATATTGTCCAGACTCGCTGAATTTCGTGCAGCTGAAAAGGCCCTTCAAGAACAGCTCAAGCAGCTGGAATCCCTGAAGAACGATGCCGGGCTCAAGAAAGAAATCGAATTCGAAGAAAAGCTCCAGGGGCTGATGAAAACCTACGGCAAGAGCCTGCGCGACATCATCGCCATTCTCGATCCGAACCCGGCAAAATCCGGCCTGCAACAGGCCGCTGCGCCTAAAACCCGCCGCGCCCGCGTGGTCAAGGTTTATCAGAACCCGCACACCGGTGAACTGATTGAAACCAAGGGCGGCAACCACCGCGGCCTGAAAGCCTGGAAGGAACAATACGGTGCTGCCACCGTTGATTCCTGGCTGCGCGGCTAAGCACTCGCGGTGAAAAAAAGCCCTGCCTTGCGCAGGGCTTTTTTCATGGACGCCTTCCAGATGCAACGATTGGAATCGATAAACTCGCTACTTGCCGATTAACTTTGGGCTTAATCCCTTCGGGTATCTAAAGATTGCGAAATGCACGACCGCGCAAACCTTTAACTAAAGTTTCAAGCTGTTACGAGCAACCTCTATTTCATCCAGGCTTGCCTTATAAGCCTCGGCCTGCCCCGCGTACGAAAGAACATAGGCCTTATCGGCATCCACTGCGGCGACCAATGTTTGCGACAGCACATGTCGACCGTTTTGGGTGATCGTACAGGTAGTTTCCAGTGCCGATAGCCGACTCAAGGTTGCCGCATGGATTTTGTTGCAGACGCTTTGATAGCCGCCCTGGAGAAAATCCTTCTGCACCGACTTGCGCATCTCCAGCAACACGCCTTCCAGATTCACCTGATGACCGCTTTCCACTGTCGTCATGGTCAACTCCATCACCATCACCGGCGTGCCACCCTGATCATTCTTCACTGCGCGCTGGCGGGAGACCTGAGGCTTGGCATCATCCTGCGGGATCGCTTCAACTTCCCAGCCATCTGGCCACGTCACGATCGGCGCCTCTGCATGAGCGCAAGCCATGCCAGACAGCAGGCCAATCAGAACGAACAGCGATTTACAGAATCGGATCATTGCAATGAATACTCACGGATTGAGCCGCAAAGTCTGAGCCTCGCCCGGCTGTCAGGCAATAGCCGACGGTTTGGGTTTGGTGATGCCTGCGCCCTTGCGTATCATTATCGCCATCGTTAGCCCCACTTATTGTCCGGAGGGCCCATGAGCCTGCACGAATTGAACACTTTCCCGGGTGTGACCGCCCAACCTGATACCGCCACCCAGAAGTTCGTCTTCAACCACACCATGCTGCGGGTCAAGGACATCACCAAGTCCCTGGATTTCTACACGCGCATCCTCGGTTTCTCGCTGGTGGAAAAACGCGACTTTCCGGAAGCCGAGTTCAGCCTCTATTTCCTGGCGCTGGTCGATAAAGACCAGATCCCGGCCGATGCCGCCGCCCGTACCGAGTGGATGAAGTCGATTCCCGGCATTCTCGAGTTGACCCACAACCACGGCACCGAAAACGATGCGGATTTTGCCTACCACAACGGCAACACCGACCCACGCGGCTTCGGCCACATCTGCATCTCGGTGCCGGATATCGTCGCTGCGTGCGAGCGTTTCGAAGCGTTGGGCTGCGATTTCCAGAAGCGCCTGAACGATGGCCGCATGAAGAGCCTGGCGTTCATCAAGGACCCGGATGCCTACTGGGTCGAGATCATCCAGCCCGCGCCGATGTAAAGCAAAGTCAAAAGATCGCAGGCTTCGCCAGCTCCTACAGAATCACGCACGACTTGGCTCTTGCAGGAGCTGCCGCAGGCTGCGATCTTTTCGACAGACACAAAAAACCCCATGATCACTCATGGGGTTTTGTGTTTTCGGCATCCGGTTTATGCCGGCGCGGAAGTCCTGATCAGGTGATCGAAGGCGCTCAGAGAAGCCTTGGCGCCCTCGCCCACGGCAATCACGATCTGCTTGTACGGCACGGTCGTCACGTCACCGGCAGCAAACACACCTGGCAGCGATGTCTCGCCACGCGCATCGACGATGATCTCGCCACGCGGCGACAGCTCGACGGTGCCTTTGAGCCAGTCGGTGTTCGGCAGCAAACCGATCTGCACGAAGATGCCTTCGAGGTTGACCGTGTTGAACTCACCCGAATCGCGATCCTTGTAGACCAGGCCGGTCACTTTCTGGCCGTCGCCCTTCACTTCACTGGTCAGTGCGCTGGTGATCACATTGACGTTCGGGAGGCTGAACAACTTGCGTTGCAGCACGGCATCGGCGCGCAGCTTGCTGTCAAACTCCAGCAGCGTGACGTGGCTGACAATACCAGCCAGATCGATCGCGGCTTCAACACCGGAGTTCCCGCCGCCGATCACCGCGACGCGCTTGCCTTTGAACAGCGGGCCGTCACAGTGCGGGCAGAAACACACGCCTTTGGCTTTGTATTCCTGCTCCCCCGGCACGCCCATTTCACGCCAGCGCGCGCCTGTGGCAAGGATCAGCGCTTTGGTTTTCAGGCTGGCACCGCTTTCGAAGCGGACTTCATGCAACTCGCCAGGGTTTTTCGCCGGGATCAGCGCGGTCGCCCGTTGCAGGTTCATGATGTCGACGTCGTACTGCTTGACGTGTTCTTCGAGCGCGCTGGCCAGCTTCGGCCCTTCGGTTTCCTGTACGGAAATGAAGTTCTCGATGGCCATGGTGTCGAGCACCTGCCCACCAAAACGCTCAGCCGCCACGCCAGTGCGAATGCCTTTACGGGCGGCGTAGATCGCCGCCGATGCACCGGCCGGGCCACCGCCGACCACCAGTACGTCAAAGGCTTCCTTGGCGTTGATCTTCTCGGCTTGGCGTTCGGCACCACTGGTGTCGATCTTGGCGAGGATTTCTTCCAGGCCCATACGACCCTGGCCGAAAATCTCCCCGTTCAGGTAAATGCTTGGCACGGCCATGATCTTGCGATCATCGACTTCGGCCTGGAACAGCGCGCCATCGATAGCGACGTGGCGAATGTTCGGGTTCAGTACCGCCATCAGGTTCAGCGCCTGGACCACGTCCGGGCAGTTCTGGCAGGACAGCGAGAAGTAAGTCTCGAAGCTGAACTCGCCTTTGAGCGAGCGGATCTGTTCGATCACTTCCGCGCTGGCTTTTGACGGGTGGCCGCCGACTTGCAGCAAGGCCAGCACCAACGAGGTGAATTCGTGGCCCATCGGAATGCCGGCGAAACTCAGGCTGATATCGGCACCGGGACGGTTGATCGAGAACGATGGCTTGCGTGCGTCGTCACCGTTGTCGAGCAGGGTAATCTGGGTGGAAAGACTGGCAACGTCTTTCAGCAGTTCGAGCATTTCCTGGGATTTCGCACCGTCGTCGAGGGATGCAACGATCTCGATCGGCTGGGTGACCCGTTCCAGGTACGATTTCAACTGGGCTTTAAGATTGGCGTCCAACATACGGGCGATTTCCTTTATTCGTGTCGAAAAAAAACGCCCGAGCGAATCTCGCCCGGGCGTTTTTATTGGGCGGTTGCAGCTTACTTAGGTGCGGAAACCCGCCCTGATGATGCTTTCACAGACTTAGATCTTGCCGACCAGGTCCAGGGACGGAGCCAGAGTGGCCTCGCCTTCTTTCCACTTGGCTGGGCAAACCTGGCCTGGGTGAGCAGCGACGTACTGGGCAGCCTTGATTTTGCGCAGCAGCTCGGAAGCGTCACGGCCAACGCCGCCATCGTTCAGTTCAACGATTTTGATCTGGCCTTCCGGGTTGATCACGAAGGTGCCACGGTCAGCCAGACCGGCTTCTTCGATCAGCACGTCGAAGTTGCGGGAGATAGCGTGGGTCGGGTCGCCGATCATGGTGTACTGGATTTTGCCGATGGCTGGCGAAGTGTTGTGCCAGGCAGCGTGAGCAAAGTGGGTGTCAGTGGAAACGCTGTAGATTTCGACGCCCAGTTTCTGGAACTCGTCGTAGTTGTCAGCCAGGTCTTCCAGTTCGGTCGGGCAAACGAAGGTGAAGTCGGCTGGGTAGAAGAAAACCACAGACCACTTGCCTTTCAGGTCAGCGTCCGAGACTTTTACGAAGTCGCCATTTTTGAAGGCGTCAGCTTTGAACGGTTTAACTTGGCTGTTGATGATAGGCATCGGTGACTCTCCGTCATGGGTTAAGAAGTTGATGGAGTGAACTCTACCCACTCGACGCACGGATGGCTCATTGGCAAACTTGATGCTGCTGATGGGTTTTCGCTATTAGCCAGCAGTATTAATAGAAGAAAACGATATCTAGGCCGCCGAGGGCTTTTCAGAAATCCGCGCCATCCCCAGAAACGGATTGGCTTCCACGTAACGCATCGCCGACTTCATGTCCTTCCAGCCCACGTAGCTCATCAGCGATTTCAAGTCCCAGCCACTTTGGTGCGCCCAGGTGGCGAAGCCGCGTCGCAGGGAGTGACTGGTGTACTGCTCGGCCGGGATACCGGCGCGTTCCAGCGCCTGGCGCAATAACGGAATGACGCTGTTGGCGTGCAACCCCTCCTCGCTCAAATGCCCCCAACGATCGATGCCACGGAATACCGGCCCGCGCACCAGCGCCGCTTCGCTGATCCAGGCGATGTATGCCTGCACCGGACACAGACGCTGCAATGCCGGCGTCTGGTAGGTCTTGCCGAGGTTATCGCGGTCGCTCTTGCTCCGCGGCAAATAGAGGGTGATGCCGGAGCCCGCGCTGGCCTGCACGTGTTCGATTTGCACGCGGCACAACTCATCGCTGCGAAAACCGCGCCAGAAGCCCAACAGGATCAGCGCGCTATCGCGCCGGGCTCTCAACAGGGCCGGTTGATCATGTTGTGATTTCGCGGTTTGTGCTTCCTGCTCCAGCCAGGCAACCACTTGCTCCAGATGCTGAAGCTGCAATGGCTCGGCCTGTTTCTCCTGGGCCGGGTGCAGTGCGCGAATGCCTTTGAAGACCTGGCGCACAACCGGCGCCTTGGTGGGATCGGCAAAGCCCTGACTGTTGTGCCACTGAGCGAGCGCCGACAGGCGCAGCTTCAACGTGTTGATCGACAGCTCCCCGGCGTACGCCACCAGATAGCGTGCGACGCTGTCAGCAGTGGCCGGCAGGAAACCGCCCCAACTCACTTCGAAATGCTCGATGGCCGCTCGATAGCTACGTCGGGTGTTGTCACGCGTGGCGGCTTGCAGGTAGCGATCCAGATCGGTCATGGGCTCACGTCTCGAAGTCGTACGGCTTTTGCGGCGCTAAAGCCGTTCCAAAGCGCATCACATTGGGTAATACCAGTATATCCCGTATTAATAATTTACATTCTTTGAGTTTTTACCATGCATGGTACACTGCCGCTTTAGTGGTATGTACCACAGTACGAAATCGTAGGAGAACACATGGCTCGTGGCGGTATAAACAAAGCAGTGGTTCAAACGGCGCGTCTGGCTATCCTCGCCCGCGGAGAACACCCGAGCATCGACGCTGTACGTATCGAGATGGGTAACACGGGCTCAAAAACCACCATTCACCGGTATTTGAAGGAACTGGACGATGGCGTCGAGCCCGCCGCACCCTCCTCTGAACCCATCGATGACGAACTGACAGGGCTGGTCTCGCGCCTCGCGCAACGCCTCAAGGAACAGGCGCAGGCGCCCATCGATCAGGCTCGCGAGAAGTTCGAGCAACAACGAAAAGCGCTGGAAATCCAGCTGACTGACGCGCAAGAAGCCAACGGCGAATTACAGCAGCAGTACGAGCTTCAAACCCTGGCGCTGACACAGGAATCCGACACCCTGCAAAACACCCTGTCCATGCTGCAGACCGAGCAAACCCGCAACGCCGGGCTGAACCAGGCGCTGGCGGACTTCGAGTTGCGCTTGCAGGACAAGGACGAGCAGATCCGCTCTCTTGAGGAAAAGCACCTGCACGCCCGCGATGCGCTTGAGCACTATCGCAATGCCGTCAAAGAGCAGCGCGAACAGGAGCAACGACGCCACGAAGGCCAGGTGCAGCAGATCCAGATGGAATTGCGCCAGGCCCAGCAAAGCGCCCTCGTACGCCAGGATGAAATCACCCAACTGCACCGTGACAACGAGCGCTTGTTGACTGAAAACCGTGGCACGCTACGGGAACTGAGCCTGCTGCAGGAACAGCTTAAGCAAACCCACACCCGCCAGGATCAATTGCTGGAACAGGTCAACCGCATCGACAGCGAACGCACCCTCCTCCAGGAACGCCTGCGCGCAGCCCTGCTGGAAAGCCAGTCGTTGAAACAGAGCGTCGAGGAGCAGTCGCAGGTAAACAAAGCGCTGGAAGTTGAACTGCTCAAGACTCAGGCGAGCCTCGATGAAAGCGTGCGCCTGGCGGCTGTCGTTGCGACAGCGCCAGACGCAGCCAAGGCCGATTAACCTGCGACCGGCGTACGCATCGTAACGAACTCTTCGGCGGCCGTCGGGTGTACGCCGATGGTTTCGTCGAAGTCGCGCTTGGTGGCGCCCGCCTTCAGGGCGATTGCCAGCCCTTGGACGATTTCGCCGGCATCCGGCCCGACCATGTGACAGCCAAGCACCTTGTCGGTCTTGCCATCCACCACGAGCTTCATCAGCGTGCGCTCCTGGCATTCAGTCAGGGTCAGCTTCATCGGGCGGAAACGGCTTTCGAAGGTCACCACGTCGTGGCCGGCTTCGCGAGCCTCTTCTTCGGTCAGGCCAACGGTGCCGATGTTCGGCAAGCTGAACACCGCGGTCGGGATCATCTTGTAATCCACCGGACGATATTGCTCAGGCTTGAACAAGCGTCGCGCCACGGCCATGCCTTCGGCCAGTGCAACCGGCGTGAGCTGGACCCGACCAATCACATCGCCAAGGGCAAGGATCGACGGCTCGGCGGTCTGGTATCGCTCATCGACCTCGACGAAACCTTTCTTGTCGAGTTTGACGCCAGTGTTTTCCAGCCCAAGGTTGTCCAGCATCGGGCGGCGGCCGGTGGCGTAGAACACGCAATCGGCTTCCAGCTGGCGACCGTCCTTGAGCGTCACTTTCAGACTGCCTCCGGTCAGTTTTTCAATGCGCTCGATGTCGGCATTGAATTGCAGGTCCATGCCACGCTTGGTCAGCTCTTCCTGCAAGTGCTTGCGCACCGCGCCGTCAAAGCCGCGCAGGAACAGGTCACCGCGATACAACAACGTGGTCTGGGCGCCCAGGCCGTGGAAGATCCCGGCAAACTCGACGGCGATGTAACCACCCCCCACGACCAGCACGCGTTTTGGCAACTCTTTGAGGAAAAACGCCTGGTTGGAGCTGATCGCATGCTCGTGCCCCGGAATCTCCGGGATTTGCGGCCAGCCGCCAGTAGCGATCAGGATGTTCTTGGCGGTGAAACGTTCGCCATTGATCTCGACGGTATGGGGGTCGACGATTTTGGCGTGGCCCTCATGCAGGGTCACACCACTGTTCACCAGCAGGTTGCGATAGATGCCGTTCAGGCGATTGATCTCGCGATCCTTGTTGGCGATCAGCGTTGCCCAATCGAACTTCGCCTCCCCCGGCGTCCAGCCAAAACCCGAAGATTGCTCGAAGTCTTCGGCGAAGTGCGCGCCGTAGACCAGCAATTTCTTCGGCACGCAACCGACGTTCACACAGGTGCCACCCAGGTAGCGGCTCTCGGCCACGGCCACTTTCGCGCCAAACCCGGCCGCAAAACGCGCAGCCCGCACACCGCCGGAACCGGCGCCAATCACATAAAGGTCAAAATCGTAGGCCATTTTCAATCTCCTCGGCAGGCAAACAGCATACCCGCAGACGTCCGTTGGGCAAGCGCTGCAAACGATATGGGGTCGGAAAATGAAAAAGCCACCCGAAGGTGGCTTTTCAATACAGGCAGGTCAAACGCTATCAGTAAGCCTTGCCCGTCTTGTAGAAGTTCTCGAAGCAGAAGTTGGTCGCTTCGATGTAGCCTTCAGCGCCACCGCAGTCGAAACGCTTGCCCTTGAACTTGTAGGCAATCACGCAACCGTTCTTCGCCTGTTTCATCAGGGCGTCGGTGATCTGGATCTCGCCACCTTTGCCTGGCTCGGTTTGCTTGATCAGTTCGAAAATGTCCGGAGTCAGGATGTAACGACCGATGATCGCCAGGTTCGACGGAGCGTCTTCCGGGGCCGGTTTTTCGACCATGTTACGAACGCGGTACAGGTCGTCAGCGATCAACTCGCCAGCGATCACGCCGTACTTGTTGGTTTCCAGCGGATCCACTTCCTGGATCGCGACGATGGTGCAGCGATACTGCTCGTACAGCTTGACCATCTGGGTCAGCACGCCGTCGCCTTCCAGGTTGACGCACAGGTCGTCCGCCAGCACCACGGCGAACGGCTCGTCACCGATCAGCGGGCGGCCGGTCAGGATCGCGTGGCCAAGGCCTTTCATTTCGGTTTGACGGGTGTAGGAGAACGAGCACTCGTCCAGCAGCTTGCGGATGCCAACCAGGTATTTTTCCTTGTCGGTGCCCTTGATCTGGTTTTCCAGCTCGTAGCTGATGTCGAAGTGGTCTTCCAGGGCGCGTTTGCCGCGACCGGTGACGATGGAGATTTCGGTCAAACCGGCGTCCAGAGCTTCTTCGACGCCGTACTGGATCAGTGGCTTGTTTACCACCGGCAGCATTTCCTTGGGCATGGCTTTAGTCGCTGGCAGGAAGCGAGTACCGTAACCGGCTGCTGGGAACAAGCATTTCTTGATCATATAAGTCCTTGAAAGGGCTGTGTGTTCGAGTTTCGGCGCAGTCTAATCAGGCCGCGAGCACCTTACAATGCCTCGCGCTGGCTAACCGATGCCATCATAGAGAAATATTCTCGCGGATAGTTCCGCAGATCGCTCCTGTGCCCTTTATAGATAGCAGAGATTCCGACCGGCGCCGACGAATTTGCCGCGCGCAGATTCTCGCCACCATACGCCCATCAGCACCCGTTGCGTCCAATTGGCGCTATCATTGCGCAATTGAACCAGCCAACGAGGCAGATAGATGTCGGTAGCAAAAAGTATCAACGGGTTCCTGATCAATCAGGCGAAAGACGGCCAGTGGTGGGTAGACAGCGCCAGCGGCGAGAATATCGCCGGGCCATTCCCGACCGAAGCGTTGGCGATTGAAGTAGCGTCCGTATTGGAGCTCGAACACCCGGCCCCTAAGCGTCGCGGTAAAGACAAGTCCTGAGAAGCACCTGACTTAACCCAAGCCCTGCCTCACGCAGGGCTTTTTTTGCGTTTGCCTGCAAAGAAGTGGCCTTTCGCTATAACCTTTTGATTCCGGCGCTGTCACAGGCTTAGCCCCATTATCCTGACGACGACCACAACATGACTAAATTCTTGCCCCTGTTTGCCGTATTGGCCCTGAGCGGCTGCGCAACTTCCGAAACCACCTACTTGAACAACGGCCAGCAAGGCCTGACCATCGATTGCTCGGGAGAAGCCAACTCCTGGGCCACCTGCTATGAAAAAGCCGATGCTTCATGCGCCGGCACCGGCTATCGAATCGTTGGCACTGACGGCACACCTTCAACCAAGGAAAGTGACAAGACCCTGGGCGTCGATGTCGGCAATTACAAAAACCGCAGCGTGGTGGTGGTCTGCAAGTAAGACGCTTGTGCCCTACATGTGAATTTCAGCGAATTTGATCCCGAGACCGCGTACGGTCTCGATCAGGTCGTCAAGGCGACCGAAGGATTCGACTTCATCGTTGTCATCCACCAGAAAATAACTGCGCCCGGCGCTTTTCTTGAAAAACACGATCCATTCCCCCGGGTCCGCCGGATTCTGAATCACATGGGTAGCAGAGATTTGACCCTCTGCATGCCGCTCCCGTACCTGCTCTCGCTTCATGCTCGACTCCAGAAATGACAATGCCGCCAAAGCGCTGCTTTGGCGGCATCGGTGCTGACTGTCGCTAGTTTATCAGCCGGAGATACACGCTGTGGCAGCATTGCGCACATCCATCGGGCGTAACGGCACATTGGAAATGCGTTCGTGCAGCTTGATGCTGCTGCCGCTGGAACGCTCTTCAATATCGAATACGGCCGCCGGGCCCGAGGAGAACTTCTGCGGCACGATGACCCGCACGCCTTCTTTCTCCTGCGGCTCGACTTGCAGGGCCCCGCGACTGCTGGCCAGTTTTTCGGTCAGGCACTGCGCGTATTCATTGGGCTTCTTGCCGGAAATCACATTCATGGTGGGCAGCGACTCGTTGATTTCCGAGACACTTGCACAACCACTCATCGCCAATGCAAACGGCAAGACCCATGCACCCCACTTCATACAAAACCTCCGATAAAGACCCTCCGACAGCACAAATGCTGGTTTTCTCCGAGGCTCACTGCTTTTATCGCTCATGGAATTCCGAATAACTGTTTTTAATTGTCAAAGCACACCCCGACGACCGGATAATAACCTGTTCGGGCTGATAAACTGCGCCAATCGACCATGCTATCGTTTTGATTTTGTAGAAAAAGCCCTTCTGGAGGCGCCTCATGAAATTTATCCACCAGCGCGAGCACCTCAATGAAGACGACATCGTCGTCATCCAGTGCTCCCAAATGTGCAACATCCGCTTGATGAACGACGCCAATTTCCGCAGCTTCAAGAATGGCGGCCGTCACACTTACCATGGCGGTGCTTTCGACACCTTCCCGGCCCGCATAACTGCACCGAGTACCGGTTTCTGGAACATCACCATCGACACCGTCAACCGTCGGCCGATCAGCGTAACCCGCAAACCGACCCTGACTCACTCGATCAAGATCATCCGCCGCTCCACCTCGAAACTGAGCTGAGCGACGCCCGACACGACTATCAAGCAGGTATGACCGTGGCCCAAACGACCAAGTACGTCATCAAATACAAACTCAACGGCGAACGCCGTTTCGAATTCGCCCAACTGGAAAACGGCACCGAAGCCGAAGCCAGGGCCGCGCTGGACGCGATTCATGGCCAGAGCGAAGACGTCATCAGCGAGATCAGCGTCAGCAAAGCGCTGTAACGGGATTCGGAGCGACAATGTGGATGTCTGCTCCATCCGTTGAATTCGACCGCAAGCCCCGGAGTGTTCACCCCGGCAACGCTCCCTAGACTGGCCACCTCGACCTTTGGTTAAGGAGTCAGAACATGTCTACTTCCCCGATTCGTTTCATCAGCGGCACTTCAAGCCTTGGCATCCTGCTGCTGGCCGCCAGCGCGCAGGGATTGTGCGCGTTGCTGCTCGGCGATGACCTGGAGACGCTGGAACGCGACCTTGCACGGCGATTTCCCGGCCAGCCCCAACGTGATGAAGGCTTGATGCCTGCGTTGGAACACACCCTCCGCTATCTCGACAACCCTCTGACAGTGCTCGATTTGCCACTTGACCTGTCGGGTAGCGTTTTCCAGCAGCGCGTCTGGGAAGCTTTGCGCCAAATCCCGCTCGGCCAAACCGTCAGTTACCAGCAGATCGCCCGGCAACTGGGACAACCCAAAGCGTTCCGGGCCGTGGCCAATGCCTGCGGCGCGAACCCGCTGGCAATCATCGTGCCCTGCCATCGGGTACTGCGCCAGGATGGCAGCCTCGGCGGTTACCGTTGGGGCCTGGAGCGCAAGCGGCAACTGTTGGAACGCGAGGCGCAGCAATGATCGAGCACTTTCTGGATGCACTCGATTGGGCAACGCTGGAGCAACAACTGGATCAGGATGGTTGCGCGATCATCCGCTCGCTGATCAGCAGCGAGACGTGCGATGACATCAGTGCGCTGTACGCCCGATCCGAACCGTTCCGCTCGCACGTCATGATGGCTCGTCACGGCTTCGGCCGTGGCGAGTACAAATACTTCCGCTATCCGTTGCCAGAGATCATCGCCACATTGCGCCAATCGCTCTACCCTCGGCTGGTGCCGATCGCCAACCGCTGGTACGAGCAAATGGACTTGCCGGTCCGTTTCCCTGATACGCAGGCGGCGTTCCTTGAACGCTGCCACGCCGCCGATCAGGTGCGTCCAACGCCGCTGTTGCTGCAATATGGGCCACAGGACTACAACTGCCTGCATCAGGATCTGTACGGCGAACACGTTTTTCCGCTGCAAGTGGCGATTCTTCTGTCAGAGCCGGGCGAAGATTTCACCGGCGGCGAGTTTGTCCTGACCGAACAACGCCCACGGATGCAGTCGCGCCCCCAGGTCATTGGATTGAAAAAAGGTGACGCGGTGATCTTTGCCGTCAACCAGCGACCGGTCAAAGGCGTTCGCGGCTATTACCGGGTCACCCTGCGCCACGGAGTGAGTCGCCTGCACAGTGGAAAACGGCATACCCTTGGCATCATCTTTCACGACGCGTTATGACCTTATGAACCCGATCACTCTCGATCTGTTTGCCGACCCAGAGCCCGAACAGCAACCTCGGCGCGAGCAAATTGGCGAACAGTCCTACGTCTTGAGAGGCTTTGCCCTGCCTTGGCTGGAGCAATTACTGTCTGCGCTCGAGACGGTTCTGGCAGCATCGCCGTTTCGGCACATGATCACGCCCGGCGGCTTTACCATGTCAGCGGCCATGAGCAGTTGCGGCACATGGGGGTGGACCACCGACCGCAGCGGTTATCGCTATTCCCGTCATGATCCACGGACCGACGCCCCCTGGCCGGAAATGCCGCCGGTCTTTCTTGAGCTCGCACAGGCCGCGGCGCTCGAAGCCGGTTTTGCCGATTTCATGCCGGATTCTTGCCTGATCAACCGCTATATCCCTGGCGCGAAGATGTCATTGCACCAGGACAAGGACGAAGCGTCCTACGCAGCGCCGATCGTTTCGGTGTCGCTGGGCCTGCCGGCGATGTTCCTGTTCGGTGGTTTTGAACGCAGCGACAAAAGTCAGCGGGTACCGGTGTTCCATGGCGATATCGTGGTCTGGGGTGGCGTCGATCGCCTGCGTTATCACGGGGTCTTGCCGATCAAGGAGGGCCAGCATCGGCGCATGGGCGAGCAACGGATCAACTTTACGTTTCGTACCGCACAATGAGCCCGCGAATTTGACCGCAAGACCCGGAGTGCAACAACCCTGCCGGCTGATTACTCTGAATCAAACGGGTCAACGGACATGAAGCCATGACAACCACCGAGAACGATCCCCGCTGGGCCGCCGTCGTCACCCGGGATCCCCGCGCTGACGGGCAGTTTGTGTACGCGGTGAAAACCACCGGCATCTACTGCCGCCCCAGCAGCCTGGCGCGTTTGCCGAAGCCGCAGAATGTCGAGTTCTTTGACACGGCCGAACAGGCCCAGGCAGCGGGTTACCGCCCAAGCAAACGAGCGGCGAAGGATCAAAGTGATGTCGCCGCGCAACATGCCGCGACCGTCGCCGCTGCTTGTCGTCAGATCGAAACAGCCGAGCATTTGCCGGCGCTGAGTGAACTGGCCGACGTCGCGGGCCTGAGCAGTTTTCACTTTCACCGTGTGTTTAAAGCCGTTACCGGACTGACACCCAAGGGCTACGCCACTGCCCACCGTTCACGCAAGGTTCGTCAACGGCTAAGCGGTGGAGGTTCGGTGACCGAGGCTTTGTATGACGCCGGTTTCAACTCCAACAGCCGTTTTTATGAGGCGGCGGATCAGCTGCTGGGCATGAAACCCGGTGACTACCGCGCGGAAGGCCAGAACAATGACATTCGATTCGCCGTTGGCCAGTGTTCACTGGGGGCCATTCTGGTGGCGCAGAGCGTACGCGGTGTTTGCGCGATTCTACTGGGTGATGACCCGCACCAACTGGTGTGCGACCTGCAAGACAAGTTTCGGCGAGCCAACCTGATTGGCGCCGATCATGAGTTCGAGCAACTGATCGCCAAGGTCGTCGGTTTTATCGAAGCCCCGGCCATTGGCCTGGATTTACCGCTGGACGTTCAAGGCACGGCATTTCAGGAGCGCGTCTGGCAGGCGTTGCGGGAGATTCCTGCAGGCAGCACTGCCAGTTACGCGGATATCGCCCAGCGCATCGGTGCACCGAAAGCGGTGCGCGCCGTGGCCCAGGCCTGCGGCGCGAACAGTCTGGCGGTAGCGATCCCGTGCCACCGCGTGGTGCGCAGCGACGGCAACCTGTCGGGCTATCGCTGGGGGGTGGAGCGCAAGCGGCAGTTGCTGGAACGCGAAGGCTAAAAGATCAAATCTTTTAGCGATTCACATCCACCACCACTCGACCGCGCAGCTGACCCGCAAGTAATCGTGGCGCGGCTTCTATTGCTTCACTCAAACCGATTTCGTGACTGATCAGCGGCAGCAAAGCGAAGTCCAGATCCTTGGCCAGGCGATTCCAGGCGAGCACTCGTTTGGCTTTGGGCTGGGTCACGCTGTTGATCCCGGCCAGTGTCACGCCACGCAAAATAAACGGGGCAACGGAGGCTGGAAAATCCATGCCTTGCGCCAGGCCACATGCAGCCACAGTGCCGTTGGCCTTAGTGCTGGCACAGGCGTTGGCCAGGGTGTGACTGCCGACCGAGTCGATCACAGCCGCCCAACGCTCCTTGGCCAGCGGCTTGCCCGGTTCCGACAGCGTAGCGCGGTCGATGATTTCGCTGGCCCCCAACTGCTTGAGGTAGTCGTGCTCGGAGGTACGGCCAGTGGACGCAACCACCCGGTAACCGAGCTTGCTCAGCAACGCGATGGCGAAACTGCCTACACCGCCGTTGGCGCCCGTGACCAGGACATCGCCCTGCTCTGGCGTCACGCCGTTATGCTCCAGCGCCAGAATGCTCAGCATCGCCGTGTAGCCGGCCGTGCCGATGGCCATTGCCTGGGCAGGGGTGAATTCCGGGGGCAATGGAATCAGCCAGTCGCCATTCAGGCGCGCCTTCTGCGCCAATCCGCCCCAATGCCCTTCGCCTACCCCCCAGCCATTGAGTACGACCTGATCACCGACCTTGTAGTCCGGATGCCCACTGACTTCGACAGTCCCCGCCAGATCGATGCCCGGCACCATCGGGAATTTTCGCACCACCGGGCTGCTGCCGGTGATCGCCAGACCGTCCTTGAAATTCAGCGTGCTGTACGCCACTCGCACGGTCACATCGCCCTCGGGCAGTTGATCGTCATTGATCTCTTGCAGTGTGGCCCGGTAACCGCTGTCGTCTTTGTCGATCAAAATGCCTTGGAACATTGTCGTCTCCTAATCGAATCACACCATTGTGGTGCAGTTGAAATATCACACTGCACCATTTTGTCGTACCCGACTTTATGCCAATCCGAGTGTTCCCATCACCGTGCGATTGCCCCCCATGCAAAAATCGATTGGTCGTGAGCCCGGCATTGCTGGTACAAAACCCGTTCCTGTTGTGACACCGGAGAACCTTGCAAATGAGCCAATGGCCAGACACCCGAATTCTTGATCTGCTGGGGATCGAACTGCCCATCATCCAGGCGCCGATGGCTGGCGCCACCGGGTCGGCCATGGTGATCGCGGCGAGCAACGCCGGTGGCCTGGGCTCGATGCCTGCGGCGATGCTCAGCACCGAGCAGTTGCGCGAAGAATTGAAGACGATCCGCCAACACACTCAACGCCCTTTCAATGTCAATTTCTTCTGTCACCAACCACCGGCAGCCGACGAGCAACGCGCTCGAGACTGGAAGAATCTGCTGGAACCTTATTACCGGGAACTGGGCGTGGACTTCGACGCGCCGACGCCGGTGTCCAATCGCGCACCGTTCGATCACGCAACCTGCGAAGTGATCGAAGAATGTCGCCCCGACGTGGTGAGCTTTCACTTCGGCCTGCCGGAAAAATCCCTGCTGGATCGCGTCAAGGCCACCGGCGCAAAGGTGCTGTCGTCGGCAACGACCGTCGAAGAAGCGATCTGGCTTGAGCAAAACGGTTGTGACGCAATCATCGCCATGGGTTATGAAGCCGGAGGCCATCGGGGCATGTTCCTCAGCGAGGATCTGAGCAGCCAGGTGGGTGTCTTCGCGCTGGTGCCGCAAATCGTCGACGCGGTGAAAGTGCCGGTGATTGCTGCCGGCGGTATTGCCGATGCACGAGGCGTTGCGGCGGCATTTATGTTGGGCGCTTCAGCGGTGCAGGTGGGTACGGCGTATCTGTTCACACCGGAAGCCAAAGTCAGCGCCTCCCATCACAAGGCATTGCGCACGGCAAAGGAAAGCGAGACTGCTGTCACTAATATTTTCACCGGCCGCCCGGCGCGGGGAATTCTGAACCGGGTCATGCGTGAACTCGGGCCGATGAGCGACAAGGCACCGGCCTTTCCATTGGCGGGTGGAGCGTTGATGCCATTGCGGGCGAAGGGGGAAGCGGATTTCAGCAACCTTTGGGCCGGGCAGGCATTTACGTTGGGGGTAGAGATGACGACGGCGGAATTGACGCGGCGCTTGGCGGAGGAAGGGTTGGCGAAACTGCTGCGCGTGTAGACACACAACCTGTGGCGAGGGGATTCATCCCCGTTCGGCTGCGCAGCAGACGCAAAATATTTGGATGTCGGCCGCAAAAGCGGGGCCGCTGCGCGACCCAACGGGGATGAATCCCCTCACCACAGACAAGCTCCCTCGCCACAGAGATTTATTCGTCACCCATGTAATCCAGTTCCAGCACATTCCGTTTGCAGGCAATACGCTATATATTTAGCTATATAGCGTTGTACCTCCTCGCCATACTTGCCTGCCACGGAGCCGTTTCATGACCATTCGTGCCTCACGTTTTGCCCCCATCTGCCTGGCGAGCCTGCTCGCAGTGTTCGCCATCGGCGCTGCCCAGGCCGATGAAGTCCAGGTCGCTGTCGCGGCCAACTTCACCGCGCCGATACAGGCCATCGCTGCCGACTTCGAGAAAGACACCGGGCATAAACTGGTCACCTCCTTTGGTGCAACCGGCCAGTTCTACACCCAGATCAAGAATGGCGCGCCGTTCGAAGTGTTCCTCTCAGCGGACGACACCACCGCGCTAAAACTCGAAGCCGAAGGTGAGACGGTCAAGGGGTCGCGCTTCACCTACGCCGTCGGCACCCTCGCGCTTTGGTCGGCCAAGGAAGGTTACGTCGATGCCAAGGGCAAAACGTTGAGCGACAATCAATACCAGCATCTGTCGATCGCCAACCCGAAAACCGCGCCTTACGGCCTCGCCGCCACCCAGGTACTGGCCAGGCTGGGCCTGACCGACAAGGTCAGAGACAAAATCGTTGAAGGCCAGAACATCACCCAGGCTTACCAGTTCGTTTCCACCGGCAACGCAGAACTGGGCTTCGTCGCCTTGTCGCAGATCTACAAAGACGGCAAAGTGACCAGCGGTTCGGCGTGGATCGTTCCAGCCAGCCTGCACGAACCGATCAAACAAGATGCGGTGATCCTCAACAAAGGCAAGGACAACCCGGCTGCCAAGGCACTGGTTGACTACCTCAAGGGGCCGAAAGCCGCCGCTGTCATCAAGTCCTACGGTTACCAACTCTAAATGACTCTATCGAGCGCCGACTTTTCCGCGATCTGGCTGACCCTGAAGCTCGCCTCCCTGACGACGGTTATCCTGCTGATCATCGGCACTCCGATTGCGTTGTGGCTGTCGCGCACCCAGTCCTGGTTGCGCGGCCCGATCGGGGCGATCGTCGCCCTGCCCCTGGTGTTGCCACCCACGGTGATTGGCTTTTATCTTTTGCTGGCGTTGGGTCCTAACGGTTTTGTCGGCCACTTCACCCAGTCACTGGGGCTCGGCACCCTGACCTTCAGTTTTGCCGGGTTGGTGATCGGTTCGGTGCTCTACTCGATGCCGTTCGTGGTGCAGCCGCTGCAGAATGCTTTCTCTGCCATCGGCAGCCGTCCGCTGGAAGTGGCCGCGACCTTGCGCGCCAATCCCTGGGACACCTTTTTCAGTGTGATCCTGCCGCTGGCCCGACCGGGTTTCATCACGGCGGCGATTCTCGGTTTCGCCCATACCGTTGGCGAATTTGGTGTGGTGCTGATGATCGGCGGCAACATTCCCGACAAGACCCGAGTGGTCTCGGTGCAAATCTACGATCACGTCGAGGCCATGGAATATGCCCAGGCCCACTGGCTGGCCGGGGCGATGTTAGTGTTCTCTTTCGCAGTGTTGCTGGCGCTCTACTCCAGTCGCAAAACCAGAGCAGGCTGGAGCTGATTGATGATCAAAACGCGTCTGAAACTGAACTACTCGGGGTTCGCCCTGGATGTGGATTTGCACCTGCCGGGCCGTGGCGTCACCGCGCTGTACGGTCACTCCGGCTCAGGCAAAACCACCTGCCTGCGCTGCATTGCAGGCCTTGAACGGGCAGAACAGGGCTTTATCCAGATCAACGATGAAGTCTGGCAGGACAGCGACAGGAAGATTTTCGTCGCGCCGCACAAGCGCGCGCTCGGTTATGTCTTTCAGGAAGCCAGTCTGTTTCCGCATCTGTCGGTGCTGGCGAACCTGCAATTCGGTCTCAGGCGAATCCCGCAACAACTGCGCCGGGTCGACATGGCTCACGCGACTGAACTGCTGGGCATCGGCCATCTGCTGGATCGTCACCCACAAAACCTCTCCGGCGGTGAACGGCAGCGCATCGGCATCGCCCGCGCCCTGCTGACCAGCCCGAAGCTGTTGCTGATGGACGAACCGCTGGCGGCACTGGATTCGCAACGCAAAAGCGAAATCCTGCCGTACCTGCAACGGTTGCACGATGAACTGGACATCCCGGTGCTGTACGTCAGTCATTCCCAGGATGAGGTGGCTCGGCTGGCTGACCACATCGTCCTGCTCAGCCACGGCAAGGCACTGGCCAGCGGCCCTATCGGTGAAACCCTGGCCCGTCTCGACCTGCCATTGGCGTTGGGCGATGACGCTGGCGTCGTGATCGAGGGCCATGTCAGTACGTATGACGCGGACTATCAATTGCTGACCCTGCAATTACCGGGCTCCGCGCTGAACATTCGCGTGACACACACACCGATGGACGCCGGCCAGGCACTTCGCTGCAAGGTTCAGGCGCGCGATGTCAGTCTCAGCCTGCAAAGCGTCGAGCACAGCAGCATTCTCAATCGTCTGCCGGTGACGGTGGTCAGTGAAATGGGCGCGGACAACGCCGCCCACGTGCTGATTCGGCTGGACGCGGCCGGCACGCCGCTGCTGGCACGGATCACCCGCTACTCCCGGGATCAATTGAACGTGCACCCCGGCCAGCAACTCTGGGCGCAGATCAAGGCGGTGGCGGTGCTGGCGTAAATCCGCTGGCACGTCTGCAAAGGCGTGCGGTCAATGGCTGTAACGGCCCCTGATTCGTTGCCAAGGATTACCGCCATGCCCGATTCCGCATTGCCCGACGTGCTGCCGCCCGACCTGCACTACGTCGACGACACCCAGCCCGGCATCACTCGCAAGAAACTGCGCGGCAAGTTTTGCTACTTCGAACCCACGGGTCAGCGCATCACTGATCCGGACGAGATCAAGCGCATCAACGCCCTCGCCGTCCCTCCGGCCTACACCGACGTATGGATCTGCGCCGACCCGCGCGGGCACCTGCAAGCCACCGGCCGCGATGCCCGGGGGCGCAAACAATACCGTTACCACCCGCGCTGGCGGGAAGTACGCGATGCCGATAAATACTCGCGGCTGCGAGACTTCGGGCTGGCCCTGCCGAAGCTGCGCAAACAGCTTGAAACACTGTTGGAGGCGCCGGGTTTCAGCCGCGACAAAGTCATGGCCACGGTCATTACCTTGCTGGATGCGACCCTGATCCGGGTCGGCAATACGCAGTACGCGCGGGACAATCGCTCCTATGGGTTGACCACCCTGCGCAACCGTCACGTCGAGGTCAACGGCAGTGCGATCCGGTTCCAGTTCCGTGGCAAGAGTGGTGTCGAACACCAGATCACCGTGAAAGACCGGCGTCTGGCGCGAATCATCAAACGCTGCCAGGAAATTCCCGGGCAAAACCTGTTTCAGTATCTGGATGAAAACGGTGAACGGCACACCGTCAGTTCCTCCGACGTAAATGCCTATCTGCAAACGCTGACCGGCGCTGACTTCACCGCCAAGGATTACCGCACCTGGGCCGGCAGCGCGCTGGCATTGGCCGTGCTGCGCGAGTTGCAGTGGGAGCCGGAGTCTGATGCCAAGCGCCATGTAGTGGAAATGGTCAAGAACGTCGCCAGGCAACTCGGCAACACCCCGGCGGTCTGTCGCAAGTGCTATATCCACCCGGCGGTGCTCGACGGCTTTCTGCTGGGGGCATTGGCCGAGTTACCGCGACCCAGAACCCGTAAAGGCCTCAGGGCCGAAGAAGTCGGGCTGGCGATGTACCTGGAACGGATGATCGAGGCGTCTCAACCGACGAACTGACCTGTCCATTTTTTGCACGATCGCGAATGGCTTCTATAGTAGATGTGACAGAAATTAGCTCCGGTGACGCCATGGAAGACATTTTCGTTGTGCAGCGCTGCAACAAGATCATCATTCATGGTCGCCGCGCCGGGGAAGTCGGTCATCCACCACCCGACGCTAAAGTCTGGTATCGCATCATTGATACCCGCACCCGTGGCTTCATTGGCGACGGCTTTGATACTGAAGAAGATGCCCGTCGCGCCTGCCGTCTATACAACGCCCGATCGCAGGTGACGGCCCGACAAGGCTGAAGTCCGGGTCTATACTGAAATGGCTGAGGGACCAGCGACCCCATCGGCAGAAAGCTCGCTCCCAGCGGGCTTTTTGTTGCCAATTGCCAGGTTTCTTGAACGGAGGTGTTTGCCATGTCCGAAAAAGAGTCCATCACCACCCTGCTCACCCTGCTTGATTCCCGCCAGGCTCGCCTGGCCGCGGCGTGCAAGGAAATCGCCGACTGGGTCGATCATCAAGGCGGGCACCCGACCGCCCTCAGAATTCGTGATCGCCTGAACGACATCGAGAAGGATGCGCCACTGATCCGCAGCACGTTGTCCTCGCTCAAGCCTGTCGAACCGCCGCTGCCAAGGTTCAGATGATTCGATCTGGACACCGGACAACGCGTACACGACCTGATTCAGAGCCCATGAACGGCGACATTTTCGTCACCGTGCATCTGCTTGGCTGATCATTACTGCTGAACCCACCCGGCCTGGCGCCGGGATTTTTTTTTGCCCGGCCATTTCACAAAGTGTTCACAAAACAAGCCGTACAGTGAACCTACTCCTTCTGATGAACCCCTTGGCCCGCCCGCATGCGGGCCATTTTTTTGCGTGCCGAACGACATTACTTGCTGGAGGTCCAACAGTTACACGTCACCAAGGAGGCGTCTGATGGTTACTCACTTCAAAGTTGGCGGGCATCTGGCCTGCGGTCACAAAGGAAGCAAACTCACCTCAACGACTGAACTGACCCGGGTGAAATGCAGAAGCTGCCGAAGCACCGATGCGTTCAAGGATGCGCGCAAAGACCAGCGTAACGCTGCTCGCCGCGCCGCACGCAAAGCCAAAGTCACTCACACCGCCAATGACTGGCGCGTGGAATGGGTCGAGCGGCTTACCGCGATGGACGGGCGGCAACGATTGCCTCGGGGCTTTACTGGTCAACCTTTCGTTTAACAGGCAGGTCTGGCGGTTGCGACGCCCTTCGTCCCAGCCGTCAACCCGGTGATTTCACGCAAAGCCATTCGCTTGAACGCCTCGACCAGCCCGCGCCCCTCTTCGGGCGCACATGAAATGGCCAGACGCATGGTCGCTTCGCCCAGGTGCCAGATCAAAAATGCCGAGGCCTGGACCTGCCCCGCGTCACTGCCTGGATACACCCGCATCATCACCTCAGCCAACAGCCCACCGGCAATCCGGCTTTCCTGCAACTCCAGCGCCATGAGGTGTTTGTCTGCCTGCATGCCCGACCAGATGTCGCGCATCGCCGGTGTTGCCAGGACGATCTCGTAATACTCGTCGAGCAGCGCTGAAAAGGCTGCGCTCAGCCCTTGCGCATCTTCAACCGCCGCCAGCGCCGCTTCGATACAGCGACGGCTTTCGGCGTTGTAGCGCTCTGCCAGGGTCTGTATGACCGAACTTTTGTCCGGAAAGTACTGATAAAGCGAGCCGATGGAAATCCCGCAGCATTCAGCTATCTCACTCATTTTGAGTTGATCGCTGCCCTTGCTCGCAGTCAATTGTGTCGCCGCCGCGAGGATTCGCTCCTGGCGCTCGCGACTGCGTTGTTGCGTGGGATTACGCCGGGCCGGCTCGGAGGCAGGTTGTTCGACGATTTCGGTGGCTTTCTTGGGCACTGGTGCGCTCCCGATCAATAACATGACATAGCCTCACCTTAGCACTGCCCGTACGTCGGTTTCAGCGATTCTGCCGGTTGACGATAAAACGTGAGGGTTTATCATCTTTAAAACATGAGTAACACTCACATTAAATCAATGGAGATGAGCGCGATGAAAACCTCCCAGGAAACCATCCTGATTACCGGTGCTACGGGCAAGACAGGGCGGCGAATTGTTCAGCGATTGCAAGCGCAGGGAGTGTCTGTCCGCTTGGGCTCCCGAAGGGCCAGTCCCGCTTTCGACTGGGAGGATCGAAGCACGTGGGCCGCCGCGATGGATGGCGTTCGTGCCGTCTACCTCTCGTTCCAACCGGACCTGGCAGTCCCCGGTGCCGTTGAGACGGTGCAGGCATTCACCGATCAAGCGGTCAAGAGCGGCGTGCGTAAACTGGTGCTGCTGTCGGGGCGTGGCGAAATTGAAGCGGAACAAGCCGAACGCGTCGTTCAAAACAGCGGGGCCGACTGGACCATCCTGCGGGCCAGCTGGTTTTTTCAGAACTTCAGCGAAGCCCATTTTCTCGAGCCGATTTTGCAAGGAGAACTGGCCCTCCCCGTCGGCAACATCGCCGAGCCCTTTGTCGACGTGGAAGACATCGCCGAGATCGCGGTCGTTGCACTGACCAAGCCGGGACACGCAGGCCAACTGTATGAACTGACGGGTCCGCGAGCATTGACCTTCGCGGAGGCTGTCGCTGAAATTGCCCGTGAGACGGAACGGGGCATTGCGTTCGTTGCGGTACCGCCGGACGCCTATCGGCAGGCGTTGGAACAGGCGCAGGTACCCGCCGAACTGATCGATCTGGTGCTTTATCTCTTCACAACCATACTCGACGGCCGCAATACACCTGTGGCCGATGGCGTACAGCGTGCGCTGGGTCGCCCGGCACGGGACTTCAGCGACTATGTTCGACGCACTGCCGCCACAGGTGTCTGGGCAAGCGAAGAGTGATATTGAAGCGCTCCGCGCGACCATGAGGTGAATCGGTGTGCATCGGTTAATGCACACTGAATTTATTATCAGTGGTCCTTTTATTCATCGATCAACCAAACTGAAACACCGTCGCTGCGTACGGTGTTTCATTCTTTCCCAAACTTTTTATACGTCACGCAGATCACGTCTCCAGCCACCTTCCAAATCCCCTTTGCTTCCGGGTAATCCGCGATTAACGACCACCGCTCAGCCAGGGCTCAAGGTTTGCCAGAATCCCCCCCTTTTTGGTGCGATCCTTTTTTGGCGATAAACCGTTTCCTCAACTAGGATTTCTAACGCATCGCAACGCGCCAACCTGAGTGTGCAGGTGATCAAGGAGGGATTAAATGACACCGATTCGTACGGCGGAGAAAACCTACCGCACCTATTCCAGCCCGATCTTGCTGGAGCTTAAGGAAAGAGCGCATCAGCTGGAGCCGGCAGATCGCCAGGCACTGCAGAATATTCTGCTGGAGAGAAGGCTCGTTGACTCCGGAAGCCCTACCGGCATCGAGCGGCGCGGGAAACAGGACATCGAAGGTCCTGAGTAACAGGCTCTGACGCTCCAGTCCCAAGGGCTGACTCGCAGACGCGCGCTAAAGCAGCGGCGTCAAAAACAGTGGAATTCCAACGTGGCGCACAACCCTTTCGAGGCGCGATTTTCTAACCGAATCTGTCCTCCCAGGCGATCGGCGATCGCCTGAACGATATTCAAACCCAAGCCCGCCCCCTGATCATTGCCACGGCTGTAGAAACGCTCGAAAAGCCGATCACGATCTTCCTCGTTAATCCCCGGTCCCTCGTCCTCGACAGACAGTTCATAGTGATCTGCTTTTTTATTCAGCCTTACCGTGATCAAGCCGTGCTCCGGGGAAAAGTTTGCAGCGTTGGTCACCAAATTGTTCAAGGCGATATCGATGGCTGCGGAATCAACTCTGACCGGGCCGATTTCGTCGCTGACATCGAAAGCCAGCTCGAGCCCCTTGTTCAACAACCAGGGGGTCATCTGAACCAGGCTAGCGCGCACGGTGGCGACCAGATCAATGGTGGGGGGTATACGAATCGCTGATTGCGGTTCAAGTCGAGCCATGGTCAGTAATTGGTTGACCAGTCGGCTGGCACGGTCGACGCCGGCGATCAAATGTTCGAGGGACTCGCAACGTTCCTCCTCACTGCCCGCCTCCATCAGGTTCTGTGCATGGACCCTGAGCACCGCTAATGGCGTGCGCATTTCATGGGCGGCGTCAGCGATAAAGCGCCGCTCCCGCCCCATGACTTCCTGAATCTGCGCGAGCATGCGGTTGAGGGCCGCCTGCATGGGCTCAAGCTCGGTAGGTAACGGCATCAGTTGCAAGGGTTCCAGTGAGCCTGGATGCCGCGCACGCAATGTCGCGGCCATATCGACCAACGGTTTCAAACCCCAGCCGATCGCCAGCCAGATCATCGACGCCAACAACAAACTGCCCAGGATATTGGGCCCCAGCGTATGGCGTACGATCCGGTCCACCAGGTCCGAACGCACATCGTCTCGCTCGCCAACCCAGATGCGCAGGCCGTTCTGTTTGTCTTCGAGCATGAACGCACGCCAGTGACGGTGGTTCAGATCCACCACATCACTGAATCCTGGCGTCCCCGGGGGTGTGCCGAAAGACGGCGCGCTGGCGGTATGCACCAGCACTTCGCCCTTGGGATTCCAGACCTGGAAGGCAATCTTGGTTTCATAGGGATGACCGTCGACTCTCGGTTCCGCTTCACTCAAGGCCTTGTTGAAGGCCTGATACAGATCGGAGTGTTCCCTGCTGGCCATGGGCATACGCATGACCCCTTGCAGCAGTCGCGCATTCTGAGCCAGCTGAGCATCATAGACTTCGGCGATTTCGTGATTGCTGTCGTGCAGGTTGAGCACGCTCATCATCGTAATACCAGCGAGCAACAGACCGATGATCAGCGTCAGGGTGCGACGCCTGATCGAGGTCATCGGCGCTCCTCCACCAGATATCCGACACCGCGGATGGTGCGAATCAGGTCGGTTGAGAATTTCTTTCGCAAGTGATGGATATGCACTTCCAGGGTGTTGCTCTCGGCTTCTTCGTTCCAGCCATACAGCAGCTGCATCAGATGATCGCGGGTCATGACTCGGCCCGGTGGCGAGAGCAATTCATGGAGCAGTTGATATTCCTTTGGCGTCAGTGCCACCGGTTCTCCCTGGTAGCTGACTTGCTGGGTGCCAGGATTAAGGCTGATGCCGGCGTGTTCGATCAACACCTGGGCGCGACCGGCGCTGCGCCGCAGCAACGCTCGCAGGCGCGCCTTCAGCTCGGCCAGGTCGAAGGGTTTGATCAGGTAATCGTCAGCGCCGGCATCCAGTCCGGCGATACGGTCTTCGGTGGCATCCCGCGCGGTAAGGATCAGCACCGGCAAATTCGAGCCGCTGTCACGCAAACGCCGCAGTACCTCGAGGCCGTCCATACGCGGCAAGCCAAGGTCGAGCACCGCAAGATCGAAGGTTTCACTGAGCAGCGAGTGCAAGGCACTGCTGCCGTCCTGCACCCAGTCAACGGTGTAACCTTCTCGCCCCAGAGCCTGATGGATGCCTTCGCCCAACGCTACGTCATCCTCGATCAGTAATAAGCGCACACGAACTCCTGTCAGTCGAGTTTCTTGTTCACGTCCACCAGCAACGCTTCGATTTCCTTGCGGCGTCCGGCATCGGCGGTTTCCCGGCCCGGCCTTGGCTCCGCTTGCAGGGCTTTTTGCAGCGCGCTTCTGGCTTCGCCGTAGCGTTTTTGACGGTAGAGGTGATCACCCCAGAAGTACAGACTATCGATGCCGTTCGGGTTAAGTTGCAAGGCCTGTTTGAGTAGCTGCTCGGCCTTGTCCGAATCACCAAAACCGATGGGCCAGCCGGGAACGCGGTCATACAGAGCGCCAAGGCTGGTATAGGCCGAGCCTTGCAGCGCTTTGGGGTCCAGCGCCAGCGCTTTCTCCAGATCGACCTTCGCGTCCTTGACCTTGCTCAACGCACCCAATCCGCCTTGGGCTCCGGCCCAACTGCTGCTGACTATACCGGACCAGATCCAGGCTTCGGCCACCGATTGGCGCTCCCGGGTAAACGCAGCCGCCTGGCCCGCGAGCTTTTCAAACGCTGCGGTGCGTTGGTCGGCCGGCATTTCGTATTGAATGTGCGCCCAACTTTGCTGGATGCCGGTCAGGCGTTGCTGGTCAGCGGTGTCCAGCGCCCAGACGCTTTGGCTCAGGGCGGTGAGCAGCAGGCAAACGGTGAATTTTTTCATGGCTTGAGGTTCTCGTTATCGGGCTTCTGACTCAGGCGACGGATCAGCGGCAATTGCTTGCGCAAGCCTCGGTCGACCAAATTGGGCAGCAGGCTGTTCAGGCGCACGAAAAAGCGCTCCGGCCAGCCCAGGTACAAATCGCGACGGTCGCCGGCAATCGCGTGGATCACCGCCGAGGCGACTGTCTGGGGAGCATCGACATTGGATTTCAGAGCGTCATTCAAGGCCTGCGCCGCCGGGCTGTTCATGCTCGTGCGGGTGGCGCGTGGCGCGACGTAGAGAACGCCGACCCGGGTGTCCGCCAGTTCACGGCGCAGGGCTTCGGAAAAGCCGCGCAAGGCGAACTTGGTGGCGCAATAGCTGGCGTAGCCGGGGTAACCGATCGATCCATAGGTCGAACCGACGTTCACCACCATCGCGCTCTCGGCTTTCTTGAGCAGCGGCAACAGCAACTTGGTCAGGCAGATCGGCGCGCTGATGTTCACCGCCAGCATGGCGTGGATGTCGCTGTCCTCCAGTTGTTCAAGCATGGCGAAGTGGTTGACCCCGGCGGCGTTGATCAGCAGATTGATTCCGCCAATAGACTCCGCCGCGGTCAACACCTTGCGCCGGTCGGACAGAACGGTCAGGTCCGCGCCGATCCAGCACAAGTGCTGCGGATAGCGAGCCAGCAACGGTTCCAGGGATTCGCGATGCCGGGTCACCGCCAATACGTGTGCACCGCTGGCACACAAGGCAGACGCGATCGCCAGGCCAATGCCACCGCTGGCGCCGGTCAGCACCACGCGAGCTTCAGACAGGCGCATGCAGGTTCTCCCCGTCGCGCGGCAAACCACGGAACATATCGGTGTAGAGCGTGTACACCACTTTGGAGGCGTGGATCACGGCCGCCTGATCCGCCGGATCGTCGAGGGTGTTCATCAGCCGGCGATAGGTCTGCATGTGTTCGATGTCCAGGGAGCCATGGGAGCTGAGGTAGCTGAAGGCGCTCTCCGGCAAGCCCAGTCGATCGCGAATGCTGCCGGCAGCGTGGGTGGCCAGGGCGATGCTGGTGCCTTCCAGCACGTTGACCATGCCGAACAGGCCGACCGGGTTGTCGCGAGCAATCAGGTCGTAGAGAAAGCTGACCATCAACTCAATCGGCATGGATGGACGACCGTCGCGCACCGCGTTCCTGTCGCCGCCGCAGGCTTCGATATCGTCCAATATCCATTGTTCGTGACCGTATTCGTCCTCGATGTACTCGCACACCGCTTTACGCAGCCATTCCAGGCGTGTCGGCAGACGGGCGCCGCAGGCCATCATCAACGGCACGGTGTGGCGCACGTGGTAATAGGCTTGCGCCAGGAACGCACGATAGCTTTCCAGGCTGACCTTGCCCTCAAGCGCGTCGCGGATGATCGGCAGATTGAACAATGTATGGCGTTCTTGTTGCGTGGCTTCTTGCAGCGTGTCGAAAAAACTCATGATGCGGATACCTCGGAAAGTGCTGATTCAGTCAGTTGCGCCCGGTAACGCTCGACGATGGCGTCACGGCGTGGGCGGCCATTGGCGGTGAGCAGGCCATTGGCGGGAGTGAAGGGTTGATCAAGACGGGTCCAGTGATGGACCTGGGCGTAATCGGGCAAGGCTTCGTTGGCCTGTGCGACGGCAGCGGCCAGTTCTTCGTCCGTGCAATCCGGTCGATGGGGCCAGAGCAACGCATGGTTTCGCGGCATGGCTTCGCCGTACACGAAGGCCTGGGCGATATGGCGGCGCTGGGTCAATTCGGCCTCAACCCATTCCGGATTGACGTTGCGTCCGAAACTGGTGACGAATTGATGTTTCTTGCGCCCTTTCAGGTAGAGAAAACCGTCAGGGTCGAATTCACCAAGATCCCCGGTCGGCCACCACTCATCGGTGTGCGGCGCCTCACCCAGGTAACCGAGCAGCGTCGCGCCCTTGACCAGCACCTCGCCATCCTGTGCCAGGCGAATCTCTACGTGGGGAAGTGGCTGGCCGACACTGCCGGGACGTCGGGCCTCGGGCCGATTGAGGCAGACCACCGAGGCACACTCCGACAGCCCGTAGCCTTCGTACACCGGCAGACCGATCCGTTGCGCACGGTGCAGTAATTCTTCGCTGACCCGTGCCCCACCCACCGCGGCAAAACGCAATGGATAAGGATTGAAGGCTTTTTGTTCGGCGGCGCTGACCAGCATCAACAGCAATTGCGGCACCAGGATCAGGCTTTCGGGGGCACGTGTGGCCAGGCAACCGAGCAGGCGTGGCACATCCACACCGCTGGCGCCCTGAATGCCCAGGGTTTTCTGGCTCGGTACGCTCAAGGTGGCGCCGGCATACAGCGCGGCATAGCAGCCGAGGTTTTCCAGCAGGATCGCCAAGGGCAACAGGGCCAGGTGATGTTGCGGGTCAGCGGGTTTGCTCGCTTGATCCAGTTCGCGTGCGACCGTTAACAGGCTCTCGGCGCTGAGGCACACGCCTTTGGGTGTACCGGTGGTACCGGAGGTGAACGTCAGTTTGGCGGTCCCTTCCGGCATCCGGTTCGGGCCGTTGAAGGTGCGGCGCCAGAACTCGCCGTTTTTCTCGTACCCGGCGCTTTGCAGTTCGTCCGCCAGTTCCGGCTCGGCAATCACCAGCCCGGCCTGGCTCTGTTCCAGGCAATGGATGCGTTGAGCCGGGCTGAAAAAAGGGGGCAACGTCAGGCAGGTCAGGCCTTCGAACAGCGCGGCCAGGTCCCAGAGCATGGCGTCGACGCCATTGTCCAGCGCCAGGGCAACCACCTTGATGTTTTCATCGCGCAAGCGCTGCTGGCGATACACCACTTCGGCATACAACGTGGCGTAATCCACTTTCAGGTGATCGCCCCACAAGGCGATGGCGTTGGACTTGCGCTCGGCATGGCTGCGCAGGGTTTGCTTGAACCGCTGCAGTTCAGGCGACATGGCTGGATTCCTCGATGGACAATGGCAACCCCAGGCGATTGAACATGCCAATGTTGCGCAAATGGATGAAGCCGGCGCGTATGTTGCCGACGTGCACCCAGGGTTTGCTCTCGTAGTAACTGCCCCAGCTGTGACGGTCATCGCCCAGCCGCGAGGGATCGGCAGCGCAGAGGGTTACGGGCTTCAGACCCAGGCGATGAAAGCTGTTCACCAGGCCGATATTGCCGGTGAACGCCACCCATTCCAGGCCGCCCAAAGCCAGCAGGTACGTGATGGCGATGATGCTCATTCGCGCACTGCCGGTGTCGCTGGCAGCCAGGTTGCCGACCTCGACGATGCCGCTGCGATCCACAGGGCGGTCGGCAGTGGCACTGATCAGCGGCTCGATCGACTCGTCCAGGTAACGTTCCAGAAACAACGATTCGTCGTTGGCCCGGCGCACACCGGCAACCGCGCAGAGCGTGCCTGTTGCATCGCTCATGCCGAACAGCTCGGGCATGAAGTGACGTATATCGGCGCCGTGTGCCTTACGAAAGCGTTGCTGAATGAAGGCTTCGAAGACTGGGCGCTCGAGGGTGTCAGGCAACGCTCTGGCCAGACTCATCGTCGGCGTTTCGGCGTGGCCGAAGCGCAGGGGTAGAGGAATATTCCATTCAAAATCGGGCATTGGAAGACGCCTCCCGGGTTAAGTGTGGGAGAAGTATCCAAGGCATTTCTTAACGGAATCTGAAGGTGGACTCATGTCAGTGCAAACGCTGTCTTCAGATTGCCTTAAGACTGGGCAGGCAGAGTTCTCGCCACTCGATTCAGCAGCCAAACCCGTTGCTGGCTGCGTGAATGACTCGGCAGCCAGGACAATCCCGCAAGAGGCCCTATATGACAAGACACTCAGAACCACAGCGGTATGCAGCACTTTCAATCACCTTGCACTGGCTGATGCTCGGGCTGTTTGTCGGCGTCTATGCCTGTATCGAGCTCAAAGGCTTGCTCCCCCGCCAGCATCCATTGAGGAGCCCATTGCTGGGCACCCATGCATTGTTTGGACTGGCAATCTTCTCCTTGGTATGGGTCCGGTTACTCGCTCGTTTGCAAAAACGCCCGCCCATCTCGCCCCGCCCTCCGGCCTGGCAGACCGCGATGGCGCACCTGACCCATCTTGCGCTTTATGCACTGATGATCGCGACACCCCTGCTCGGCTGGCTAATGCTCAGTGCTGCCGGAAAACCGATACCGTATTTTGATTTCACACTGCCCTCGCCCATCGCAGTCGACCCCGATATGGCGAAGCAGTTGAAACACTGGCATGAGTGGGTAGGTACCGCCGGGTACTGGCTGATTGGCTTGCATGCTTGCGCAGGCGTTTTCCATCACTACTGGGTGCGTGACAACACCCTTACACGCATGCTGCCCAAACGCTTCCTGCCCTAGCGCCAATGCCTGGTCAATTGACCTTCGCAAGGCATCGTTTTACAACACCCCGGCCGTGAAAGCGGCCGGGGTTTTTCTATTTTCGTCACACCCTTTACCCGAGCCGGCTCAGGGAGCCAGTTCAACACTGTCGCGATATTCCGGCACCGAAACCGACCACCCCAGTTCAAGGCTGATACGTCGGCGCAGTACATCCGAGGCATTGGGTTCTCCGTGCACGACATAGGTGTGTCTGGGCGGCCGCTTGAACCCGCGCAGCCACTGCATGATTTCATCGGCGTCAGCATGCGCGGACAGGGTTTGTATCGGCACCACCTCGGCCCTGATCGGCACATCCTTGCCATGGATGCGCACCGAAGGAGCGCCCGCGACAATTTGCGCGCCACGGGTACCGCCGGCCTGGAAACCCGGCATCAGCAGCGTGTTGATCGGGTTGGGGGCCAGCGCCTTGAGGTGGTGGATCACCCGTCCCCCCGTGGCCATGCCACTGGCAGCGATAATCACCGCCGGCGTGCGCTGGCGATCCAGCTCGATCGAGTCCTTGGTGCTGCGCACGAACTTGGCGATATGACACATGCCTTCGCATTCCTCGAGGGATAACCGGTGCTCGCTGCGAAAACGCTGGTACAAACTGGTGACGTCCGTGGCCATCGGGCTGTTGAGATAGATCGGCACATCGGGAATCGCGTGTCGCTGTTTCAGCCGATACAGGTGGTACATCAGCAACTGGGCGCGGCCCACGGCGAACGATGGTACCAAGGTGATGCCATGGCGCAGCGCGGTGCGGGTGATGACTTCGGCCAATTGCGCCTCCGGCGGCTCGACCGGATGCTTGCGATCGCCGTAGGTCGACTCCACCAGCAAGTAATCAGCCTGCTCGACCGTTTCAGGCGCGAACATCAATGGATCATCTGGCCGCCCCAGATCGCCTGAGCACACCAGCGTGATGCCGTCGGCGATCACCTCCACCGTTGCCGCGCCCAATATATGCCCGGCACAACGAAACTGAATGCTCATGCCCGGGACAATGTTGACCCGGTGATGTAACTCCACGGGGTGTAACAGTTTCAGTGCCCGCTCGGCATCTTGCTCGGTATACAGCGGCAATGCCGGGTTGTGCCGGGAGAAACCATGCCGGTTGGCGAACTCGGCGGCCTCTTCCTGCAGGCGGCCACTGTCCAATAGCAGGATTCTCACCAGTTCACAGGTGGCGGGTGTGGCATACACCGGCCCGCGATAACCATTGCGCACCAATACAGGCAGGTAGCCGCTGTGATCCAGGTGGGCATGGGTCAGCACGATGGCGCCGAGGTCGCCAACCGGGAGCTGGAATGGGTCCCAGTTATGCAACCGAAGCTGTTTATAGCCCTGGAACAGGCCGCAATCGATCAGTACATGTTGGTCGCGATGTTCCAGCAGGTATTTGCTGCCGGTGACCGTGCCTGCCGCACCGAGAAATGTCATTCGCATGGCCGTCTCCATGAACATTCAGGGGAGCACCATTGATCGCTCTTCAGGGGTCAGGTGCAGTTGATTTTTATCAACGGCGAGCGTTACCGGTCGCTGAATCCGTCGAGCCTGGGCAAGGGTTTGACGATGGTCAAACTGCAGGGCGCCCGGTTCAGCACGCTCTCGGCGGTACTGCCGACGAACCTGTCGATGCCGTGTTGATAGACCGCGCCAAGCACCACCATGTCAAAGGCATTCTGCCGGGCGAACTGTGTAATGACTGTGTGCGGGATACCCGTCAGGAGATGTCGGTGTGTTGCTTGAATACCGTAACGATCGGCAAGCGCTTCAAAAGCCTCCTGCTGCGCATCGTTGACCGCGTCTCTCAAACTGTGAGCCAGCGTCACGGTCGGCACGCTTACCGCTGAATCGCCCACCACGGACCAACTGTTAACGCTCAGCAGGGACAAGGCGGCACCGCAGGATGCTGCCAGCGTCGAGCCCAGATCGAGCACCCGGTCGTTCAGCCCTTGAGTCATATCCTCCAGATGAGACAGATCGACTGTGCAAAGTATTTTGAGCGGTTTGGGATTCCTGGCCTCAGTCACCAGATGCAAGTGAGCCGGACAATCACGCAGCAACCGCCAGTCGAGGGGTTGGTGAAAAGCCCGGTCGAGTGCTGGCACATAATGGGTGTCCTTGATCACCAGGTCCGCATGGAAGTCATTTACGTACTCAAGCAGGTGCGCCGGGCTCGATTTCGCCCAGACCACCTCCGTGGTCACCTGCAACCCCCCGCACCGTTGAAACCTGGCTTGCTGCTCCAGCCAGTGTCGATGCACCTGCAAATAGCCCTCCCGTGCCTGGGCCATCGCATCATGGTCAAACAGCCCGGCTACCGCCAGCGCCTGGACATAGTCGAACGCAACGATGTGCAACAACGCACCGGTTGCACAGGCCAGTGCCTGCGCCCGCTCAAACGCCGGCGTGCGGGTCATTTCGGCGGGGGCAATCAACAGGATACGTTTGAGCTTCAACATCACATACCTCGTCGGCGCTTCGTGTCATCGCTACTCACTGGCGTGGCACCTTGCCGGCCATCCGGCTGGCACGCACATTCGCCTCATCGGCCGTGCGTTGCGCCTGACTGGCTATCTCGATAGCCAACTGTGCCTTCAGGTACGCCTCATCGGCCCGCAGCCGTGCAGTCGCGGCGTTATTTTCCGCGGACTCCAATCGTGCGTCGATTTCCTGGGTGTGCTGACTACTACAACCGGCCGCCGTTGCCAACAGAATGCTCAGCAATACAAAAGACACGCGCTTGTTCATGACTTTGCCTCGGTTTATCGCGACTGGAAACCTTCAGAGAACTGCCCCAAGTATCAGACGCCATCGCCTGCGCACTCTGATTTTTGTCAACTAATGGCTCGCTGGCGATGAGTGAGGCACTCACTGAAGCCTTGTTGATTTAGCTCAATGTCTTTGCACCGCTCAGGCGTAAAAAAAACCAACCGGGCACGTGCGCCCCGTCAAACCTCATCAACAGAGGACACCGTCATGAACGACCTGAGCCTGCGTAAAACCATTTTGGAAGAACTTGAATTCAAGCCGGAAATCGACGCCGCGAGCATTGGCGTTGCCGTGGACAATGGCATCGTCACGCTCTCCGGTCACGTCAACAGCTATGCTCAGAAAGTCAGTGCAGAACGTGCGGTAAAAGGCATCAAAGGGGTACGCGCTGTTGCCGAAGAAATCCAGGTCAGGCTGGACAAAGGCGCCGGTACAGCGGACGACACCATCGCGAACCGCGCCTTGAACATCATCAGCTGGAGTGCCGACCTACCCGACGGTGACATTAAAGTCATCGTGCAGAATGGCTGGATCACCCTTGAGGGTGAAGTGGACTGGCAGTACCAGAAAGAAATCGTCGAGCGAGCCGTGCGCAAGTTGTCCGGCGTGGTTGGCGTGGACAATCGTCTCACCCTCGTCCCCCGGGTGGATGTGGTCGATATCCAGCACCGCATTGAAGAAGCGCTCAAGCGCAACGCCGAAGTCGACGCCAAGGAGATTCACGTCAAGGTCGATGGGGATGTTGTGAGTCTGGAAGGCAACGTTCATTTGTGGCGCCAGCGTCGAATAGCCGAACGGGCGGCCTGGTCCGTGCCAGGCGTGAGGGAGGTGAACGATCATTTGCGTCTTGCCTGAGCCGATCACCCAGGGAACCTGCGATCTGCCCGTTTGCCTCCTTTCTGAGCGAAGGCCATGAAAAAGAACCACCAATGGAACTTGTCTTACTTCGCGATTGCGTTTGTCGTGCTCACCCTCGTGCAATTTCTGTTTGTCGAACGTCGTATTGTGCAGAGCATTCCATACAGTCAATTCCTGCAACTGCTGAACGAGCAAAAAGTCAGCGATTTGCGGATCGAGAAGGATCAGATCAGCGGCAAACTGCAGGATCCCATCGACGGGCACAACCTGTTTACGACGGTGCGCGTGGATCCGGCATTGGCAACCGACCTTGCTCACTCAGGAGTCGGGTTTACCGGGGTCAATGAAAACACCTTCCTGAGCGGTCTGCTGGGCTGGTTGCTGCCCTTTGTCCTGATCATGGTGATCTGGCATTTCCTGTTTCGCAGCATGGCGGAAAAACAAGGCATCGGTGGGCTGATGAGTATCGGTAAATCCCGGGCCAAGGTATTCGTCCAGCGCGATACCGGGGTGACCTTTGCCGATGTGGCGGGCATCGATGAAGCCAAAGCCGAACTGGTGGAAATCGTTTCGTTCCTCAAGGACAAAGCCAAATACGGGCGTCTGGGCGCGCACATTCCCAAGGGAACATTGCTGGTCGGCCCGCCGGGCACAGGCAAGACCCTGGTAGCCAAGGCCATCGCCGGTGAAGCCGGTGTGCCGTTTTTCTCGATCTCGGGGTCGGAATTTGTCGAAATGTTCGTCGGGGTCGGTGCCGCCCGCGTGCACGATTTGTTCGAGCAAGCGCGGCAGGCGGCGCCCTGCATCATCTTCATCGATGAACTGGATGCACTGGGCAAAATGCGCGGCGTCGGCGCGTTTGGCGGCAATGATGAAAAAGAACAGACCCTCAACCAGTTATTGGCAGAACTGGACGGATTCGATCCCCGTGAAGGCGTGGTATTGCTGGCCGCAACCAACCGTCCGGAGGTGCTCGACCCGGCGCTACTGAGAGCCGGGCGAATCGACCGGCAGATCCTGGTCGATCGTCCCGACCGCAAAGGCCGGCAGGCGATCCTCAAGGTCCATCTCCAGAAAATCAAAATCGAGCCCGACCTCGATGGCGAGCGTATCGCCGACATCACCACCGGTTTCACCGGTGCAGACCTGGCCAACCTGGTCAACGAAGCCGCCATCGTGGCCACTCGTCGTGGTGCCGAAGCCGTCAGCCTCAACGATTTCACGGCCGCCGTGGAGCGCATCGTTGCGGGGGTTGAACGCAAGAGCAGCCTGCTGCGCCCTGACGAGCGTCAGGTGGTGGCCTATCACGAGATGGGGCATGCCCTGGCCGCCAGCAGCCTGCCTGCCATGGACCCCGTCCATAAAGTCTCGATTGTGCCCCGCGCCATTGGCTCGCTGGGCTATACGCTGCAGCGACCGACCGAAGATCACTTCCTCATCAGTTGCCAGATGCTCAAGGACCGGATTGTCGTGCTGATGGCCGGGCGCGCTGCCGAATACCTCGCCTATGGCCAAATTTCCACCGGGGCCGCCGATGACCTGGCCCGCGCCACGGATATCGCCCGACAATTGATCACACGCTTTGGCATGAGTAGCGAGCTCGGCCAATCGGTACTGGAGCGACAAAACGCGACCTACCTGGGTGAACAGTTGCGAGGTGTTGGCGAGAAAGACTATTCGGAACAAACGGCCAGGGAAATCGACCTGGGCATTCGTGCCCTGCTGGATGAAGCCTATGGGCGGGCCAAAGCCTTGCTCAACAGTCGTCGAGCCGATCTGGACGCCGGCGCGCATCTGCTGCTGGAAAAGGAGACACTGACGCCCGAAGAGTTTCCAGCGCTGATGCCGGTCAAACCCGCTCCGCAACTCGCCCGCCTGAACGTGACATCACCCTGAGGCCCCGGTCTTGTCGACACCGCTTATTGCGGACCGCCATGCATCCGCTATCGCCGGAGGTTCACCATGCTGGCCGTCACGTTGATCAATACACTGGTGGTCATCGTCGTCGTGGTAATCCACTACGAATGCCTGCTGCGCCTGAACGATTGGCTGCCGCGGCTCAAGCTGTGGAGCCGTTTCAGGATTGTCGTCGGGGTATTCGGAGCGCTGGTAGCCCATGCGCTTGAAGTCTGGTGCTTCGCACTGGTCTATTACCTGATGGTGCGCTCCGGCGATTGGGGCAGCCTGACCGGTAATTTCGATGGCTCGCTGATGGACTGTGTGTACTTTTCCTTTACCACCTACACGACCATCGGCTTCGGCGACATTTCACCGGTGGGCAATCTCAAGTACCTGACCGGCCTGCAGGCACTGACCGGCCTGGTACTCATTACCTGGACCGCGTCCTTTCTGTTTCTGGAAATGCAGAAATACTGGAAGCGTAAATGAGCCCTTCCTTTACCACTGCTCGCAGCCCGCTATACCGCCAGAATGCAGCAAGGCACCTGATACAGAATGTGTTCGGTCGTACTGCCCAACAGCTTGTTCACTCCGCGTGACTGGACTTTTCCCATCACGATGACATCGACATTCTGCTCATTGGCGAACTCGCTCAGGGCCGAAACGGGGTGTCCCATAATGAAATGTCGATGATCGGCGGATACGCCATACCGGCTCGCCAGCTTGAGGAAGTTTTTTTCCAGGTCTTTGCGTAAGGCCTTGGTGAGGTCAGCCAAGGTCAGGCCGTCCATGTCCGCCAGAAAACCGGCCGAGATATCGCAGGCGTACAGCAAATGCAATTCAGCTCCACACTGCATGGCCAGACCCGTCGCTTGCTGAATAATCCGCTCGTTGAGTTCGTTGTCGGGAGACTCGGTCTCCGACACTTCGACCGCCGCCACAATCTTGCGCGGCAAGCCGAAGCCACTGCCGCCCACGAGATATACCGGTATCGGGCAGTGCCGCAGCAGGTACCAGTCAAGCGGGGTGAAAAAGGCACGTTTAAGCACTGATTCATGCTGGACTTCCTTGATCAGCAGGTCGGGCTGCATTTCCATGACATGAGCGAGGATGTCCTGCTCCATGTCATCGGCCCAGGCCACTTCGGTGGTGACTTCGAGCCCACGGCCACGCAGATTGCTTGCCTGAGCCTTGAGCCAGTCGCGGTGTTCCTGCAGGTAGCTCTCCCGCGCCTGTTCCCGATTTCCCTGTTCAAGAAACGACAGGCGATCCAGCGATTTCAGGAGCGCCGCGATATGCAAACTTGCGCCGCTGGCCTTGGCCAGCGCAGCCGCATGATTGATCGCGGGGGACTGGCGCAAGGCCGGGTTGATGATGAGTAATAACTTTTGATACTGGCTCATGATCTACCTCTACTCAGGTGAGTGTTCGGTTGCAGCGGCTGCCTGGGGCGCCGGATTCAGTGACCTGCCATGGGCGTCCATTGCCAGTTCAGCACCTCGGGCATGTCCAGCCCGTGCTCGATGAGATAGAGCTTGTGTTTTTCCATGGTGGACCAGTAGCGCGATTGCGCGATTTGCACGTGATCGTGCAGCCGGGGCACCCGCTCGATTACGTCCAGCGCCAACCGATAACGATCCAGATTGTTGATCACCGCCATGTCGAACGGTGTCGTGGTCGCGCCTTCCTCCTTGAAACCGCGCACGTGGAAATTCTCATGGCTGGTGCGCTTGTACAGCAGCCGGTGGATGAGCGCCGGGTAGCCGTGAAAGGCAAAAATCACCGGTTTGTCCACTGTAAACAACTCATCGAACGCGCTGTCCGATAAACCGTGGGGGTGCTGATACGACGGCTGCAATACCATCAAATCCACGACGTTGATCACCCTCACCCGCACATCCGGTACGTACTCGCGTAACAAAGTCACCGCCGCCAGGGTTTCCAGGGTTGGCACGTCACCGGCGCAGGCCATCACCACATCCGGATCACCCTCCTCGCAACACGCCCAGTCCCATCGACCGATACCCGCCTGGCAATGCCGGATGGCTGCATCGATATCCAGCCACTGCCATTCCGGTTGCTTGCCGGCGACGATGACGTTGATGTAATCGCGGCTTCTCAGGCAGTGGTCAGCCACCGACAGCAGGCAATTGGCATCGGGGGGTAGATAGATCCGCACCACGTCCGACTTTTTGTTGGCCACCAAGTCGATGAACCCCGGGTCCTGGTGGGAGAAACCGTTGTGGTCCTGGCGCCAGACGTGGGATGTCAGCAAGTAATTGAGCGAAGCAACGGGTTTACGCCACGGTACCTCGGCAGCTGTTTTCAGCCATTTGGCGTGTTGATTGACCATGGAGTCGACGATATGGATGAACGCCTCATAACAGGACAGCAAACCATGGCGTCCGGTCAGCAAATAGCCTTCCAGCCAGCCTTCGCACACCTGTTCACTGAGGATTTCCATGACCCGACCGTCGGCCGCCAGGTTCACATCGTCTGGCTCCAGCGGCTCCATCCATGCTTTGGCGCTGACCTCGTAGACCGCATCCAGTCGATTCGACGCCGTTTCATCGGGGCCGAACAGACGGAAGTTTTTCGATAGCAGACTGTTTTTCATTACATCGCGCAAAAACGTGCCCAGCACCCGCGTGGCCTCTGCGCGCAGGCTGCCAGGAACCTCGAGTTTCACCGCATAGTCGATGAACGGGGGCAGGTCCAGCGCCCGCAACAGCTCGCCACCGTTGGCATGGGGATTGGCACTCATGCGCCGGTGCCCGGTCGGTGCCAGTGCAGCGATTTCGGGCAGCAAGGCACCATTGGCATCAAACAGCTCATCGGGACGATAACTGTTGAGCCACTCCTCCAGTTGGCGCAGATGAATCGCCTGCTGAAAATCGGCCAAGGGCACCTGATGCGCGCGCCAGGTGCCTTCAACGCGGTGACCATCGACGAATTTCGGGCCGGTCCAGCCTTTGGGCGTGCGCAACACCAGCATGGGCCACAGCGGCCGTTCCGGCGCTGCGGACTGCCGAGGCTGACGCGCTTCGCGCTGAATCTCGCGGATTTTCAGCACGATCGTATCCAGCGTCCGGGCCAGGGCCTGATGCACGTGCGCCGGATCATCGCCTTCAACGAAATACGGATCGTAGCCATAGCCATACATCAAGGCCGACAGCTCATCCTCACTGATTCTGGCCAGCACCGTGGGATTGGCAATTTTGTAGCCGTTGAGGTGCAGGATCGGCAACACCGCCCCGTCACGCGCGGGGTTGAGGAACTTGTTGGAGTGCCAACTGGCCGCCAGCGTACCGGTTTCGGCCTCACCATCACCAATCACACAAGCGACGATCAAGTCAGGGTTATCAAACGCGGCACCATAGGCATGGGCCAGGCTATAGCCCAGTTCGCCGCCTTCATGGATCGACCCCGGAATCTGCGCCGAGACATGGCTGGATATTCCGTAAGGCCATGAAAACTGCCGAAACAAGCGAACCAGACCGTTGGCATTGCACTCCACCGAAGGATAAAACTCGGTATACGTCCCTTCCAGATAAGTCTGTGCCACAACCGCCGGCCCACCATGACCGGGGCCGGCAACGAAGAGCATGTTCAGGTCGTACTGTTTGATCAGCCGATTGAGGTGGGTGTAGATCAGGTTCAGCCCCGGCGTCGTGCCCCAATGGCCCAGCAGCCGGGGTTTGACATGTGCCAGGGTCAGGGGCAGCTTCAGCAAAGGGTTGTCTTTGAGGTAGATCTGCCCGACCGCCAGATAATTGGAGGCCCGCCAATAGGCATCCAGCCCTTCCAGTTGCTCGTCACTCAGAAAATCGCTCATGAAGTCCTCCGCCAACGGCCCGGCCTACCCATCGCCATTCATGGATTCTGGGTGCCTGAAACGCTCAAGACTTGATTTACATCAATTCTCATCGCCGACGATCAAGCTCAATGGCGTGGGAACGCTCTGAACATTGGCACGCAGGACGTGGATTCCTCCCCGTTCGTCGATTACCTCGGCGATCACCCCAATGAGGTTCGCGCTCGAAGACTCACCATCTATGCTTAGAAAACTCCTAGATGGCGTCTCCCCTCATGCCTGAAACTCGTCCACTTCAAGTTCATTACCTAAAGGCCGCCTGTTCCAACTGCAGCGTATTGGAGTTGTGCCTGCCGATTGGCTTGAGTGGCGCGGAAGTCGAGCGGCTGGATACGCTGATCGTGCAGCGCTTCAAGGTTAAAAAGGGTGCCGCGTTGTACCGCACGGGTGATCCACTGCGTTCGCTTTACGCGGTTCGTATCGGCTCGTTCAAGACCAGCGTGTTATCCGTCGATGGTCGTGAACAGGTCACGGGGTTTCACATACCCGGCGAGATGCTCGGTCTGGACGCCATCAGCGCCGATGAGCACGCCTGCAATGCGTTTGCCCTCGAGGACAGCGAAGTCTGCCCCATCCACTTCGCGCAACTGGAGAAGCTCGCCCACAACCTGCCGTCGCTGCAGCACAACCTCAACCGGCTCCTGAGCCGTGAAATCGTGCGTGATCACAGCATGTTGATGCTGATGGGCAATATGAACTCGGATGAGCGGCTGGCGGCTTTTCTGCTGAACCTGTCGCAACGTTTCAGTATCCGTGGCTATTCCTCCAGGGACTTCGTGCTGAAAATGCGTCGCGAAGAAATCGGCTCCTACCTGGGGCTGCGGCTGGAAACCATCTGCCGGGGCATTGCGCACCTGCGGGATCAGGGGCTGGTAGAAATATCGGGCCGAGACGTCAAAATCCAGAACATGGAAGGGCTCAAGCAGCTGGTCGCAGGCTGTCATCGCTCCCCTCGCTAACACCTGCACGTCGGGAGAATCGTCATGCGTGCCATGGTTCTGCATGTTCCCGGCCAGCCGCTGCAACGGGAAGAGCGCCCTGTCCCGACACCTGGCGCACACCAACTATTAATCAAAGTCCTGGCCTGTGGCGTATGCCGCACCGACCTGCACCTGGTGGACGGCGAGTTGCCACAAGCGGTGCTGCCGCGAGTGCCGGGGCATGAAATCGTCGGCGAAGTCACTGAGGTAGGCGCTGACGTCGACCCCGCCTGGATTGGCCAACGAGTGGGCGTTCCCTGGCTGGGCTGGACGTGCGGTGAATGCGGGTTTTGCCGCTCGGGCCGGGAGAATCTTTGCGATCACGCGCAGTTCACCGGTTGTCATCTGGACGGTGGCTACGCGGAATACACCGTAGCCGACCCGCGTTTCTGTTTTCACATTCCGCCGGCACTGTCGGACCTGCAAGCGGCGCCGCTGCTGTGTGCCGGGCTGATCGGCTTCAGGGCCTTGCAAATGGTCAAGGATGCACGCCACCTCGGGCTCTATGGTTTCGGCGCTGCCGCTCATTTGGCCATTCAGGTGGCGCAGGGCCGGGGCCAGCAGGTGTACGCTTTCACCCGACCGGACGACCTGGCAAGCCAGACCTATGCACGCTCCCTGGGCGCCACATGGGCCGGTCCTTCGGATCAATCGCCGCCGCATCTGCTCGATGCCAGCCTGATTTTCGCCCCCGTCGGCGCGCTGGTACCGGCGGCGCTGGCGGTGACGGCCAAGGGTGGCTGTGTGGTGTGCGCCGGTATTCACATGAGTGACATTCCGGCGTTTCCCTATCGGCTGCTGTGGGGCGAGCGCTGCGTCCGCTCGGTGGCCAACCTGACGCGAGAAGACGGCACCGCGTTTTTCGCGGAGCTGCAACACACGCCCGTGCAATGCGACGTCACCCGGTTCGCCCTCGACGACGCCAACGAGGCCCTGGCCTGTTTAAGGGCGGGTCAGTTCAACGGTGCCATCGTCCTCACGCCTTGACGCCCTGCCCCACGGCCAGAATGCTCCCTGGCACCGAGTACAGTGCCCGCTCGGTGTTACTGCCGATCATTCGGTCGATGCCCACCCGGTGCACAGTCCCCATCACCACCACATCCACCAGGAATTGCTCGACGAATTCGCTGATCACCGGCACCGGCAACCCCATGACGAAATGCCGACGCTCGGGTGGCACACCGTAGCGATCCGCCAGGGTGACAAAGGCCCGGTGCAACGACTCGCGCAGCTCTTCGATATAGTCCACGCCCCAGCCACCGCCCGCCAGCGGCGTGTCGCCATTGAAGGCTGACGACAAGTCATAGGCGTAAAGCAGGTGCAGCGGCGCGTCACATTGCAGGGCTAACGCGTTGGCGGCCTGGATGATGCTGTCATTGAGGCCGCTGATCTGGGTTGAGGGATCGAACGGATCTACCGCCGCCACGATGCGGTGCGGCAAGCTGTACCGTGCCTGGTTGACCAGATGAACCGGAACCGGGCATTCGCGCAGCAAGTGGCAATCGAGCGGGGTAATGAACACCCGCTTGAGCAGCGGTTCAAGGGTCACGTCCTTGATCAGCAAGTCGGGTTTGAGGTCTTCGACGGTCTTGAGGATGTCCAGCAGCGGATGGGTGGTGAACACCACTTCGACGGTCACCTCCAGCCCCGCGTCATTGAGCCGGTCCATCTCGTCGGCCGCCCAGCGACGATAGCGGCGCAAATAGCCCTGATACCTCGCGTCATCGACTTTCTCTTCCCACAAATGCACCACCGGCGCCGGTTCGACAAAGGCTCGCACGGCCAAGGCCGCCCCGCTTTCCTTGGCCAGGGCGACAGCACGTAACAGCGCCGGGGATTGATGCAAGGTTTGGTCGGCGATCAGCAACAATCGTTGATATTGACCCATCACACACCTCGATTCGACACCGGCTCGCAAGGGCCGGCAGGTATCCCAGACTGCACCCGCTGCCCCCTGCCCCAGGTTGATTTACGTCAACCAGGTACAAATGAATGCGCTTGATCACGAGTCTCTGATCCAGATCAGATTCAAGCGCCGACAGCGGCGTAGAAAGGAACGAACGGTGCGGTTCATCACCGCGCGCCCCTTTTCAAACCCGTTGGAGGACGACCCCATGCTCACCGTCAAAGACCACAATGACCGGGCGGCGGCTGCCTATGCTGCAGTCACCGGAAGGTACTGGATTGAAGAACTCAAGGATGGCCGCCACGTATTGATCCGGCCGCTGGCGGAAAAAGACCGCGAGCGCGAATACGACTTTATCAAACGGCTCTCTCCCGAGTCTCGCCACATGCGTTTTCTGGCGCAGATCAACGAGCCCACCGGCGCTTTGCTCGATCAGTTGATGGATACCGACAACGACAAACGCCTGGCCTTTATCGCCCTGGTCCATGACAACGGCAAACTGGTCGAGATCGGCGTCAGCCGGTATGCCGCCACCGGCGGACTTGAATGTGAATGCGCCGTGACGGTCGCAGATGAATGGATGCACCTGGGCCTGGGTACACTCCTGATGGAGCATTTGATCAAAGCCGCGCGCCAGAACGGTTTTCGCCAGATGTATTCAGTGGACGCCTCCAGCAATACGCCGATGCGCGACCTGGCCAAAGCCCTGGGCTTCGAAACACACAATGACCCCGATGACAGCCGCCAAGTCATTCATCGTCTTTCCCTGTAAACCCTCGCCCCGCGATGTTACGGCCAACGTTTCATCGCGGGGCGATCCATTCTCAGGACTGCAGCATCCGGCCCGGCTTGATCGCCAGCACACTGCACGGCGCGCGCTGTAACAGTTGCTCGGCCGTGGTTCCCAATAGTTTGTTAAGTCCCTTGTGTTGCACCGTCCCCATCACGATGACATCGGTGTGATGGTCGGCGGCGAACTCACAAATACTGTTCACCGGGATTCCCTCGATGAAGTGCCGACATTCCGGTGGTACGCCATGGCGTTCGGCCAAAGCCGCAAACGCTTCGTGCTGCGCCGAGCCCAGGGTTTCATAGATGCCGACGGCCAATGGCAGCGCCCCAAAACCAATGTCCTGGGCATACACGGCGGTCCAGTCGTAGGCGTGCAACAGCTCCAGGCGGGCATCACACACCTCGGCCAGTTTGGTGGCGGCATCAATGATCTGGTCGTTGAACACCAGGTCCTGGTCTTCGCTGCGCAGCACATCGACGATGGCCAATACGCTGTGCGGGCGCGGATTGAGGGCGTTGGTCACCAGATGCACAGGTACCGGGCAATCGCGCAACAGTTGCCAATCCAGCGGCGTGAAAAACACACGCTTGAGCGCCGACTCTTCCTGCGCATCCTTGATGATCAGTGCCAACGGCATCTCGTTGACGAATTGCATGATTTCCTCATACGGGTGCTGCACCCACACCACTTCGCTGGTGACTTCCACACCGTGCCTGCTCATCAACCCGGCCTGTTCCGTGAGCCACTGCCGGTGGGTCTGCAGATAGCCGTCACGTGCACGGTTCATTTGTTCGGGCGCAAACAGGCCAGCCACCGCCAGTGCCTGCGAGTAGTCAAATGCCACGATGTGCAACGGCATTTGCATCGCCCGCGCCAACGCCGCGGCCCGGTCGAACGCCGGTGTACGGGTCATGGCTGAGGGAGCTATTAACAATAAACGCTGAGTCTGCGACATTGGACACCTCGGCATACGGCCTTCTGGATTGCGTAGGCATACAGATTGAGCGGTCCCGATTCAGTCAACTTGATCTTTATCAGCCCAACGCGAGATGTACCTTCAGAGCAGCAAGATTCCGGCCCACATCGCCAGCGTCAGCAATACCTGCCCCGGGATGAGATAAGCGGCGAACGGTCGACCGCCACTGACCCACGCCACCAGGCATTTGCTCAGGGAGTTACTGCTGACGGCGATTAACGTCGGGACGGCAATGGCGTCGAACGGCATCTGGCCCGACTTGGCTAATGTGGCAATCGACGCTGTCGATGAATGGGCATCGGCAAAGCCGGTCAAGGTCGCCGTCAGCATCACGCCCACTTCGCCGTAGAGGCTGAGCATCACCGACGACAGGAAAGTGATGCCGGTCATGGCCAATGTGACGAGCAGGGCCAGCTTGAGATTAAACGCACCGCCGACCTTGATCGGTTGGCTCGCGCCGGTCGCAGGCCGGGGAAACATCAAGCACAGGCCATACAGCGCCGTGGCGGCGGCACCGCACATTAACGGGGCCCAGATATGACGTAACAGATCGGTGTCGACCGTGCCCAGGATCAGGCCGACCTGGATGAAGGTCGCGAGGTTGGAGAATATCGCCGCTGCGCTCAAGACCTTGATGTTGTCCGGCTCCTTGGCGGCAATGTGGCCCATAGCGGCGATGGTCACGGTGCTCGAGGCAAATCCGGAGGCAATGGCGCTGATCGCATAGCCATAACGGGTACCCAACGTACGAACAGCAACATGCCCCACCGCGCCCACCACCATGAGCAACACCGTCAGGGTGCAAATGGTGCGCAGATTGATGGCGGCATAGGGGCCAATGAAGCGATCAGGCACCAGTGGCAGCACCACCAGAGCGGCAGTCAGCAGGACCAGACCGTCGCGCATCTCCGCATCAGTCAACTGGCTACGGGCAAAGTGGTGCAGTTTCTGTCGATACGTCAACAACCCCGTCACCACCACGGCAATGGCAATGGCCAGTTCGAGCCTGGTGCTACACAGCGCCCCCAGGACCAACACGGTGAGCAATGCGACTTCGCTGGTCACGCCCGGGTCATCGCTCAGGCTGCGCCAGTACGCCACGGTGACCAGCAAGCCCAGCGTGACCGCCACGATGCCTACCAGCAGACCGCCGCCGACCTGCATCGCCACATAGCCCAACAGCGCGGTAATCGCGAAGGTGCGCAACCCGGCACAGGCACGGCTCTCTCCTTGTCCTTTGTGCCGCTCGCGTTCAAGACCGACGAGCATGCCGATTCCCAGCGCCGCCGCTGCTCCCGTCATGCCGAGGGTTTCATTCATGGGGTGGTCATCTGCGCAGGCGTTGCCTTCCCGGCCAGAATCACCTTCCTCACGGGGTAATCGCCACCTTCATCACACCGTCCCGCTGGTGAGCGAACAACTCATAAGCCGCTTCAATGTCGTCGAGTTTGAAACGGTGAGTCACCAGGGGAGACAGGTCGACACCGCCGCTGTTCACCACCGCCATCAAGCGACGCATGCGTTCTTTGCCGCCGGGACACAGGGTGGTGACGATGCTCAAGTCCCCCAGTCCTGCTGCGAAGGCATCGAGGGGAATGCGCAGGTCAGTGGAATAAACCCCGAGGCTCGACAGCCGGCCACCCGGACGCAACACCCGCAGTGCAGACTCGAACGTCCCTTGGGTGCCCAGCGCCTCAATGGACACATCGACGCCACGGCCATCGGTCAGGGCCATGATTTGCTCGACGACGTTGCCGTCCTTGAAATTGACCACATGGGTCGCGCCCAACTGCCGCGCAACGCTCATGCGCTCGGCCACGGCATCGACGCCAATGATGGTCGTCGCGCCCTTCAGACGCGCGCCGGCCACTGCGCAGAGGCCAATCGGCCCGAGGGCAAAAACGGCAACGGTATCGCCGATGCTCACCTCGCCGCGCTCCGCCCCGGAAAAACCGGTGGACATGATGTCCGGGCACATCAGCACCTGCTCATCGCTGAGGCCGTCGGGAATCGGGCATAAATTGGCAACTGCGTCCGGCACCAGCACGTACTCGGCCTGGCAGCCATCAATGATGTTGCCGAATTTCCAGCCACCCGTGGCGCGAAAGCCATGACGGGTGTCAGGGCCATCCTGCGAGGCACAGCCGCACAGGCACGCGTAACTCTGCCCGCTGGGCGTGATGGCGCCGGCAATGACTCGCTGCCCCTCGACGAAGCCGCGCACCTGGGAGCCCAGCCGTTCGATGACACCCACCGGCTCATGACCCACGGTCAGCCCTTTGGCCACCGGGTATTCGCCGCGCAAGATGTGCACGTCGGTACCGCAAAGGGTCGTGGTGGTGATACGGACCAGTGCATCCAGCGGCCCGACCTCGGGGACGGGCTTGTCCTGCAGCACGATCCGGTTTTTTTCAACGAAAACTGCCGCTTTCATGGTCGCCATGGTGATCCCTCTTTCGTTCTGCGTGCGCAAGCGTTCAGCACGCCGCCAAGACTGCGCCGGGATGCCAGACGACAGGTTGACAATGGTCAACAATTTGGTCTCTGAACGCAGCGGATAACCGTACGTCGGGCGACAGGGTCATTGCCCCTCGCGTTTGACAAAGATCAATCCCCCCTTCCCCGACCGGCCGCATGATCATCGCAAAGCTTCACTTCCCAATTGCATCGCTGCATTGGCAAGCACTTGCACGATTATCCACGGGAGAATGGTCATGCCTGATCAAACGCGTTTCATGTTGGTCGCCTCGCCCTTGATGGAAAACAGCCCCGCTTTCGACCGGGCCGCCGCGCTGGCCAAAGCGTCGGACGCGTCATTGCACATCGTGGCGTTCGACTATCTCGAAGGGCTGGCGACCGCCGGAATGGTCAATGAACAAGCGCTGGAACAGATGCGACTGGGCTACGTTGAACGCCATCGCCAATGGCTGGAAGACCAGGCTCGTCCGTTGCGCAAAATCGGCGTACACGTCACCACTGAAGTGGTCTGGGTGGAAAGACCCTTGCAGGAAATCCTCATCCATCTCAAAGAACAGCCCATGGCGGCGCTGATCAAGGGGCTGGAACACGAATCGCTCCTGTCACGCCTGATGTTTACTCCGCTGGATATTCATCTGCTGCGCGAATGCCCGGTGCCTTTGCATTTTGTCAGCAATATGCGCCACGCCTTGCCGCACAAGATCGTCGCAGCCGTCGACCCTTTCCATCGCGATGGGCAGTACGAGGGTTTCAATGACAGGATTCTGCAAGATGCCGCAAAACTGGCGAGCACCTGTCATGCAGAACTCGACGTCATCTATGCCCATGATCTTTCATCCATCAGTGCGGATGAATTCGGTTTCCGCGATGGCTCGACGTTTTTCTCTTCCAGCAAAGCCAAAACCCTGTTCGATGCACAGGCTGATGCCTTCCGCGAACTGTCGGAGCGCAACGGCATCCCGCCGGAGCGCCAGCACATGATCATGGGCAACCCGGCCAAGGTGCTTGGCAGCTACGCAACCGCTTATGACATCGACATGATTGTCATGGGCCGGGCCGGGCGTCGTGTCATGGACAGGTTGGTCGGCAGTACAGTGGAACATCTGCTGTACAAGATGCCGTGTAGCGTCTGGGTGGTTTCGCCACAGGAATTGATTGAGGAATAAACCCGATCTGGACGTTCGAAACGTCAGGGGACGAGTCGGGTGTTTTGTGCCTGACTCGCCTGTCTAGCGCCAGTCCAGATAACGAAACAGTTCCTCCTCCTGATCAAAGTGCAGTCGCACGAGGGTATCCAGGCGAATCAGCTGATGCTGAATCTCATCAGCTGATGCCGTTGCGGGGGCGGAACTGAAGTCGCTGCTCATGCGCGCCAGTAAGTGGATAAGGCGAAAAATCTCCCGGTGTGCGTGGCTCATCGCCGACATCGGATCCTCGCCCGGCATGCTTCGCGTCAACAGCGGGTACAGTGTGTTTTCATCTTCGCGTTCATGCTCCGCCAGTGATGTTTGCAACTTGTCGACCAGTTGCATCAGGTCGGTCTGTGCTTGCGCAAGTGGGCGCTGGGCAAAGTCATTGGCCAGTTGGTGCAGATCGCTCAGTACGGCGGCGAGTTGCTGGTGTTCATCTTGCAGGCGATCGATATGCTCTGCGGCAAGCTTTCGTTTCCTCAGCTCCCACGACGGCCCCAATGCCCGCAAGGCGTTAATGATGATCACCACGTCAATGCCCTCCTGCACCACGGCGCCAATCAGCGGCGGCAGATAGCCGAGGGCTGCCGCTGCCATGGCCAGCAATGACATCCCCATGCCGACCAGCACGCCTTGGCGTGCGATGTAGCGGGTTCGTCGGGCAATGTCCAACGCCTCGACCAAGCGATCCAGGCGATCCACCAACAGCACAACGCCAGCGGCTTGCGCAGAAGCCGTGGCACCGCCCGCCCCCATGGCCACGCCGACGTTGGCCGCCGCCAGCGCGGGAGCATCGTTGATGCCATCGCCGACCATCAGTGTGCTGGTGTGCAGGCAACCTTGCTGTACAGCTCGCACTTTTTCCTCAGGGGTCAACCCGGCACGTAACTCGTCAATCCCGGCAGACAGCGCAATCATCTCCGCAGTTTCCAGGCGATCCCCGGTGAGCATGACGATCTTTTCGATGCCTCTATTGCGCAGTCGACGCAGCGTCTGCGGCGTTTCGCGCCGAACCTTGTCCGAGAAAACCAGCAGGCCCGCGAGTTCCCCGTCCACGTCGATGAAGCTTCCGCTGCATGCCAGGTAATCCATGTGGCGCAGCATCGCGGCGACCCAGTCGGTTGCAGCGGCGTCTTTGTGAGCAAAAGGCAACGTGCCGAAACGCACCTGCACGCCATCGACGCGCCCACAAAGCCCGGAGCCTGGGCTTTCTTCTACCGCCTGCGGGACACTGAGCGACAATTGACGCTGATGCGCCGCTTCAACAATTGCCTGGCAAACAGGATGCGTCGAGGCTTGCGCCAGCGAAGCGGCCAGGCCGAGCAGGCGTTGCGGATCGCCCAACCCGTTGACCTCTATCGACTGCAGGCGGGCATGGCCGCTGGTCAGCGTGCCGGTCTTGTCGAGAAACACCTGCTTGACCCCGGCCAGCGCTTCCAGGGTCGCGCCGTCCTTGATCAGGATCCCGCGCCGCGCCGCCCTCGAAATACCTGACATGAAGGCAATCGGCACCGCCAGAATCAAAGGGCAAGGCGTGGCCACCACCAGAACCGCCAACGCTCGCAAAGGATCGCCGCTCAATTGCCAGGCCAATCCGGCAATCAGCAATGTCAGCGGGATGAAGAACAAGGCATAGCGGTCGGCCAGTCGCACGAAAGGTGCGCGCGAACGACGTGCCTCCTCGGCCAGCCGCACGATACCGGCGTAGGTACTCTGTGCGGCTGTTCGGGTGGCGATCAGCAGGATGGGCGCACCGACGTTGGAAACGCCGCTGGGCAGTTGCTCACCTTCTCGACGGGTGACGGGCAGCGACTCACCACTGAGCGCCGATTCGTCCAGAATCGCCGCAGGACTTAGCAGCCGACCGTCGACCGGTATCACTTCCCCCAGCCGCACCAGCAATGTTTGATGCGGCTGGACCTGCTCAACGGGGACCTCACGCAAGCCGCCCTCCTCCTGCAGCCAGGCAAAGCGTGGCGCCCGGTCGATGAGCGCACGCAGCTCACGGTCAGCGCGTTGCCTGGTGAAAAACTCCAGGGTCCGTCCGGTCGCCAGCATCAAGGCAATCACCGCCGCCACCAGTGTCTGCTCAAAGACCAGGGCGGCAGTGATCGATAGCAGTGCGATCAGGTCGACACCGGCCTCGCGCCGGGCCAGGCGCCGGGCGATTTCAACGAGCAGTACCGCAGCCATCACCAGGCTTCCTGCGGCCCAGCACCTCGATGCCCAATCAGGTTCTTGCGCAACATACGCAATGCCGCCGGCCAGCAGCGTCAGTGCGGTGAGCAGCAACAGAACGGGGTCCAGCCACTTACTGAGCATCGAAGTGAGTTCCTCGAAAGCGATTTGCAGGCCTCGCTGTAAAAATATCTGTCATCGAGGTAGAGCTTAGGACGCGAATGTCTTTCGTGTCCCCGGGGCGCCTGAATTTCGGCGGCGGACACACCCTAAGTCCAGGTTGTACCAGCACAAACCAGGCGTATGCCGTCTTACTGATCTGAATCAAACACGCCTTGGACGGACACGTAGAAATTAGAGTCAGCATTCGCACCATCGCATTCGATGTGTGCAGAAACTTTCGTTTCGTGGAGGCTCCCATGGCTACGCATCTGCAAGGCACCCAACCGGTCATTCCGCCGACTGCCACACAACCCCTTGCAGGCAGTTTGCGAAAGGTGGAACCCAAGCGCCTGTCTTTGAGCCTGCTGATTGCCCTGGTGGTCGGTTCGATGATTGGCAGCGGCATTTTCAGCCTGCCGCAGAACATGGCGGCCAGTGCGGGGGCCGGGGCGATCCTGATTGGCTGGCTGATCACGGGCGTCGGCATGCTGTCGCTCGCTTTGGTCTACCAAACCCTGTCCAACCGCCAACCTGCCCTGGACAACGGTGTATTCGCCTACGCCCGCGCATTAGGCGGCGAGTTCCTCGGCTTCAACTCCGCCTGGGGCTACTGGATCAGCGCCTGGATCGGCAACGTCAGCTACCTGGTGATTTTGTTCGCGGCGCTGAGTTACTTCTTCCCGCTGTTCGGTGAAGGCAACAACAAAGCGGCGATTGCCGGCGCGTCCGTGGTGCTGTGGTCGTTGCACTGGATGATCCTCAGAGGGATGCGCACCGCGGCCCGGGCCAACGCGTTGACCACGGTAGCCAAGATCGTTCCGTTGCTGCTGTTTATCGGCCTGGTGATCGCCGCTTTCCAGCGTGAAACCTTCAACGTCGATTTCTGGGGCTCGCCCGCACTGGGCAGCACCCTCGATCAAGTCAAAAGCACCATGCTGGTGACCGTCTGGGTGTTCATCGGGATCGAAGGCGCCAACGTGTTCTCCGCCCGTGCCGCAGAACGGGCCAATGTCGGTCGCGCCACGGTCATCGGTTTTGTCATCACCCTGTTGCTGCTGATTGCGGTGTCGCTGCTGTCGCTGGGCATTCTCAAACAACCGGAACTCGCCGCCTTGAAAAACCCTTCGATGGCGGGCGTGCTTCAGGCGGTCGCCGGACCGTGGGGCGCGGTGCTCATCAGCATCGGCTTGATCATTTCGGTGGGTGGCGCCCTGCTCGCCTGGACATTGCTGGCAGCGGAATCGGTGTTCACACCGGCCAAGGAAAAGGTCATGCCGGGGCCACTCGCCGTGGAAAACACCCAGGGTGTGCCAGCCAATGCGCTGTGGATCACCAACGGCTGCATTCAACTGTTCCTGTTGCTGACGCTGTACTCGAGCGCCAGTTACCTCGCGCTGATTTCCCTGGCCACCTCGATGATTTTGCTGCCGTACCTGTTCAGCGGTCTGTACGCGCTGAAACTGACCTGGCAGGGCGAGACCTACGCCGGCCACCGAGGCCAGCAACTGCGCGACATGGCCATTGCCTTGGTCGCGACGCTGTATTGCGTGTGGCTGCTGTATGCCGCCGGGCCTAAATACATGTTGCTCAGCGCTTTGCTCTACGCCCCCGGTTCGTTGATTTACCTGGCCACCATGAAGGCTCGCCAGGGACAACCGCTCAGCGGTCCCGAGACGGGGCTGTTAATCATTATCTGGACGGCTGCAGCCTTTGCCGGCTGGATGCTGTGGTCCGGGACACTGACCTTGTAGGGCCCGGTGTTGCGTGCTTGTTCTGTCGTGGTGGACCGCCAAACGGTTTGCGATCCACCTCTATTACCCAAGAGGAGGAATTCAAAATGAGCAACAGTGAAAAAAAAGTGCCGGTTCATACCGACGACAAAGCCAGTCAGCATCCCGTGACAACAGACCTCTGGCGCCCTCTGGAAAAGCTCCGGCAGCAGGTTGATCACCTGTTCGAAGACTTCAATCGCGGCTCGGGACTGTCGCCATTCGGTCGCGGGTTGTTCGATGTCGAGCCGCTCTGGCGGCGCGAACTGATCGGTCACGGTCTGCCTGCCGTGGACATCTCCGAGAAAGACAAAAGCTACGAAATCACAGCTGAGCTTCCCGGTATGGATCAGAAAAACATTGAGATCAAACTGTCCAACGGCAGCCTGATCATCAAAGGCGAAAAGAAAGAGGACAAGGAAGAAAAAAGGAAGGGCTATCACCTCAGCGAGCGTCACTATGGCTCCTTCGAGCGGGTGTTCAACTTGCCCAAAGGTGTCGATGCCGAGAAGATCGACGCGAGTTTCAGCAAAGGCGTGCTGAGCATCTCGCTGCCGAAAAAGCCCGAAGCCATGAAAGCGGATAAAGTCGTGCCAATCAAAGGCGAGTGAATCCCAGGCTGCCCAGCCCCTGCCGGGAAACCGGCGGGGGTTTTTTTGTTCATTTAAAAAGGCTGAAGCAAGGCGCGGGTCAACGCCGCGATCACCTGTTCTCTTCGACGTGCGAGTCTGATTGTCTGACCGCCAGAATGCTGCCCTGCAACGAATACAGCGCGCGCTCCATAGTGCTGCCGATGAATCGATGAGTGCCCACACGATGCACGGTGCCCATCACCACGACGTCTGCCTGGTATTCATCGACAAATGCACTGATCACCGGCGTCGGCAGACCCATGAAAAAATGCCGGTGCTCTGGAGCAATTCCATAGCGCTCAGCCAGGGTGTTGAACGCCTGATGAAGGGACTCTCGCAACTCATCCATGAAGGCCATATTCCAGCAGCCGCTGATCAGCGGCGTATCGCCATTAAATGCAGGCGATAAGTCATAGGCGTAAAGCAGGTGCAGCGATGCGTGGCATTGCGCGGCCAGCGTATGAGCCGCCTGAATAATGGCATCGTTCACATCATGGATTTGTGTGACCGTATCGAACGGGTCCACAGCGGCGACGATCCGACGAGGCAACTCATGACGGACCTGGTTGACCAGGTGTAACGCAACGGGACATCCGCGCAGCAAATGGTAATCCAGAGGTGTGACGAACGCCCGTCCAAGTACCGGGTCCAGTGTGACATCCTTGATGACCAGGTCGGGCTTGAGCGCCTCGACACATTTCAAGATGTCGAGCAGTGGATCGCAGGTGAAGACAACTTGCACGTTCACCTCCAATCCCTGGGCATTGAGGCGCTGAAGTGTTTGGTCCTTCCAGTGGAGATAATGACGCTGATATCGCTGATCACCCTCCTCGTCTCTGTTCTCTTCCCGAGCCTTTATCGAGCCGGCGCCCATGGAGCATTGAGCGCACTGTCATAAGAGTCTGATCCAGATCATATTCAGGCGCAGCCAGGGGTGTAGAAAGAAGTGAATCGCGTGGTTTGTCACTGCGCGCCGACCTTTGAAGACGGCGGGAGGGATCGCATCATGCTCACTGTCAAAGACCATAATGATCGATCTTCCGAAGCCTATGCCAAAGTCACCGGAAAATACTGGATCGAAGCGCTCAAGGATGGTCGTCACGTGTTGATCCGGCAACTGACGGAAAAAGACCGCGAGCGTGAGTACAGCTTCATCAAACACCTATGCCCTGAGTCCCGGCACATGCGCTTTCTCGCGCAGGTCAACGAACCCGGCAACAAGCAGTGCCTGGCATACATCGCGCTGGTCCACGAAAATGGCCAATTGATCGAGATCGGCGTCAGCCGTTATGCCACCACGGGCGAATATAAGTGTGAGTGTATGGTGACAGTTGCCGATCAATGGCAGCATCTGGGGCTGGGCACGTTACTGATGGAACATTTGATCACGGCCGCGCGCAAGAACGGTTTTCACCAGATATATGCGGTCGACGCCTCCAGCAATGCGCCGATGCGCGACCTGGCCAGATCCCTTGGCTTCGAAACGCGCGACGATCCCTTCGATACCCGCCAAGTGATTCACTGCCTGTACCTGTAAAACGACTTGAGCGCTGTCGGCGTAAGCCATTATTTTTTTGCCCCCAGCGTTGCCATGTAATGGGCGACAGATTCGGCATCCGCCTCAGACAGTGAGTGATTTTTCTTCATCAGGGCGTCCCGGGGCCGCAGTTCGGTCTGTTGAAGCACCTTGATCTGGCGACTCGCATAAGCGGCATGTTGACCCGCCACGCGGGGAATCTGGCCACCTCCCTGACCGCCGGCACCGTGGCACGAACTGCACTGCGCGACGCCCGCCTCAGGCAAGCCCTGGCGAAAGATCAATTCACCGCGGGCATCGGGCGTGTCTGCATCCGCCTTCATGGGGCTCTGACTCGAAAAGTAGTCGGCCAGTTCGGCTATCTGGGTCTGCGTCAGATGGTTAAAGCCCCACATGTACTGAGTCCCGGTTTTATCACTGCGTGCATGGTCCTTGAAGTCAGCCAGCTGCAACTTCAGGTACTCTTTTTGCTGCCCGGCCAACTTGGGGAATGTTGGCGAGAAGGACTCTCCCGTCAGTCCATGGCATTGGGCGCAAACCTGGTCCGCCATGGCGATACCGGACATGGCCGACGTGGTTTGCGATGTCTCTTCACTCGTGCTGGTGCAGCCCATGAGCGCACCTACGCAGAGGGCAAGCGTCAGACGTGAGCGGTTGAAAATACTCTTCGTACCCAATGCTTCCATGATCTACGCCCCTGCTTTTAGCGGATGAATACCATCCTTCACCTACCGTTCAATTCCCTCTCCTGAAGACAGCCCTAGGCTGGAGCCTAGCCAGACGCCGACCATTTACAAGGTCAGAGGGAAATGAGCCTTCCAATCCTGCTTTCGGAATAACGCCCATCGCGTCAGATCATAGTCGGCAGCCAACGAATACTTGATGCAGACAGCTTCTCTCAAGGCTTTGCACCCTTTATTGACGAAACTCAATTGTTCATCTGGATCAAGGTGTAGGAATAATCAAACAGGTGATGAAGCGACACAAAAGCTTGCGTTTAAACACAATGTGTCGTGGACCTGCGGACTGATTTCGGGCGGTTGAGCGCAAGCGCAATACCGCTGGCAGTAACCCACCTTTGCGGGGACGACAGTCATGAACACACCCTCCCAAGACATGCTGGATAACCTGTATGGCTCACATCGGCGCATTGACCAGGCCGCCATCGCACCTCTTCTGCACCAATACGCCGAGCCTCTGCCGGCACTGGATTCCTCCGCCTTTGGTGAAATGTTCGATCGCTATGCGGATGCGCGGGTGGTGATGATCGGCGAAGCCAGTCATGGCACCAGCGATTTTTATCGAACCCGGGCAGCGATCACCCAAAGGCTGATTGAGCAGCATGGGTTCAACATCGTGGCCGTTGAAGCGGACTGGCCGGACGCGGGTCATGTCGACCAGTATGTCCGGGGATTGGCGCCCTCGGCGTGGAAACGTCACATCTTCAGCCGATTCCCGACCTGGATGTGGCGCAACACCGACGTGAGAGCATTCGCCCACTGGCTGCATCAATACAACCACACCCTCGTCTCTGAACGTCGTGTCGAGTTCCGCGGGCTGGACGTTTACAGCCTGCGCAACTCCATTCATGAGGTGCTGAGCTATCTGGACCGGATCGACCCAAAGCTGGCCCACGAAGCCCGGCGGCGCTATGGCTGTCTGACCCCATGGCAGGATGATCCCGCGTTGTATGGCCACTTCGTCGAACGTGGCGGCTTGATGCCCTGTGAGCAGCCGGTGGTCGACCAGCTCAATGCCATGCTGGCCGAACAACTGGCCGGGCTCATCCAGAACGACGAGGCGTTCTTCAATGCGGCGCAGAACGCTCGGGTGGTGCAGGCAGCGGAACAGTATTACCGTGCGATTTATCGAGGGTCGACCGCCTCGTGGAACCTGCGTGACCGGCACATGTTCGACACACTTCGTGCACTGCTTGAGCACCGGGGCCCGCAAGCCAAAGCCGTGGTCTGGGCGCACAATTCTCATATCGGCAACGCGGCCGCGACGGAGATGGGCTGGAAGGGTCAGTTCAACATCGGTCAGCTGTGCCGCAGTGCCTATGGGCGCGATGCCGTGCTGATCGGTATGAGCACCGACCGTGGCAAGGTGACCGCGGCCGATGACTGGGACGGCGACATGCTCATCAAGGACGTCCTGCCCTCTCGCCCGGACAGTTGGGAGCATCAGTTCCTCAAGGCGGGTGTACCGGCGTCATTGACCGACTGGCGAGACCCAACGCGCAAAGAGCTGCGCCGGGTGTTGTCCAAACCGTTGCTGGAACGGGCCATCGGGGTGATTTACCGCCCCGAAACCGAGCGTGGCAGTCATTACTTCGAAGCGATGTTGGCCGAACAGTTCGACGCCATGATCTGGATTGAACAGACCCAACCCGTGACAGCACTGGCGCTGCCAAAAAGCCAGGAACTCGAACCGGAAGATGAAACCTATCCGTTTGGCGTGTGACACCGATCCAGAGTTGTCAGTCGGGGCCGTGCAGATGGTGCTCGAACCAGTCGCCAGCAAGTCTGGCGACGTCCTCAAGGGCCCCGGGCTCCTCGAAAAGATGGGTAGCGCCCGCCACGATTTCCAGCTGTTGTTCACACCGCAAGGCACGACTGCTTTGCTCATTCAGCTCAAGCACCATCGGGTCCCGGGCGCCAACGATCTGCAAAGTGGGTGCCCTCACCTGGGTCAATGCCGCACCCGCCAGATCGGTGCGCCCGCCCCGGCTGACCACCGCATGCACCACCTCCGGCCGCAAGGCCGCGGCCAACAAGGCCGCCGCAGCACCGGTGCTCGCGCCAAACAGACCGATTCGTAGCGCGTGCAATTCCGCGTCCCGACTGACCCAGTCGATGACCTCCACCAGCCGCCTGGCAAGCAAGGCGATATCGAAACGAAGTTCACCGGTGAGGTTGTCCAGGCGTTGCTCCGGCTCCGTGAGCAGGTCGAACAGCAGCGACGCCAGCCCCCGTCTGGCCAGCGACTCTGCAACATATTGATTACGCGGACTTGTACGACCGCTGCCGCTGCCATGGACGAAGACCACCAGCGCGCTGGCGTTGACCGGCAGGCGCAAATCGGCTGATAACTCAACGTCCTTCACGTCCAGCTGCCGATAGTGCACCTCAATCATCGACGCTCTCCTGAGCCGAGGCACTGGCAGCAGACTCTCGCCGCCAGGACCGCGTCAACAAATCAATAACCTCTTCGTCTGAAGTCTGGGGGAAGCTCAAGTACCAGTATCCGATCGACATCATCCATTCGGGAATGAGTGGGCAGATGACTTCATTGACTTCACTGCGCAGCGCCTCCACGGTTTCCAGCGGCGCCACCGGCACGGCGACGACGATGCGAGCCGGTGCTTGCTTTCGCGCCGCGTGGATTGCCGCCATCATCGAGGCCCCGGTTGCCAGGCCGTCGTCGATCAGGATCACCACCTGATCCTTCAATCGCACGGGTGGGCGGGTTCCGCGGTACACCTGCTCACGACGCAACAGTTCCTGTGTTTCGCGCGCGAGCACGGCATCGAACGCGGCCGGAGTAATCGGGTTTGCCTGCAATGCGTCGTTATTGATGATTTGGATACCGCCACTGGCAATGGCGCCCATGGCGAACTCCGGGTGGGATGGAACGCCCAGCTTGCGGACCAGCATCAGGTCCAGGCGCACGTCCAGGGCCTTGGCCACTTCATAAGCGACGGGAACGCCGCCACGGGGCAAGGCGAGGATGATGACATCGGGTCGATGTGCATATTTGAGCAACGGTTCCACCAGACGCTGGCCGGCTTCTACCCGGTCCTTCAACGTGGTTTGCAATGAGGGGCTTTGACTCATGAAAAACCTCCTCAGGCGATGACGCCTGTCGTTTCGTTACAACTGGCCTTGCCCGATCTAGACCGCCAGAACGCTGCAGGGCACCTGGTACAGAATATGTTCGGTTGTGCTGCCCAGCAGCTTCTCCAGGCCGTGGTACTGGACTCTGCCCATCACGATCACATCCACCTGCTGCTCGCTGGCAAAATCGCTCAGCGCCGAGACCGGGTGACCGAGAATAAAATGCCGGCGATCAGAGGGTACGCCGTACCGATTGGCCAATTTGATGAACGATTGTTCCTCGGTTGTGCGCAACTCTTTGGTGATGTCTGGAAGCGCCAGCCCTCCCATGTCCGACAGATAGATCCCCGAAAGATCACAGGCATACAGCAGGTGCAACTCGGCATCGCACTGCAACGCAAGGTTGGTCGCTTGCTGAATGATCCGCTCGTTCAGCTCGGTGTTTCGCGACTCGGCATCTGAAGTGTCAACCGCCGCCACGACCTTGCGCGGCAAGGCATGGCCACTGCCGCCCACCAGATAGACCGGTATCGGGCTGTCGCGCAACAAATGCCAGTCCAGCGGGGTGAAGAACGCGCGTTTGAGCGCTGATTCGTGCTGCACTTCCTTGATCAGCAGGTCGGGCTGCATTTCCGTGACGTGATCAAGAATGTCTTGTTCCAAGTCATCGGCCCACGTCACCTCCGTCGTTATTTCGAGCCCGAGCGCGCGGAGTTTGGTGGCCTGGTTCGTCAACCAGTCGCGATGGTCCTGAAGATAGCTCTCCCGAGCCTTTTCCTGCACGCCTTCTTCAAGCAGAGACAGAATCTCCAAGGGCATTACAAACGCAGCGATATGCAAGCTCGCGCCGCTGGCCTTGGCGAGGGCGGCCGCATGGTTTATCGCAGGGGAATGGCGCAGGACCGGGTTGACGATGAGTAACAAGCGTTGATATTGGCTCATGATCTGACTCCAGACAGGTGGGACTCGACGCGCCGGATCAAGCACCAGCGTTTGATTCAGAGTCCTCCGTTGATGTCGCCCTGGCGTTGATTTATATCAAGTCCCTGCGCAAGATCGATCACCGGACGAACGCTCATGGAATGGGATTTCATTTCACCCGACTTGATCAATATCAATAGGGCCGAACCGGGCGGGATTAGGTTGGCTATGGGGCAGCATTTTTTGCTGTCCATCGGTTTTCGACTGGAGACGGCTATGTCGACCCTACTGGCGAGTCAGCGGTTGCGCTTGTACGACAGCGATGAACTCGATGGTGTACTGCAGGGCATGGCGCGCCAAGCGTCGATATTGTTACCGCCCGTTCAAGCGGCACTGATTGGCATCCAGCGCCGTGGCGAGCCGCTGGCACAGCGTTTACAGCAGCATCTTTCACGTCAGACCGGCCAGCCAGAGCTGCCGCTTTACCCCCTGAAGGTCAAGCGTTATGCCGATGACCTCAAGGTGCTGCATGCACACACGGAATTGACCGAGAACCCGCTTCTGGGCGAACTGGACCTTGCCAACACCACCCTGCTCGTTGTCGATGATGTGCTGTTTGAGGGCCATTCACTCCTGCGCACGTGTGCCTATCTGGCGCAACTGGGCGCTCGTCGGGTCTACACTGCGGTACTGGTTGACCGGCATGTCTGCCAGCAGCCGATCCATGCCGACATTATCGGCGTGCACCTGCAAGTTGCCGCCCATGACATCGTCGAATGCAACGTTCCGCCCTACGAAATGGAGTTCTGCATTGAGGTGTTACGTCATGGTGCTGCCCGATGAAGGCACAAGGATTGCCAGGTACTTGATGTCCACGTTAGCCATCCAGTTGAGGCCTGTTCGATAAGCCTCAAAGGAGCCGATGCATGCTCTCAGATCGCCCGCTTCTTTTTGCCCTGCAAGGCAGTGAGCACTATGCAGCCTTCGTCGCGCAGCGGCTTGGCTGCCAACTGGCCCTTCATGAAGAGCGCAATTATGAAGATGGCGAACATAAATGCCGACCGCTGGAGCCGGTTAACGGTCGCGAGGTCGTGGTGTTCCATTCGTTGTATGGAGATGATCGACAGAGCGCTAACGATAAGTTGTGTCGCCTGTTGTTCTTTTGCGCAGCCCTCAAGGATGCCGGCGCTCGCCATGTGCAGGCGGTAACGCCCTACCTCTGCTACGGACGCAAAGATCGCCGCAGCCAGCCTCAAGACCCGACGATCACTCGCTACCTGGCGACCATGATTGAAGCCTGCCACGTGGATCGCCTGGTTGCCCTGGAAGTGCATAATCCGGCGGCGTTCGACAATGCCTTTCGCATTCCTGCGTGGAACGTGCAGTGCACAGAATTATTCGCCGAGCATTTCGCCAGGTTCGTCGGCGACGCCGAGGTGGTGGCGGTGTCTCCGGATTCCGGTGGTGCCAAGCGCGCCGAGCAATTTCGTCAGGCCCTCGAACGACAACTGGGACGTTCAGTGGGCAGTGCGCTGATGGAAAAGCACCGTGCTCACACGACTCTGACAGGCACTCTCCTGGTTGGCGAAGTCTCGGGTAAGGCCGCCATTGTTTTCGACGACCTGATCAGTACCGGCGAAACGCTGAGGCATGCCGGCCTTGCCTGTCAAAAGGCGGGAGCCACCCGGCTGTTCGCAGCGGCGACCCATGGCTTGTTCACTGCGGGCAGCAACCTGTTCGAGCCGCCGCTATTCGAGCACGTTGCGATCTCTGACTCCGTACCTCCTTTTCGCTTGCCCCCCGAGTGCGTGACGCAGCGCTTGCACGTACTCGACACCAGCGCCCTGATAGCCAGCTTGCTGGCCGAAAATGGCGCATTGGGTTCCGTCTGAGCAGATGAAGCGCCGATCAAAGACAATGGGGAGTGCCGGCCGTTGAAAAAGATGAACATCAACAAAGCATTCACACTGATGGAACCTGGCCCGGTTGTCTTCGTCACCACAAATGATGGCCAGAAGAACAACATCATGACCATCTCCTGGACCATGGTGATGGGTTTCACACCGATTTTCGCCATGACCACCGGCCCTTGGAACTATTCATACGCTGCGCTTCTGAACACCAAGGCGTGTGTCATTTCAATCCCGACCGTCGATCTGCTGGATCGCGTTATCGCCGTGGGAACCTGTTCCGGTGCCGACACTGACAAGTTCGCAACATTCGGATTCACGCCCGTGAAAGGCAAACATGTCAGGGCACCCTTGATTAAGGAATGCCTGGCCAATATCGAATGCAAGGTTGTCGATATCATCGAGAAACACAATATCGTTATCCTCGAAGGCCTCGCCGCCTACCTCGACGACTCACGCAAAGAGACACGAACCCTTCATTCGGTGGGGGATGGTTCCTTCGTCGTGGACGGACGCAAACTGGATAGAAGAGAAATGATGCAATCGAAACTTCCAGAGGGTGTCTAGGAGTGCGGGTCGGCGTCATCGTTGCCACGCAATAAGAGCATTTTCCGCCGGCAGAAAGGCTTCTGAGTGCCAGGCGCGCACCCGTGGGGTGTAGCAATCCACGGGCCGCGTAGCAGCGACCGAGATGGAAAAGATATAGCCCTGGATGGCGCCGAAAATGGGCCCGACGGCGTTCATCGTCAGGCATTCTGCCGGGTGTTCATCGCACAAGGCGGCATAGAGTTCGACCCTTACCCACTCCGGGGCGATCTCCCCCAGATAGACCGGCACGCTGATGTACAGCCGCTCGCCGTCGTGTTTCGCATCGACCGTGCCGAAATGTATTTTGTCCCATCCCGAGGCAACCGCCTTCTGCCAGGCATGAAGCGCACGTGCGAGCCCGGCCTTATCCTTGCTACGGCACCGGAAAGCCTGAATCGCCGGTTGGTAACAACCATCCAGGTATTCGAGCAGCATGCGATTGCTGCTGAATTGCGGCCCCAATTGCGACATGCTGGCGCGCATACGCTGCACCCATCCTCGTGGAATTCCCTGCGTGTCGCGCGTGTAAAAGCTGGGTACTACTTCTTCTTCGAGCAGGCGGTACAAGCACTCGGCGTCGGCTACATCGTCGCTTGGGGCATCATCGCCTATCGCCCAACCGCAGCTGGACTGGTAAGCCTCCGCCCACCAGCCGTCCAGTTGGGACAGGTTCAGTCCGCCATTGACCAGAACCTTCATACCACTGGTGCCGCAGGCTTCCCATGGTCGGCGCGGTGTATTGATCCAGACATCGACGCCTTGCACCAAATGCTGGGCCAGTTCAATGTCGTAATCCTCCAGGAACACGACATGCCTTCGCAGATTCGGACGATGAACAAACTCCATCCATGCCTGGATCAGCTGCTTGCCCTGCTCGTCACCGGGATGGGCTTTGCCGGCGATGATCAGCTGGACCGGTCGATGCTCATCGGTTAGCAGGCGACTCAAGCGCTCCGGGTCATGTAGCAACAGATTCGGTCGCTTATAGTCGGTGAATCGCCGCGCGAAGCCGAGCGTAAGGCAATTGGGATCGAGCACCTGCGCGGCGTCTTCGACCTGCTGCGGTGACTCGCCACGCTGTCCAAGATGCCATGCCAAACGGTTACGCGTGTAATGCACCAGATCGCGGCGTTGCTCGGCGGCCATCGTCCACAAGGCCATATCATCACTATTGGAGACCGTCCCCGAGAGAGACTCCACCGTGCCGAGCCAACGCTCCTTGCCACAGGTGCTAGTCCACAGGTGATCGGACCACACTGAATCCCAGGATGGCACATGGACGCCGTTGGTAATATGCCCTACAGGTATCTCATGAAGCGGCCAGCGTGGATAAAGATCACTGAACAATCGACGGCTGACTTCACCATGCAAACGACTCACTGCATTGCACTGAGCGCACCCACGCAATGCCAGGAAAGCCATGTTGAACGGCTCATCGTCGTCCGCCGGATCACGCCGGCCCAACGCCAGAAGTTCGCGCAATGAAATGCGACAGTCCTCGAGATACTCACGCGCATACTTGTAAACGAGTGCGGGCGGAAATGAATCGAAACCCGCTGCCACTGGCGTATGCGTTGTGAATACATTACCTGCACGCGTTGCCCACCATGCCTCCCAGAAGGATGTTCCCGTCTTGTGCATAAAGCGACGGGCACGTTCCAGCACAATCAGTGCAGCATGACCTTCGTTAAGGTGGCACACGTCAACGTCGATACCCAGTGCGTCCAGTACCGCCCAGCCACCGATGCCGAGCACCACTTCCTGGAGCAAACGCATTTCCGAGCCGCCGCCGTACAACTTAGAGGTGATACCGCGATCGGCGGCACCATTGCGCAGATCGTTACTGTCCAGTAGATACAGGCGCGTACGTCCGACAATGGCCTGCCATATACGCACATACAAAGTGCGACCGGGAAGTTGCAGCACGATTTTCAGCCATGCGCCTTCATTGCCGATAGTTGGCTGAATCGGCAGGCTGGTGGCGTCGTTGTAAGGATAGGCCTCATGCTGCCTGCCTTGCGCGTCGATGTATTGCCGAAAATAGCCTTCCTGATAGAGCAAACCCACCCCAAGTATCGGAGCGCCCATGTCGCTCGCCGTCTTGAGGTAATCTCCTGCAAGCACACCGAGTCCGCCGGCGTAGAGCGGAAAGGCCTCACTCAGACCATATTCCATGCTGAAATAAGCGATCCGCGCCGAATCGCTTGCCGCTTGCCGCTGTGCATACCAGCCTGAGTCGTCGAGATAACGCCGATGCTCTGCGATGGCGTGCGCCAGTTTCTGCGAGAAATGGGCATCTCGGCAGAGTTCGTCAAGACGCTGCTGCGAAGCATTCTGCAGAATCATCCACGGATTATGGGTACGCTCCCAAAGTTCTGGGTCAATCGACTTCCACAGGTCGTCAAGTGCATGGTTCCAGGTCCAGCGCAGGTTAAGTGCGAGCTCGGTCAGTGGGGAGAGTTGCTCCGGCAACTCACGTGGCAAGAAGGCATACACGTCGACACCTCGTTGTAATCGGCAGTTCTGCGGATCTTGATCATGCGAGCCATGAGGCAACGGTTTTACGGTTTGCGATTGAGTGACAGGCGCTTTTCCACCGCCAGAACATGCCGAGTCGTGGCGAGCACTGCATCCGGATTGAGGCTTATCGAGTCAATGCCGATTTCCACCAGAAATTCAGCCATCTCGGGATAGTCAGACGGCGCCTGTCCGCAGATGCCGGAGTGGCGGCCGTTACGTTTTGCGCCCTCCACCGCCAGGCGAATCATCTGTTTCACACCCGGATCGCGTTCATCGAAATCGAAGGCGACGATTTCCGAATCGCGATCCACGCCGAGGGTCAACTGGGTCAGGTCATTGGAGCCGATGGAGAATCCGTCGAACAGTTTGGCGAAGGCGTCAATCAGGATGACGTTGTTGGGGATCTCGCACATGACGTAGACCTCCAGTCCGTTTTCTCCGCGCTTGAGGCCATGGCTGGCCATCGCTGCCAACACCTTTTCGCCCTCCTCCACTCTGCGGCAAAAAGGAATCATCAATTTGACGTTAGTCAGGCCTATCTCGTCGCGAACCCGCTTCATTGCCGCGCATTCCAGCGCAAAACCTTCGGCATAGGCACTATGGGTATAACGGGACGCGCCACGAAAACCGATCATCGGGTTGTCTTCTTCCGGCTCGAAATACTTTCCGCCCAGCAGGGTCGCGTATTCATTGCTTTTGAAGTCGCTCATGCGCACTACGCAGGGTTTTGGATACACCGCCGCAGCTATAGTGGCGACGCCTTCGGCCAAGGTCTTGACGAAAAAATCCGCAGGATCACTGTAAGCAACACTCAGGGCAGCGATCTTTTCACGTGTTGCTTCATCCACTTTTTCAGGGTGCACAAGCGCCATCGGATGCACCTTGATGTATTCATTGATAATGAATTCCATACGCGCCAGACCAATGCCATCCACCGGTAGCGAGGCAAGACTAAAGGCCTGATCAGGATTGCCCAGGTTCATCATAATCTTCGTTTCTGGATGTCCCAGCTGGCTGAGATCGGTGTGCTGAATGTCAAAATCCAGAATGCCTTCATAGACATGTCCGGTTTCGCCTTCGGCGCAGCTAATGGTGATCGGTGTGCCGGTTTCTATTTTCTCTGCCGCGTTTGCGGTTCCCACGATGGCGGGAATGCCCAGTTCACGCGACACGATGGCGGCGTGACAAGTACGGCCGCCCCTGCTCGTCACGATAGCCGCGGCGGTCTTCATGACAGGTTCCCAGTCGGGTGCCGTGTTCTCTGAGACCAGCACCTCGCCCGGTTGAAACTCACTCAGATGCTTGGCATCGTTGATGACACGCGCCTTGCCGGCGCCAATTCGGGTACCGACCGCCCGACCCTTGAGCAGCACTGTCGATCTTTGCTTGAGATGGTAAATCTCAAGCACGCTACCGTTCTTTTGCGACTCCACCGTTTCCGGTCGCGCCTGCACCATGTATAAGCGGCCATCGATCCCGTCTTTGGCCCATTCCATATCCATGGGCTTGTAAAAACCGGCTTTGCCCGAATAGTGGTTTTCAACCTTGATGGCATAGTCGGCCAACACCATCACATCAGCATCGGAGATGCAGAAGCGGGTTCGTTCTTCGAGGGGCGTGTCAATATTCTTGGTGTATTCCACCGCGATATTGCCGGTATTGAGCTCGCCGGCAAAAATCATCTTCTTTGCTTTGCTACCCAGGCTGCGCTTCAAGACAGCACGATAACCCTGGAGAAAGCAGGGTTTGTGCACATAGAAGCTGTCCGGGTCTATCGTGCCCTGCACGACATTCTCGCCGAGTCCCAGCGCGGCATTGATGAAGACGACATCCCTGAAGCCTGTTTCCGTGTCCAGCGAAAACATCACGCCACTGGCCCCGATATCGCTACGCACCATCTTCATGACCACGACGGCGAGATAGACCTTGTAGTAATCAAAGCCATTGTCGTATTTGTAATGGATGGAGCGGTCGGTAAAGTTGGACGCCAGGCAACGTTTGTAGGCATCGAGCAGATCATCGTCACGGGCGATATTGAGATAGGTGTCGTTCTGCCCGGCAAATGAGGCTTGTGGCGAATCCTCAGCGGTCGCCGAGGAACGCACCGCCAATGAAATGTTTTCGCCGTATTCCTGTTTGAGTTGGGCATAACTTTGCAAAATCGCCGTCTTCAGATCTTCCGGCAATGAACAGCCATATACGATCGCCCTGGCCTTTTCACCACGCGCCTGCAAATCCTTGATGTTGTCGGGGTCGAGTCCGTCCAGTGCCGCATGCAGAGGCTGCCAGGCGCTATTGTGATCAAGCACATAACGATACGCTTCAACGGTGATGGCAAAACCGTTGGGGACGCATACCCCCTCGGTCGTGAGGTTCTGGTACATCTCGCCCAGCGAGGCGTTCTTGCCCCCGACCAGCGATACATCGTTGATACCCAGCTCTTTGAACCAGCGGATATGTGAATACATCACGATGTTTCTCCATTTGATTGGGGGGCGGCCCTCTTTCGTTTGAGGGCTGCGCTTCCCCCGCGCCAGCGCTCAACAACGCCAAATAGAACTTGATACAGGCTTTATGGCTTGATGCTGTCTGCGGGTGTTGATCTAGATCAATGAGCGCCCTTTGAGCAGCAACACCCGTCCGGGTCGCCACGTCCGACCATCCCCCCTCAAAGGGAAACGCGCTACAGTTTCCTTGCCGTTACCAACCCCAGGACCGCCGTCGACTTGCTCCAGGCCGCGAGGCGTTGGATCGACAAGCAGTATCGCCAGCACAAAGGCCTCGCCGCCCGCGAAGGCCTGTAACACGGGTAAACCTGCCATGAACGACACAGATACCGGTGAAGTGATCCTGGTCCTCAATGCGGGGTCGTCGAGCATCAAGTTTGCCCTGTTCGACGCGACCTGCAGCCCTTTGGCTCGCACACCATTGTGGCGCGCAAAGGTCGACGGCATCACGGGGCCAAACTCGGTGGTCAGCGAAAACGACGGCGACGATCAGCCACTGCCCCTTGATGACAAGCACCCTTATCACGATGCCCTTGGGTATATTCGTGAGCGGCTGCACACTCGACTGGTAGGCCGTTCGATCATGGCCATCGCCCACCGCGTCGTGCATGGAGGGATTAAATACTCCAAACCGGTATTGATCGACACGCAGGTACTGGCCGACCTTAAAAGCTACATCCCGCTAGCCCCTCTGCATCAGCCCTTTGCGCTGGAGGCCATCGAAACACTGCTGCAAACCCGCCCCGACCTGCCACACGTGGTGTGTTTCGATACCGCCTTCCACCAGACCCTGCCAGACGTGGAGAAAATCCTGCCGCTGCCTTGGTCGGCCTGGGAAAGCGGCTTGCGTCGTTACGGGTTTCACGGGCTTTCCTATCGCTACCAATCCATTGCGCTGGCCGAGCGCTATGGCGATCAGGCGCGTGGCCGGACACTGGTCGCGCACCTGGGCAGCGGTGCCAGCCTGTGTGGCATGCGGGACTTGAAAAGCGTCGCCACCACCATGGGTTTCTCAGCGCTGGACGGTTTGATGATGGGCTCGCGCTGCGGGGCGCTGGACCCTGGCGCCGTGATTTTCCTGATGGAAACCTGGAAGCTTAGCCTCGAGCGGGTCAGCCATATTCTGTATCACGAGTCTGGCCTTCTGGGCGTTTCCGGGATTTCCAGCGACCCTCGCGAATTGCTCAAAGTCGAAGCCACTGAGCCTCGCGCGGCCATGGCCCTTGCGCTGTACCTGCGCCGCTTCATCCACGAAGCCGGTGCCTTGGTCGCGGCACTGGGTGGTCTGGACATGCTGGTGTTCACGGCTGGTATTGGCGAACACAACGCGGCGATTCGCTCTCGTATGTGCGCTGGCCTGCAGTATCTGGGCGTCGAACTGGACGAAACGGCGAACCAGGCCAATGCCCCAGTGATCTCGACCCCGGCCAGCCGAGTCAAGGTGGTGGTCGAGCCCACCAACGAAGAATGGGTCACGGCGCTCGACGCCCTCCGCCTGACCGAGCCAGTCAACCGGCAACGGTAACCGAGCATCTCGCTGCCAAAAAGCCTGAAGCCATGCAAGCGGTAGGGCCAATCCAAGGCGAGTGAATCCCCTGACTGCCCTGCCCCTGGCCGGGAAACCGGGAAGGTTTTTTTGTCCGGGGATAGGACTAGCCCTGTCTACGCGCAACGTTTTACCGTGTCGATTTTCATGATGTTCACCCAATCGAACAGTCAGTCAGCGCCTACTGCGGGTCTGTTGGGTCCTGGTCGCCGTCCATTTGCGGTTTTGGCATGTGCATTGGCATGTGCATCGGCATTTGCATTGGCATCTGCGCGCCGCCATAGCCAGCATGCCTGCGATGCATCACTGCCCAGAACAGGTCGAATATGGTTTTCTGTTCAGTTTCCAGAGCGTCATAAAACGTTTTGGTCCGCGCCTGAGCAGCATCCAGACGCACCAATTTCGCCTGCATCCAGTTGGTGTGTGCGCGCAGCCGCTCTATCCCTTTTGCCATTCTTTCCGGCGTCGTTGCATCAATCAGCGCTTGCTTCGATTTCGCCATCTCGTCGTGCCGGGTCTTGTGCATTTCCAGTTGCTGATTGGCATCCGTGATGACCCCGGTAGCCCATGTCTCCCAGGCAGGCATTTGCTCTGGCTTGAGATTGAGCTTGGCTTTCAGATCATCCAGGGTCTGCTGCGTATGTTTGACCCAATCGACGTCCTGGGAATGATGGGACATGCCACCTTGCGGTGACATGGGTGGGTTGGCGAAGACGCCGGTGGATGGCAACAGGAAAACGCTCGCTGCTATCAACATGTATTGGCCGATCAAGCTTGATTTGTTCATTTCAGTTCTTCTCAACACCATGGTGGGAATGGTTCGAGATTAGGAGCCGGACAGGTGGACAATCTGATCCACATCAGAAAACAGCCAGACAAACGAGGCTGCGGCTAGACGGTCGATAGTGGCAGCCACCGTGCACAATGACGACGCTGCCGACGTGGACGGTAGAGTGTTTTGCGATCAGCCAATCCAGCGAATCTCCGGCGCCTTGTGCAAGATGGGTCCAGGCGCAGATTTCGGGTGGCCAACGATAATGGGGGCCACTGGCGTCCACTCGGCCGGCAGGCCCAGGGCATGCTTGCCATCCGGCGTATTGAGATAGCTCTGCGCAAAACCGATCCAGCAGGTGGCAAGGCCTTCTGCATACGCGGCGAGCATCAGGTTCTCGGCAGCCAGTGCACAGTCTTCGACGATCCAGGGACTCGGCGCGTTTCCCGAAATCAGGATGAGTGCAGGCGCGTGATAGAAGATCTGAAAGTTTTCATCATTGAGCAACGTATGGAAGTGCTCGGAATGGAAGCCTGCCGGCATCGTCTTGAGCATGTACGCTTTCGCTTCACGGGAGATCCGGTCCAGCAGTGCCTGGTCGCGAATCACCGTGAAGGCCCACGGTTGTTGGTTCATTGCGCTGGGCGCCTGGGCAGCTGCACTGATCAAGCGCCGCAGGACGTTCTCATCAACGGCTTGCTTCGTGTATTCACGCGCAGAGCGCCGGCCGGAGATTGCCTTGTCAATGTTCATGAGTGCCTACCTGATAAAGGGCCACTCATAAGGTCGTCCACCCGCATGGACTTGCTGTTGATTTAGATCAAATCAAGGCGGAACCGCTACACCGGAGGCAGCGCAAGCATTCAACGCCCCGCAGCCACTGCTCGGCACCCTCATCCCTTTTGCCCCAGGTAGGTGATGAGTTTGTCCAGGGTGTCCACGGTTTGGTAATCGCTTTCAGGAATTGCAATTCCCAGACTCCGATTCAGAGCCTCAATGAAACGAAGCCAATCCATGGAATCCAGATCAACCTCTTCGCGCAGCGACCGATCAGATCGCAACTGCTCGATTTCAAGTTCCGGGGCAATGCCTTTCAAGGCTTTCAATACTTCTTCGCGGATCATTTGCGGGTTCATATGTCCTCTCCTCAAAGCGCCTCTGGCGTCTGCAGCAAGCGACGGACTTCGCCGAGAAAACGTGCGCCGTAATGACCGTCGCTGACTCGATGATCGGCGGACAAACTGCAAATGACGGTCGGCATGACACACAACTGGCCCTCTTTAACCCAGGGCCGCTCACTGATACGACCGAAACCGACCAAGGCCACCTGGGGTGGGTAGATCACCCCGAATACGCTGTCTACACCCTGGTCGCCGAGTTGCGTGACCGTCATCCCGGCGCCTCCCAGCTCGGAGCTGCGCAGGGAACCGCTTCGGGCGCGCTCGACCAGGCTGGCCAGTTCACTCATTAAATGAGTCAGGGAGGCGTCTGCCACATGATGCAGCACCGGGGCGACCAGGCCACCCTGGCGCAGGGTGATTGCCACCCCAAGGTCGGTATCGAGTGCGGGCTTGAAGGCGTTATCCAGCCAGAAACCATTGAGCTGCGGATAGTCGTGCAAGGCCAGCGCCACCGCTTTGAGCAGCAAGACACCGGGCAGCAGGCGCTCTTGAATTGTGCTTTGCGCATTGTGTGCCTGCAGCCAGGCCATGGCGTTATCCAGGGCGATGGTTTCGCTGAGGTAGTAATGGGGAATCTCGCGTTTTGAACGAGTCATGGCCGCCGCAATGGCGTGCCGCATGGCCTGGTCGGGGTCCGGCGGATGCGCCACATGAGCGGCAGCCTCGATGTCCTCCAGGGTAACGACTCCATGTGGACCATGGCCTTTCATATCAGCGGTGCTGACGCCTAGCTCGGCAGCACGCTTGCGCGCCGCGGGAGATATCCGCGGGCGTCTGCCGGACGATGCCTGCTCTTCGATCAGCAGCGGCGCCGCGGTCGTTGTTCGTCGCGCACTGTGCGGATCTTCGCCCGGTTCCAACAACCAGGCGATGGTGGTACCGACCGGGACTTTGGCGCCGATATCGATCAGCAGTTGCGACACTGTGCCCTCATGCCAGCACTCGACATCGATGGCGGCCTTGGCGGTATCGACGACGGCAATCACCTGGCCCGGCTTGACCACATCGCCCGGATGGACTTTCCATTCCAGCAACGTGCCTTCATCCATATCAGCCCCCAGAGAGGGCAATTTGAATTCGATCATCGTTGACCCTCCCGGGGCGATACTCGAAGACACCACGTCATCGCGCTCACCCTGATGTCCCCTGGCACAGCTCATGAGCAGCCGCGACGATCGTCGACACTTGTGGCAGGGCCGCCTCTTCCAGATGCCGGGGATAAGGTATCGGCACTTCGGCGCTGCACACCCGTGCCGGCGGTGCATCCAGCTCGAAAAAGCCTTGTTCTATGATCCGCGTAATGATCTCGGCGGATAGACTGCCGCTGCGCCACCCCTCATCAACCACCAGGGCCCGACGGGTCTTGCAGACAGAAGCCATCAAAGTCTTGTCATCCAGAGGGCGCAGGACCCGCAGGTCGATGACTTCGCAATCAATGCCCTCCCCGGCCAGTACCTGCGCAGCGTCCAAGGTCTTGCCGAGTGTGCCGCCATAAGTGATCAGGGTCAGGTCCTTGCCGGTTCGGCGTACCTTGGCGGAGCTGATGTCCACCGTCTCCCACTCGCCCGCATCCCCCTCCAGGTTGTAGAGCTGGGCGTGTTCGAATATTAGCACCGGGTCCGGATCCAGCAGCGCTGGCCAGAGCATGCCGCGCGCATCTTCGATGGTCGCCGGCGCCAGGATTTTCAGCCCGGGAATATGGGCGTACCAGCCTTCCAGGCTGTGCGAGTGTTGCGCCGCAAGCTGGCGTCCGGCGCCTGTCGCCATGCGCACAACCAAGGGCACGGAGAACTGTCCACCGGACATGTGCCTCAAGGCAGCAGCCGTATTCATCAACGGATCGAGGGCGAGCAGACTGAAGTTCACGGTCATGATTTCGACAATCGGTCGCATGCCCCCCAAAGCCGCCCCTATTCCAGCGCCCACGAAACCCAGCTCGGACAATGGCGCGTCTCTGATGCGCTCGGGGCCGAACGCCTCAAGCAACCCCAGGGACACGGCATAACTGCCACCGTAGCGACCGACGTCTTCGCCCATCAGAAATACCCGCGGGTCCCGCTGCAGCGCCTCACGTATTGCCTCGCGCAGCGCTTCGCGATAGCTCATACGAATGCTCATGGCGCCGCCCTTGGGGTGTAGACATCGCGGGACAGATCCTCGAGCGGCTCCAGGCTACCGCTTTCGGCATAGGTAACGGCGGCTTCTACTTCAGCGTCCACCTGGGCCTGGATCGCCAGAAATCCGGGCTCGTCTAATAGGCCCTCGGCCTTGAGCTGTGCACTGAACGTATGGATCGGCCCATGGGTCTTCCATTGCTCCACCTCGTCCTTGTCACGATACAGCTGTGGGTCGAACATCGAGTGGGCACGAAACCGATAGGTGCGGAACTCCAGAAAAAAAGGCCCACGCCCCGCACGGATGTGTTCAACCGCATCACGAGCGGCTTCGTAGACCGCGATCACGTCCATGCCATCGACAGACCGGCTATCGACTTTGTAGGCCGAGGCTTTCGCACACAGGTCCGTTTGCGACTGCGAACGGTCCAGGGCAGTCCCCATCGCATAGAGGTTGTTTTCGCAGCAAAACAGCATCGGCAGCTGCCACAATGCGGCCAGGTTGATGGACTCATGGAAGGCCCCTTCCGCCATCGCGCCTTCACCAAAGAAACAGGCTGAGAGACGCGATCCACCTTGCATGCGTTCAGCGAGCGCCAGGCCGACCGTCAGGGGCAAGCCTCCCGCCACGATGGCATTGCCGCCGAAGAATCGTGCCGTGGCATCAAACAGGTGCATTGAGCCGCCGCGCCCTCGCGAGCATCCTTCCTGGCGCCCATACATCTCGGCCATGATCGCCTTCATGGCGACGCCCTTGATCAGGGCGTGGCCATGTTCGCGATACGTCGCAACCACCGCATCGTTGGCTGCCAGTGCATGCAGAACGCCGACAGCTACCGCTTCTTCGCCGATGTACAGGTGCAGAAAGCCACGAATCTTGCCCTCCCCATACAACTCGCCAGCCCGCTCCTCAAGACGACGGATGCGCACCATGTCCCGCAGCAGGTCGAGAGCAATGTCCTGGGACCGCGATGGGAGGCTCATGACGGGCTCTCCATGCTGGACGTATCGCCTTCAGGCAACCCCAGTTCCCGGGCCTTGAGCAGACGCCGCATGAGTTTTCCGCTACGGGTGTGCGGAAGCACTTCCACAAATTCCAGTTCCTTGGGCGCAACGACCGCCCCGAGGCGCTTGCGTCCGTGACCGAGCAACTCGTCGTGCAAGGCCTGGCTGGCAGTGAAACCACGCTTGAGTGAAACAAAGGCCTTCACGGTTTCGCCCAACAGCGGATCGGGCTTGCCAATCACTGCGGCCTCGGCCACGGCCGGGTGTTCCATGAGAGAGCTTTCAACCTCGAACGGACCGATCAGGTGACCCGCCGACTTGATGACATCGTCACTGCGACCAATGAACCAGTAGTAACCGTCGGCATCGCGACGCACGAGATCGCCGCTCAGGTACCACTCACCGACAAAGCAGTGACGGTAACGCTCCTCCTGCCCCAGGTAGGCACGGAACATGGCAGGCCATGGCTGTTTCAAGGCAAGGTCACCGACCTCGTTGTCACCCAGAAACACCAGACCGCCCTCTTCTCCTCGAACGACGATGGCCGCCTCGACACCCGGCAAAGGCTTACCCATGGAGCCTGGCTTGATGGGCATGGCGAGCGTGTTGGCAATCATGATGCCGCCGGTTTCGGTCTGCCACCAATTGTCGTGGATCGGCAGCCCAAGCACCTCTTTGCCCCACCAGACCGCCTCGGGATTGAGCGGCTCGCCGACACTGGCAATAAACCGCAGACTCGGAAAATGATGGCCGCGCGCCAAGGCTTCGCCTGCTTTCATCAACAGGCGAATGGCCGTCGGGGCGGTATACCAGACTGTCACCTGTTGCTTCTCAAGTATCCGGTACCAACGCTCGGCATCGAATTCATTGCCCTCGACCACACTGGTGACGCCCAGCAACAACGGGGCAAAGATCCCATAGGAAGTGCCGGTCACCCAACCCGGATCGGCGCTGCACCAATAGACATCATCGGGGTGCAAGTCCAAGGCGTATTTTCCGGTGACGCGGTGGGTCAGCGCCGCGCCATGGACATGCAACACGCCTTTTGGGGTGCCCGTCGTGCCGCTGGTGAAGTGTAAAAGTGCCGGGCTGTCGGCGGTCGTATTGGCAACGGCGAAGGCTTCATCTGCCTGCGCCAGCAGTTGATGCAGATTGAGCGTCCCCTCGATCTGCGCCGTATCGCCGCCGTTTTCGTCATACAGCAGCACCTGTTTGAGTGCCGGCAAACGCTCGCGTATGGCCGCGACCTTGCGCCGGTAGAGGGGTTCGCTGGTCAGCAACACACTGGCTTCGCCAAGACGCATACGGGTTTCGATGGGTTCGGGACCGAACGCACAGAACAAGGGAGACACCACGCAACCGAGTTTCAGGCCACCGAGCACGCCCAGATAAAGTTCCAGCCCCCGGCCACAGAGTACAAATAATCGTTCGCCGGGCATCACGCCCAGTTTTTTCAATACATTGGCAAATCGGTTGGTCAGGAGGCTCAGTTGGGCGTAGCTGATGTCGCGACTACCTCCATTGCGGTCAAGAATGCGCAGTGCCGTATGCCGTCGATGCGCACCCTGCGCATGCCGATCCACGGCCTCATACGCAAGGTTCAAACCGCCGCCCGGCAAACCGGCCAGAGCACTGGCTTCCACCTGCCAGGAAAAGGCCTCGCGAGCTTTCACACTATCGAGCCAATTTGGCGCTAGCGGCAAGTTGGCCAGGGTTTTCTTAATGATCGCTGGATGCATGATTGCCCCCCCTTGAGTCGTCGGTCCGTCCCTAGACCGCCAGGACGCTGCAGGGCACCTGATACAGAATATGTTCTGTCGTGCTGCCCAGTAGTTTCTCCATCCCGTGGTACTGGACTCTGCCCAACACAATCACATCCACGTCGTGCTTGTTGGCAAACTCGCTCAGCGCCGAGACAGGATGTCCCAGAATGAAATGCCGCCGGTTAGCAGGCACACCGTACCGACCGGCGAATTTCAGGAACGATTTTTCCAGCTCTTTGCGCAGCCCCTGGGTCAGCTCCGACAGTTTTAAGCTCCCGCCCAATTCCTCCAGGCAATCTTCCCTAATGTCACAGGCAAACAGCAGGTGCAACTCGGCATCACACTGTATGGCGAGGCTGGAGGCCTGTTGGATAATGCGGTCATTGAGTTCGCTGTTCTCAGGCCCACCCGCCGCCGCATCAACCGCCGCCACAATCTTGCGCGGCAGCGCATGGTGAGTCCCGCCTACCAGATAAACCGGTACCGGACAGTGGCGCAGCAAGTGCCAGTCCAGCGGGGTGAAAAACGTGCGCTTGAGCGCTGATTCTTGCTGGATTTCCTTGATCAAAAGGTCGGGCTGCAATTCCTTGACGTGATCCAGGATGTCTTGCTCCATGTCATCAGCCCAAGCCACCTCGGTGGTCACCACGACCCCGCTGCCACGCAGATGTCTGGCCTGATCGCTCAGCCAATCACGATGGTCCTGCAGGTAGCGTTCCCGCGCCTTTTCCCGGTCGCCTTCTTCGAGCAGCGACAACAGGTTCAACGCCGGGATCAACGCCGCAATATGCAAACGTGCACCGCTGGCCCTGGCGAGCGCTGCGGCATGGTCGATTGCCGGAGAATGGCGCAGGGCCAGGTGGATGATGAGTAACAAATGTTGATACTGGCTCATGGTCTGACTCCAGGCAGAGCGCTTCAACGCTTGCCGCTGATCCTCGTAGGGCTCAGCCATTGCGTCCACGCAGGACCAAGCACCAACGTTGATTCAGGTTGCTCCGCTGCAATGTGCCTGACGTTGATAAATATCAAATACCGGCGTGAGGCCCGTGAGACACGCAGCCTTTCATTCCAGCGTACTTGATCAATATCAATCGGAGCGGGCCTTCGCTTCTTCACACTGCCGAAAAGTCCGCAGACGGCGTGGTGGCGAGAATGAACACCCTGCAAGACGAGGTCATTGCCTTTCTCTCCAGGCCGTCCAGCTACGGCACGTCAAACCAGCCAGTGGAGCGTATCGAGACCCATGGTTCGGTGATTTTTCTGCACGCCGACCGCGCCTACAAACTCAAACGCGCCGTGGCGTTTGCCGAGCTGGATTTCTTAAGCCTGGAAAGCCGCAAAAACGCCTGTGAGGCAGAGCTACTGTTGAATCGACGGACAGCGCCGACGCTGTACTTGAGCCTGTGTCCGATCAATCGCCAGACCAATGGCCAACTGGCACTCAATGGTTGCAGCCCCGTGGTTGACTGGCTCGTGGTGATGCGTCGTTTCGCTCAGGATCGGCTGTTTGACCGCATGGCCGTTGAAGGACGCCTGACTGAACCGATGCTGGAACAGTTGGGGGCGGAGATCGCCCGCTTTCATGCCAGTGCACAAATCAACCCTTCTTTCGGTCGCATTTTGGACCTGTATGAAGAAATCGAGAAAAATCATCGGGAAATGTCTCGCTACTCGCCTCTCCTCGATTTCGCGACAGTCACCGCGATTGCTCACACCTCCCGGACCCAGCTGGAGTCGTTGACCGGCTGCCTCGAAGGTCGCCGCCGTGAGGGCCGCGTTCGACGCTGCCATGGTGATATGCGCTTGGCCAATATCTGCCTGCTCGACGGCCAGCCCACACTCTTCGATGGTATCGAGTTCAGTGAGCGGCTTGCCTGCATCGATGTGCTCTACGACCTGGCTTTTGTGCTGATGGACCTGCAACACCATGGCCTGAACAGGCTGGGAGCACGGCTGTTGTCCAGCTACCTCAACCACAGTGATGCGCAGGAAGACTGCAAACCCTTGGCGTTTTTCCTTTCTTTGCGGGCTGCCACGCGCTCCTTCTCCCTCGCGGGGGCAGCGCTACGTCATGCCGATCCGGCCAAGCGATACGAAAAAAAACAACAAGCTGTCCAATTGATGCACCAGGCCCTGAGTTATTTGCACGGCGAAAACCCGATCCTCAATCACCTGACGATGACCGAGGCAGCCTCCTACACATGAGCTTTGTCCGCTACGGGATTTTCATTCAGGGAAAGACGGCTGGGCAGGTGATTCCTTTTCCGGAATATCAGTCATGGTCGCCTCGGTCAGCAGCAAGATACTGGCGACTGAAACGGCATTTTCGAGGGCAATACGCACCACCTTGGTCGGGTCGATGATGCCGGCTTCGTACATGTCGACATAGCAATTGGCGGACGCATCGAAGCCAATGTTCCCAGGTTCGGCGAGCATGCGCGCAATCACGACGCCGGCATCCACTGCCGAATTTTCAGCGATGAGTCTGGCCGGAGCTTCCAGCGCCCGGCGAAGAATCTGCAAGCCGGTCCTGGCATCGCCTTCATAACGGGCCTCTTCGGCCGCGAGAATCGGGACGGCCTTGAGCAACGCAAGACCACCCCCCGGCACAATGCCTTCGGCGATCGCTGCCCGGGTCGCTGAGATGGCATCATCCAGCGCATCCTTGCGCGCCTTCATTTCGGCTTCGGAAGGCGCCCCGACCCGGATCACCGCAACACCGCCAGACAGCCTCGCCAGTCGTTCCTGAAGCTTTTCACGGTCGTAATCGCTGGTGGTACTGTCTATTTGCGTTCGAATCTGCTGCAAACGTGCCTCGATGGCCTCGCGTGTGCCCGCGCCCCCTATCAGCGCCGTGCTGTCTTTTTGCACCACGACTCGATGTGCACGTCCCAACTGGTTCAGTTCCACCTGTTCCAGGGTGACACCCAGTTCGTTGGAAACCACCGTTGCCCCCGTCAGAACGGCCATGTCCTGCAGCATTTCCTTGCGCCGATCACCAAAGCCAGGAGCTTTGATCGCCACCGCTCGAAGAACACCGCGTATCTGGTTGACGACCAGCGTGGTCAATGCCTCACCTTCAATATCGTCAGCGATCAAAACCAGTGGTTGCCCGCTTTTAGCCACGAGCTCAAGCAAGGGCAGCAAGTCTTTGAGTGCACCGATCTTATGGTCACAGAGCAGCAGGCAGGCGTCATCGAGTTCGACCTGCATCTTCTCGGCATCAGTGACGAAATAGGGTGAAACAAAGCCTCGGTCAAACCGCATTCCTTCCATGACCTCGACCACTGTTTCGGTGGTCTTGGACTCCTCGACACTGACAACGCCTTCAACGCCGACCTTTTCCAGGGCGTCTGCCACCAACTGACCGATGACGGCATCGTTATGCGCCGACAGCGTGGCGACCTGGGCCTTTTCCTTGAGCGTGCTGACCGGTCGCGATTGAGCGGCGAGGGATTCGACGACCAACAACAGTCCGCGATCCAGGCCACGCTTGAGGTCGATCGCACTGGCACCCGCGACGACGTTGCGGATGCCATCGGCCAGGATTGCATGGGCGAGCACCGTTGACGTACTGGTCCCGTCCCCGACCGCATCGCCTGTGCGTTCGGCCGCCTGACGCAGCATTTGCGCGCCCAGGTTTTCCTCGGGGTCGAGCAGATCAATGCGTTTGGCGATCGTCACGCCATCATTGCAGACCGTGGGATTGCCCCATTTATTCTGGATCAGTACCGATTTTGATTTCGGGCCCAGCGTCACCCGTACGGCGTCCGCCAACTGTGTGGCGCCACTCAGGATTTTCTCGCGAGCTGCAGCACGAAACATGATTTTAGTGTGAGCCATCAGGATGCTCTCCCGGCCGGTTTTACAACAAGTGCGTTTTTGCAGCGTCTATGAACTGGCTCGTGTGACGTTGACTTTTATCAACAAAATCCCAACGCCATCGAGCCCTCCCTGTGTTTCAAAGGTGACCGGCTGTCAGCTGCCGCCCCTGAATTGACAAAGATCAATTCGCGCAGCAAGAAACCGGGACCAAATGGAGGTGTGAAAACCAAGGTGTGTTCAGCGGGCTGAAGAGGAAGGAACGGTTTTTCAGTCACGGTTATAGATGGAGTTTTTCCATCTCATGTGCGAGGAGGAAACCATGGACAAGTTTCAGCAAAGTCAGAAAAGCAAGCTGTTCAAAACATCCACCCACGATCCCTACAAGTTGCCGCGGGTTGAAGGTTCAGCCATCTGCACGCAATGCGACGCGGTCTATCAAGCCGGTAACTGGACCTGGAAACACCCCGAAAACACGATCATTCCTGGGGCGCAAGCAGTGACCTGCCCGGCGTGCCGACGCATCGATGACAACATGCCAGCGGGTACGGTTACGCTATCGGGCAGCTTCTTGCTCAAGCATCGAAATGAAATCATCCACCTGATCGAAAACACTGAAAAAAAGGAAAAGGTCGATCATGCCCTCGAGCGCATCATCAACCTGGCCGATTCTGGGGATGACCTGATCGTGACCACGACCGGCATCCATCTCGCGAATCGCCTGGGCCATGCTCTGGAAGCCGCGTACAAAGGGAACGCTGATTACCAGTATGGCGATGATGAGTATGGCCTGAGCGTCAAGTGGAGACGTGACGAATAAAGCCGGGCGCAGTGGAACGAGCCCGTGGGCCCATGCCTTCCCCATCGTGACGAAAAGGTCGGCAAACACCTGGCTCAAGCATGACGACGATGGGATGTGTGATGGCGTTTGGAGCGCTGACGACGGTAGAAAATGCGCTTCACACATTCAGCTGAAACCAGGTACACCACGCTGATTGCCAACACCACAGCGATGATGTGGAATGGCAAAGGCACCAAGCCGAACCAAGGGGCTACCGGACTGTACGGTAGCCCGATTGCGAGCAGGCCGATGCACAACGCACTGATCATCAGCAGTTTCGCCGGGCGGCTTTGGTAAAACGGCCTGTACGTCCGCACGATGAAGATCGTCAGCAGTTGAGTCAACAGTGACTCAACGAACCAACCGCTGCGGAACACTTCGGGAACCCTCTCTGCGAGCAGGTAAAGGGCTACAAACGTCAGCATGTCGAACAGCGAGCTCACCAGCCCGAAAACCACCATGAAGTTGCGGATTTCGGTGATATTCCAGCGATGAGGGGTGCTTTCCCATTCGCGATCAACGTTGTCGTTGGCAATCCCCATGGAAGGAATGTCAGACAATAGATTGTTGAGCAATATTTGCTTGGCCAGCAGTGGCAGGAAGGGTAACGCCAGAGAAGCCAGGGCCATGCTGATCATATTGCCGAAGTTGGCACTGGACACGATTGAAATGTATTTGAGGGTGTTGGCAAAGGTATGCCGACCCTCTTCGATGCCTTCGCGCAAGACGTCCAAATTGTGCTCCAGCAACACGAAGTCTGCCGCCTGCTTTGCCACGTCGGCGGCGTTGTCTACCGAGATCCCGATATCGGCCACTTGCAGGGCCGGGGCATCGTTGATGCCATCCCCCATGTACCCGACCACATGCCCGGTCTTCTGCAACGCCCGGATGATGCGCTCTTTCTGGTTGGGGTCGACCTCGGCGAACAGGGTCGTCAGTGGGGCCAGGTGCATCAGCGCTTCGTCTTTCATCGTCGAGAGCTCGGCGCCGGTGATGATTCGCTCCACAGGCAGGCCCACCGCCTGGCCTACATGGCGCGCGACCAGATAGCTGTCGCCGCTGATGATTTTCACTTGCACCCCGAGCTTGTCGAGAGTGGCGATAGTGTCCTTGACCCCGGGTTCCGGTGGATCGAAGAACAACAGAAAACCACGAAAGATCATGTCCCTTTCTTCACTGCGGCCATAGTGCGGTTGATCCGGCAGCACGCGACTGGCAAGGCCCAGGACTCGAAACCCCTGCTCGCTCCAGTCTGCGAAACGCTGGACAATTGCCGCTCGCTCCGTGTCATTGAGTGCGAATACCTGGTCGCCTCGTCGCAGTTGAGTGCAGACCTCCAGCACATTATCCAGCGCCCCTTTGGTGACCATCAGCGTGTCGGCCTCAGGCGCATTGCCCACCACCACGCTCAGGCGCTTGCGCACAAAGTCATACGGGACTTCATCGCGCTTGATGACCTGCGGACAAGGGCTCAGGCTTTTGCCCGCCAGGGTAATGGCGTCGTCCATCGCGTTGCGCATACCGGTCTGCAAGCTCGCATTGAGCACCGCCAACTGCAGTATCTGCGAGTCGGCGGTGCCATCGACGTCCATTGCACCGTCCAGCACCACGACACCCCGGGTCAGCGTGCCCGTCTTGTCAGTGCACAGAATGTCCATCGCGCCCAGGTTCTCGATGGCGTTGAGGTGCCGAACGATGACCCCTTTGGCCGCCATGCGCTGAGCACCTTTTGCCAGCGTGATACTGAGGATCGCGGGCAGTAATTCGGGTGACATCCCGATAGACAATGCAATGGCGAACAACAGGGTATCGAGGGTCGGACGGTGCAGCAGAATATTGATGCCGAACACCACGATCGTGATCACCAGCATCACCCGCAGCAGCAAGCCACCGAAATGCCGCAAACCGCGCTCAAATTCGGTTTCGGGAGGCCGTAGCGACAAGGTCCTGGCGATGTGGCCGATTTCGCTTTCATCGGCATAGCGCGTGACGAGCACTTCGGCCGTGCCGCTGCGCACCGAGGTGCCCATGAACACGCAGTTATGGCGCTGTCCCAGGGCAGCGTCGGCTGCGCATTCCCCGGGCAGTTTCTCCACCGGAAAGGTTTCGCCGGTCAGCAGGCTTTCACTGACAAAGCAATCGAGGGCCTGCAGCAGGCGGCCGTCAGCGGCGATGAGGCTGCCCGCGCTGAGCAGCATGACGTCACCGGGCACCACTTCTGCGGCGGCCACCTCAACGATCCGGCCGTCTCGGCGTACCGTAGCCCGCAAAGCGATTTTGTTGCGTAACTGTTCCACTGCCGTGCTGGCGCGATTTTCATACCAGGCGCTGAGTACCGCGCTGATCAGGACAATGCACCAGACGATCGCTGCATCTAGCCAGTCTCCTACCGCCAAAGCGACCAATGCGCCTGCAACCAGAATCAGAACCAGCGGCGTGCGCATTTGCTCAAGCACCAACCTGGCCAATCCCTGAGGCCGATCCTTGGCCTGCGTTCGTGCACTGCGCATTCGGGATTTGGCTTGTGCACTGCTTAACCCTGTTTCGGCGCTGTGCAACGTGCCGAGCAACTGGCTGACCGCAAGGCTCCAATAATCGGCATCAGCATACTCCGCGTTTTTTTTTGCCGGCGGATGCCATTCGCGATGCGCCAGCCAAAGGCCTGGCAACATCGGTAACCAGAACGTCAGGCCGCGAAACAGCAACGTGGCGGACAGCGCCACCGCAATGTTCACCCCGACCCAGTGCAACGTCACGACGGCCGCGGCTTCAAAAGCCCCCAGGCCTCCCGGCACAATGCCGATACTGCGCAATACGCTGGCGAGCATGAAACCGGCAAACAGCCCCAATGGCGGCGCCGAAACACCCAGTGCGCGGACCAGCACCCACAATGTCGCGCTGTCCAGCATGATAATCGCCAACTTCAGCAGCGTGATGCGCCAGAGCAAGGTGCGGCTGCGTACTAACTGCCGATCAGCCCCGGTGAGAAACGAAACGCCTTTGGCGACAATCGAAAAACGCTGTCCCGGCACATGGGACGCCAGGTTCGTATTGCCCGCCAGTTTTGGCGTGATGACCGCCAACATCAGGCTTGCCGCCACAAATACTGAACACAGGGTCATGACGGCGGCAGTTGCATGTCCCTGAAACATCACCACCGGCAACGCCACGCCGACTGACAATCCATAGGCCAGGAAGTACCCGGACAAATCCAGCACCAGACACGCCAGGACAACCGGCTTTTCGAACCCGAGTCTTGCGAAGGATGCGACGACCGCGAAGGCCCCACTGATGCCGGAGGACGGCAGTGCTTGATCGACAAACAGCTTCATCACGCTGAGTTTGCCCGCGTCCCAAAGCGAAAGGTGTTGCGCTCTTGCTTTGAGCACCACGCGAAAAACCTGTCCCTGTGCCAGATATGTGAGCGCTTGCAGCCCAAGGGCTCCCACGAGCCACAGCGGCTCTGCCTCCATCAGCAATTGCGTGAACGATTCGAGATCAGTGAAATGCAGCGCGACGCCAACGACCATCGCACAGATCGCCGCACCCAGCAGCCACGCCCCCCACAGTGCAGTGCGATTGTAATGCTGGCCTTCAACAACTGGCGGGGGAGTGAAATCCGGGATGGGCGGTTTAACGGGCATGCCATACCCCTGAGCTGTTCAGCAGACAACTGGATTCTGGTCCGGCAGTGGTGGTTTTGTTTGATTCAAGTCAAGCACACCCGCTTTCCCACGAGCACGATGATGAAAACCGCTTTGACCTTCCTCTGCCTGCCACGTTGCCCCCATCAAATTCAGGCTGGACGAGGACCGACCCAACCAGGCCTGTATAGGAGCGAGCATGCACTTCTTAGCCCTGGCGGTGGACTTTGACGGAACCATTGCCGAAAACGGTAGCGTTCCACCAGAGGTCTGTGCCTCGCTCACAACCCTTAAAAACAGCGGTCGCAAGTTATTGCTGATTACAGGCCGGGAATTGCAAGCGCTCAAGCATCATTTTCCACACCTGGAACTGTTTGACATGGTGGTCGCAGAAAACGGCGCGCTCTTGTACGACCCGCTCACAGACACCGAGGAGCTCATCGCAGATCCGGCTTCGACGGAGTTGGTTAGCCGCCTGCGCGACCATGGCGTCGCGCCGTTGTCGATCGGCCGGTCGGTCATCGCCACATGGCACCCGTTCGAGAACACGGTGAGCAACAGCATTCGCGAGCTCGGCCTTGAACTGCAGATGACCTTCAACAAGGATGCGATCATGGTCTTGCCCTCGTGTGTGAACAAGGCGTCGGGCCTGAGTGCCGCTTTGCGAAGACTCGGCATTTGCGAGCTGAACGTGGTGGGCGTAGGCGATGCAGAAAACGACCACTCCTTTCTATCGATCTGTGGCTGCGCCGCCGCTGTGAGCAATGCCATCGAGTCTATAAAGTCCAGCGCTGACCTGTGCCTCAGCCAAGATCATGGTCGAGGGGTTTGTGAATTGGTGGGCATGCTGCTGGAAAAAGACGCCAGGCTGGTTCCCGTCGCGCGCACCGGGATCCAGCTGGGCCGGACCACCAATGCGCGGGAGGTATGGCTTCCTCCAGAATCGGTGATGCTGGTCGTTGGAAATTCGGGTTCTGGCAAATCCAGCTACATCACCTGGCTGACAGAACGGATGGTCGAGGCTCACCAGGGATTTTGCATCATTGATCCCGAGGGGGATTATCTGACCCTGGACGATGCGGTAACGGTGGGTGGCCTGACCGTCCCACCGACGACAGAGGAGTCGGTCCATCACCTTTTACAGGCGCAGCTCAATGTGGTGGTGAGCGCCCTAGCTCTGGATCTGGCAGCACGTGTGCAACTGTTCGGCGAGCTACTGCCCTTTATCCAGCATCTTCGCAGTGCTTCGGGCCGGCCCTACTGGTTGATCGTGGACGAAGCTCATTACATGCTCCCCCACTGTGCCGATTGGCCGCCCGGTTTTCTCGGAAACATCGGTGCAATCATCGTCGCCCCCGACTTCGATCAAGTCTGCCCGGCCCTGCTTGAGGGGGTAGACGTGCTGGTGACACTCGGCAGTACGGCCAGGGAACTGGCCGAACAGTTCGCCAAACGCATGCAGCGCAGCAGCCCCGAGTTTCCAGAACGTTTGCCAGGCCTCGAACATGCCTGTATCTGGAACCTTCGCGAAGGCGATGAGGTGTTCCTGCTCGATCAGGTGCAGCCCAATCAAAAGCACCATCGGCACAGCGGCAAGTACGTCGCCGGGGATGTCGGCGCATGGCATTCATTCCACTTTCCTACGCTTGGCCAAAGTGCCTCGAACCTGACGGAGTTTTTGTCCTCGTCATCGCAACTTGCGGACCTCACCCTTCGCGAACACATGGATGCCGGGGATTTTTCCAATTGGTTCCGCAAGGTGATCCGGGACGATGTGCTTGCCAACAAGACACACCTTATTGAAACAGACAGGACCCTGGCCCCCAAGAATGCGCTGGAACAGATCACGCGACTTGTGCAATCGCGCTATCACCTCTAGGAAATCACGGCTGAACTGCCCGGAGTTCAAGCCCAACGGCATCGGAACGCGATGAATTTCACCCCGCGGGACGTATTTTTCCCCGCATCGGCAGCCCCGCAGCACTGGCGGTCACTCAGATGCTGTCGCGACCGTTTTGCTGCGGAGATACCAATGGATGAGCGAGGCATCATCACGTGCTGCAATGGCACCTTCGTCGAGGGGCCGTTTCGATGTCCTGCCGGGAAGTTAACTCCGAGCCGTGCTGTCACTTCAAAGATCCACACTTTCCTTTTCGGACGTATGACCGCCCCTTTTGGAATGACTCATTAACCTTTCTCATATTGCAGCCGATGCCCCTACGTTAGGGCATAGGAGCAATACAGATGAGAAACAACCAACCAGTTACACAGCGCGAGGTCACCCTTGGGCCTCAACAAAAACTCATCTCGGCAACGGATGCGCGGGGCGTCATCACGTACTGCAATGACGCCTTCGTCGAAATCAGCGGTTTCAACAAGTCCGACCTGATCGGCGCGCCTCAAAACATCGTTCGTCACCCCGACGTTCCTTCGGCCGTCTTTGCCCATATGTGGGGCGCGCTCAAGCTTGGCAAGCCGTGGATGGGCATCGTCAAGAACCGCTCGAAAAACGGCGACCACTACTGGGTCAACGCCTACGTCACGCCGATTTTCGAGGGGCGTGAGGTTGTGGGCTACGAGTCGGTCAGGGTCAAGCCGACGGCCGAGCAGATCCGTCGCGCCGAAACCCTCTATAAACGCATCAGCCTGGGCAAGTCGGCCGTCCCGGCCAGTGATCAATGGCAACCCGCCCTGCTCGCCTGGCTGCCGGTGTTGACCATGGGCCTGGTGGGTGCATTGGGCGGCGCGTTCCTCGGCATGTCAGAGGCGATCATCCTGGCTGTCGGCGTATCGGTGCCGCTCGGGCTGTGGGTGTCGAGTCGCCAAAACCGCGGCGCGCTGCAACTGCTGGAAATGGCTGAAGCCTCAACCTGCGACGCGTTGCTGGCCAAAATGTACAGCGACGAACGTGGCCCCCAGGCACGCCTTGAAACGGCGTTTGTCAGTCAGGCCTCCCGGCTCAAGACGTGCCTCACCCGGCTGCAGGATACGGCAGAGCAACTGACCGGCCTGGCCGGCCGATCCGACGGCCTCGCCGCCGACAGTTCCCGTGGGCTTGACCGCCAACGGGTCGAGACCGAGCAGGTGTCGGCAGCGGTCAATCAGATGGCGGCCACCACACAGGAAGTCGCCAGCCACGTCCAGCGCACCGCCGACGCTACCCAGGAAGCCAATGTGTTGACCGGACGCGGACGCGACGTGGCCCGGGACACCCGCGAAGCCATTCAGCGCCTCTCGGTGGTGGTGGGTGAAACCGGGCTGACAGTCGCGCAACTGGCCAAGGACAGCAATGACATCGGCACAGTGGTCGATGTCATCAAGGGCATTGCCGACCAGACCAACCTGCTGGCGCTGAACGCCGCCATCGAAGCCGCGCGAGCCGGCGACATGGGCCGAGGCTTTGCGGTGGTCGCCGATGAAGTGCGCCAGTTGGCGCAGCGCACAACGGAGTCCACGACGCAAATCCATGGGCTGATTTCCAAGCTGCAGGTCTCGTCCAACAACGCGGTGAAAACCATGGAAAGCGGTCAACGCCAGGCCGAAGAAGGCGTGGCGTGGGTGCTTGAGGCCGATAAGGCATTAGTCGGTATCAGTGAGGCCGTCGCGAACATCACGGATATGACCACCCAGATCGCCGCTGCGACCGAGGAACAAACCGCCGTGGCCGAGGAAATCAGCCGCAATATCACGACCATTGCCAATTTGGCGGATCAGACATCGGAACAAGCCAGGCATTCGGCAGAGCTGAGCAAGGAATTAACCCAGACCGCTAACACTCAGTACTCGTTGGTCGAGCGATTTAACCGATAACCATCGCGTCGGGCACTCAAGCGCATAGATCAATGTGCTCTGTCGCCAGACTTTCTTGGGCGGTGTGGCGAGCCGCCCCCTTTCAGGGCTTTCGAGTTAAGCCTGTTTCATGACCCGTTCAATCATCCTGCAGGCCTGATTCTTTGTCAGGAGTTCCTGGGTAATGGCGACGGGTATCGCCTAAAGATCCAGGCAGACACGATGTTGGTAATAGTTCAGGAATGGAATCTGGTCATAGATTGATTTAAATCAGATGACACAACAACCAGTGAACTCAACCTGCTTTACGTCTTCTCCTGCATTCGAGTCACTCATGTCTGAAGCTCCCGGAAAACTACGGCCAGGCGCACGGGTTGCATTGGAGTCGGTTCAATGATCGGTGATTTTCGAAGATGTCAGGGTCCAGCCAGGAATGAAATCGGGAGACTCGGTCAAGCCCGAACATCTGAAATGATCTGTCTTTCTGCGCTTTAGACACCGCGTCAGCATCGCAATGCTGCCATTGCTGCCGCATCAACCTGGACAGGCAAGTCACCATGTATCAGAACTTAGCCCTGCTCGCCGCTTTCCTTCTGATCTACAGCATATTTGCTGGGCGTTTCGAGTCACGCCTGCTCAATGGACCTCTCATGTTCATGCTCGCCGGCCTGATTCTCGGTCCGGCGTATCTGGGTATTCTCGAGCCCCGGATTAACAAGGACGGCCTCAAAATCCTGGCGGAACTGACATTGGCGATTGTTCTCTTCAGCGATGCAGCCAACGCCGACCTCAAAGTTCTAAGAGCGCATGAAGGATTGCCGCTGCGCTTGTTGATGATAGGACTGCCACTGACCATGCTAAGCGGTTGGCTGGTCGGTATCTGGCTGTTCCCGCAGATCCCCCTGGTTGAACTGGCAATACTGGCAACTCTTCTGGCGCCAACCGATGCTGCGCTGGGCAAGGCTGTTGTGAGCAACCCCAAGGTTCCTGCGTCTGTGCGTGAAGGTTTAAACGTGGAGAGCGGGTTGAATGATGGCATCTGCGTTCCGGTGCTACTGATGTTCCTGGCCCTGTTGGTCGAAGAGCAGACTCAATCTCCCCTCTCGCTGGCGTTGGAGTTGGTTATCGAGGAACTGGGCATCGGTGCAATCACGGGTGTCGCCCTTACGTTTGGCGCGTGGCTGTTGCAGCGTTACTCTGGAAAACACCGTTGGCAAACACCCATGTGGTCACAATTGACCCTGCCCGGGTTAGCCATTCTTTGCTTTGCCACAGCGCAAGCATCAGGCGGCAGCGGGTTTATCGCTTCGTTCGTCGGAGGGTTGCTCGCCAGCTATTTGTTTACAGAGCAGAAGCATCAGTTGCTCAAGGCCAGCGAAGAGTTCGCCAGTCTGCTGTCAGTCATAACCTGGGTCGTATTCGGCGCACTGGTGATCCCTTGGGCCTGGAGCAGTTTCACCTGGAACATCTGGCTGTATGCAGTGCTCAGTCTTACCGTGATTCGCATACTGCCTGTGCTCATCAGCCTGGCAGGCACCGGCTTCGATTTCGAAACCCGCCTGTTCATCGGATGGTTCGGCCCGCGAGGCTTGGCAAGTATCGTCTTCGCCATAATGATCCTGGACTACCCTCTGCAAGCCAGCCGTACCTTGGTGGCCGTTGCGGCCTGTACCGTTTTACTCAGTGTTCTACTACATGGCTTGAGTGCCAATCCATGGGTCTCACGGTTGGCGAATCGCGATCATTGATTTTTGTCAGAAATGCCACCTTCTACGGGTGCTAGCGTTGGGATGATTGGCTACGCTTCTGTTCAAGTAGCCATCACACGGAGCAGGGTATGGGCGAGAACATGAAGGCTGTCAGACGGCTTGTTGGCTTGCCCATCGCCATTATGGCAGGGGTCTTGAGCCTGGTTGCCGGTTGCGGCAAAGAGCCCGCTACCCTGGCCCGCCAGGCACCCGATGTCACGGTCATGACGGTTACCACGCGCGACACCCCGGTGACGTTCGAATTCGTTGCCCAAACACAGAGTTCCCGCGAGGTAGAGATCCGCGCCCGGGTTGCCGGCTTCCTGGAAAAGCGGCTGTACACCGAAGGCGATTTGGTGAAAAGCGGGCAAACGCTGTTCCAGATGGACCGTAAACCTTTTGAAGCCTCGTTGCTGTCGGCGCAGGGTCAATTGGCTCAACAACAGGCACGCTGGGAAGTGGCCAAGGCCACATTGGCCCGTGTCCGTCCCCTGGCGGCACAGAATGCGGTCAGCAAGATGGATCTGGACAATGCCGTCGGCGATGAACGTCAGACCCGGGCCGCCGTGCTTGCCGCCGAGGGTACGGTTCGAACCGAGCAATTGAACCTCAGTTACACCACCATCGCCTCTCCCCTCACCGGTCTTTCAAGCTTTGCCAAAAAGCAGGAAGGCAGTTACGTCACACCAGGTGAGTCCGGGCTGCTGACCACCGTCTCACAGATGGACCCAATCTACGTCAACTTCAGTCTTTCGGAAAACGAGACACTCAAGTTCCGCGACGAGATTGCTAACGGCCACCTCCTATTCCCTCTGCGCAGTGATTTTATCGTAGAAGTGGTGCTGGCCGACGGTTCAGTGGTACCTGACCGTGGTCGCCTGAATTTTGCCGCGCCCTCTTATAGCCAGGACACGGGCACCTTTCTGGTCCGCGCCGTGGTGGCCAACCCGAACGGTCAACTGCGTCCCGGCCAATTCGTACGGGCGCGGGCAATCGGAGCTTCCAGGCCGAACGCCATTGTGGTGCCGCAGAAGGCAGTTCTGGAGGGGGCCAAGAGCCACTTCGTCTGGGTGATCAATGCTGAGGGCAAGCCAGAGCAACGCGTTGTCGAAGTGGGTGACTGGCATGGCGATGACTGGTTCATCACTCAAGGCTTGCAAGCGGGTGAACGCATAGTGGTCGACGGTGCGATCCGAGTGACGCCCGGAGGGCCGCTGAATATCATTTCCCCTCCTCCCACCACGCAGGCAGGCGAGACAACAGCGAAACCGACAGCGGCCAAATCGGCGAAAGACAGTGGGCGTAGCCCATGAGCATTTCACACTACTGCATTGATCGCCCCATCTTCGCTTCAGTGATCTCGATCATCATCACCTTGGCTGGCGCAGTGGCGATGGTAAATTTGCCGGTCGCCCAGTATCCGGATATTACGCCACCGCAAATTACGGTTTCAGCGACCTACCCGGGCGCCGATGCACAGGTCGTGGCCAATAATGTGGCAGCGCCCATCGAGCAGCAGGTCAACGGCGCCGACAACATGATCTACATGAACTCGTCGAGCTCCGCGACGGGCAACATGACCCTCAACGTCTTCTTCGAGATTGGCACCGACCCTTCTCTTGCCCAAGTCGACGTGCAAAACCGGGTCAACCTGGCCCTGCCGCAATTGCCTTCGGCGGTTCAGAGCCAGGGTATCCAGGTGCAGAAGAAATCCTCGGCGTTCATGATGGTTCTTGCCGTGTATTCTGCCGGCGACCGCTATGACAGCACCTATGTCGCCAACTACGCCAACCTCTACATTCTGGATGCGATCAAGCGTATTCCGGGTGCCAACCAGGCCAGTATCTTTGGCACGCCGGACTACGCCATGCGGATCTGGCTCAAACCCGACCGAATGGCTCAGTTGGGAATTACTGCCGCCGACGTACAGAAAGCGGTCACCAACCAGAACCAGCAATTCGCCGTAGGCCGCGTTGGTCAATCCCCGACGGGCCAGGCCGTGGAACAGTCCTTTGCCGTGACCACCAAGGGCCGCCTGACTGAACCTGCGGAGTTCGAGAACATCATCTTGCGCGCCAGCAACGACGGAGCGGCCATTGTTCGCCTGAAGGACATCGGTCGAGCCGAGCTGGGGCAAAAAGACTACTCCTTGCGCAGCACCTATCAGGGGCGTCCCGCCACATTGATTGCGGTGTATCAACAACCGGGGGCAAACGCACTCGACGTCTCGGCAGCCGTGACGTCAACCCTGGCGCAAATGAAGACGACCTTTCCCGAAGGGATCGAATACAAAATCGTGATGGACACCACTGCGTTTACCCGCGCGTCGATTTCCGAAGTGATAAACACCTTTTTCGAAGCGCTGGTGTTGGTGGTCGTGGTGGTTTTCATCTTTCTGCAGAGCTTGCGCGCCACGCTGATCCCGGTGCTCGCCGTGCCGGTGTCCATTGTGGGCACCTTTATCGGCATGTCGGCCCTCGGGTTTTCGGTGAACATGCTGACGCTGTTTGGCATGGTGCTGGCCATCGGCATCGTGGTGGACGACGCCATCGTGGTGATTGAAAACGTCGAACGCAATATGCACGTGCACAAGATGAACCCCAAGGACGCGGCGAAACGCGCCATGGATGAAGTGGCCGGCCCCGTGGTCGCTATCGTGCTGGTGCTGTGCGCGGTGTTCGTCCCGGTGGCATTCATGGGAGGTATCACTGGCCAACTCTACAAACAGTTCGCGATCACCATCGCCATTTCCGTGGTGATCTCCGGCCTTGTGGCCTTGACACTTTCGCCGGCCCTGGCGGCCCTGCTGCTCAAGCCCCAACACGGCGAAAAGAACGCTTTTTTCCGCTGGTTCGAGCGCAGCTTCGAACGCATGACCGAAGGCTACTCGCGCTCGGTGGCGTTTATGATCAAGCGCTTTGTCCTGGCGTTGTTACTCTTTGCCGGCATGATCGTTCTGATTCTGCTGATGGCGCAGCGCATTCCCAGTGCCTTCCTGCCACCGGAAGACCAGGGTTATCTGCTGGGGGCCGTGATCATGCCCGACGCCGCCAGCCTGGATCGCACTGGCGAGGTGGGCAAAATCGCCAGTGACTTCTTCATGAACGATGAGGCCGTCGAGGGCGTCGCCATCGTTAACGGCTACAGCCTGCTCGACGGCCAGAACAAGAACAATGCCGGCGCCTTCTTCGTCGGTTTCAAGGATTTCGAGGAGCGCTACAAGGACTCGGAAACGATCAAGGAGCAAAGTGCCCCGGCGGTGATTCAGAAAGCCGCTCGCGCTTTTTCCACGGTACAGGGCGGGATCATTCTTCCGGTCAATCCGCCGTCGATTCCCGGCCTGGGCACCACAGGCGGCATGGAGGTATGGGTGCAAAGCAAGGGCGACGCGAGCGTTGAGCAACTGGCCGAAATGGTCGGCAACCTTGTCGCAAAAGCCAGGCAGCGCCCGGAACTCGGCGCCATCACCTCCACCTTCAACGTGTTTTCCAGGCAATTGCTGGTCGACGTAGACCGGGAAAAGGCAGAGACGCTGGGGGTGCCGGTGGAAGACGTCTACAGCACCATGCAAACCATGTTCGGCTCTCTCTATGTGTCTCAATTCAACAAATTCAGCCGCCTGTGGCAGGTGATTCTGCAGGCCGAACCGAGCTATCGACTCAAGGCCGAAGACTTGCAGCAAATTTATGTGCGCAGCAAAACCCTCGGGATGGTGCCGCTCAAAGCCCTGCTGACCACCCGCTACGTCACCGGTCCCGATCTGCTGACCCGTTTCAATAACTTCCCGGCGGTCAAACTCACCGCCAACGCGGCACCGGGCTACAGTTCCGGCCAAGCGCTCAAGGCCCTGGAAGAAATCAGCGCTGAGATCATGACCAACGACTACGCCCTGGCCTTGAGTGGCGAAGCCTTCGAGGAGAAAAAAAGCGGCGGTGCCTCCTCTCAAGTATTCATCTTCGGCCTGATCATGGTGTTCCTGATCCTGGCGGCTCAGTACGAGAAATGGTCCCTGCCCGTCGGTGTGTTGCTGGCGGTGCCCTTTGCATTGTTCGGTGCACTGCTTGCCGTTCTGATCCGCGGGTTAAGCAATGACGTCTACTTCCAGATCGGCTTGACCATGCTGGTAGCCCTGGCCGCCAAGAACGCCATCCTCATTTTCGAGTTTGCGGTACTGAACCGGGAAAACGGCATGTCTGCCTATGATGCGGCAATGACGGCCGCCCGGGAGCGTTTGCGGCCAATCGTGATGACGTCCCTGGCGTTCATTTTGGGTTGCGTTCCGCTGGCCATTGCCGTCGGGGCATCCGAGAACAGCCGACACTCCATCGGTACCGGTGTGATCGGCGGGATGCTGGCGGCGACCGTCATCGCCATCTTCTTTATCCCCCTGTTCTACTACCTCGTTGAACGCATGACTGAGAAGAAAGGTGCGGTCAAACAGACATCCCCGCCGCCTGCGCTATCGTCGCCCGGTGAGATTCCCGGCGGCGCCCCCCTGCACAAATATGAGGGGGATTGAGATGCACACACGCCATCTCCCATTGTTGATCTGTCTGGCCCTGACGGGCTGTATGCTCGGCCCGGATTACCAGCGCCCTGGCACCGACGCCCCGGCGGCCTATCGGTATGCGGACAAGGAGGCCAACAATCTGTCCAACAGCCTGTGGTGGGAACAGTTCAAGGATCCGGTGTTGAACGACTTGATCCGCAGCGCGCTGGCCGAGAATAAGGACATCCAGATTGCCGCCGCCCGGGTCGAGGAGTTCCAGGGGCGTTACGGCGTGGTGCGCTCGCAGATGTATCCGCAAATCGGCGCCGGGGCGCAAGGCAGTCGCTCCAGAGCGCCGCGCGACAACGGTCCGGTACCATTGGAATCCAGTGTCGATCCGATTTACAAAAACTACCAGGCCATCCTCAATGTGAGCTGGGAATTGGACGTCTGGGGTCGTTTACGGCGGCTCAATGAGTCGGCGCGTGCTGACTTGCTGGCCTCAGAGGAAGGCCGGCGCACGGTCATTCTGAGCCTGGTATCGTCGGTGGCATCCAGCTACATCGCGCTACGCGATCTTGACCGGCAACTGGAAATCGCCCGCACCACCGCCAAGGCCCGTGGCGACTCCTACGACATTTTCAAGCTGCGCTTTGGCGCCGGCACCATTTCCGAAATGGAACTGGCGCAAAACCTCTCCGAGTTCCAGCGCACCCAAGCTTCTGTATCGCAATTCGAGTCCCAGGTGGCGCAACAGGAAAACAATTTGGCGGTGCTGCTTGGGCGCAATCCAGGACCGATCATCAGAGGCCGCGATCTGACGCAACTGACGCTGCCATCGGTCCCCGCCGGGTTGCCTTCGGACCTGCTGGAGCGGCGCCCCGATCTACGTCAGGCCGAACTGAACCTGATCTCCGCCAATGCCCAAATCGGTGCCGCCAAGGCGTTGTACTTCCCGACGATATCCCTCACCGGGCTGTTGGGCTCAGTCAGTAATCAACTCTCGAATTTGTTCACCGGGCCGGCCGCCACCTGGTCCTATGGCGTCGCCGCGAGCATGCCCATTTTCACCGCTGGCGGCATCGCCGGTCAGGTCAAACAGACCGAGGCCTTTCAACAACAAACCTTGCTGGTCTACCAACAGTCGATCCAATCTGCCTTCCGGGATGTTGAAAACGCGTTGGTCGCGGCGAGCAAATCCCGGGAGCAAATGGCTTCCCAGGCCAGTCAGGTCGAGGCGTTGCGTACTTACACCAGGTTTGCGCGACTGCGCTATGACAATGGGTACACCAGCTACATTGAAGTTCTGGATGCCGAACGCAGCTTGTTCGATGCCGAGTTGAATTACACCCGCACCCGGGCTTCGGTGTTCACCGCCATGGTCGATGTATACAAGGCAACAGGTGGCGGTTGGGTGACCGAAGCGGACAAGTTGACGGCAACCGTCAGCGAAAAAAAACCCTGATCAGATTGCCGCGCGCCACTCTGCAATTGACGCGATATAAGCGCAGGAATCCGACACGCGGCATTGGGCGATTGGGAAACAGGTTGCAAGGATTGATCTTTATCAACAGTTTGCCGGCTATTCGAGTACAGGTTAACAGTCAGCAAGATCAACAGCATGAATGACTACGGTCATCTTGCTTAGAGTACAAAGGATGACTCTGCACAGGTCAGGATGATTGAAACCCTGTATCGCCGAGCGCCGTAAATGAACATTTATATCGAAAAAGATCCTGTACAGAATCTCTGGTGGGTTCGCATGAATCAGTGGGCGGCTAATTTCCATAGCCTTGCTGAAGCTGAATCATTTGTTGAGCGACTGAGTTCGAGAATTAACGCACCTCATTCCCTGGGAGCGATTGGGAATAATTCTCTGTCGCCAACAACGGCTTCCAATAGTCAGCCGCTCGATCAGCAGGCGGTATCTGACTCGGTAAAGACTCTTTCTCACGCTTGATACACAAGGGTTATCAGGGCACCGGAGAAAAAAAATACCGACTGATCCAGAGGGTCTATACCCAACATTGCCAGTTATTTGAATTCCGTTTTTTTAAGTGACCGGCCTGTTTACCGCCCTAAAAATCAGGTGCCTGTGCGTCACCCGGGAGGTGATGTTGTGAACGACTTAAAGATTGCCGTGAGCAACTCGGTTCGTGATTGCTTTAGCACTTCCAGAGGTTGCTGGTGCCGTGTTTTCCATTGACGAGTTGCTGGCCTGCGCAGCAACTGCGAGGCGCTTTGTTGAAGGTCAATGACGCCTCAAAAACTGAGGTATCTCCCGCCACGCGCTAAAGGAAACTCCCATGAGTCGCTCACAAACGCAGTTACCCCCCGATCTGGCGCAGCGCTATCCCGTGTTGATCGTGGCCAATGCCCCGGAAAGCGACGACAACATCCTGGTGCGCAGTGTCCAGTCCATCGCCAGCGCGCTGCATGAGCATGACGTGGAAGTTAAATGGGTGCGGTCCCTTGATGATGCCGAAATCGCCATCAAAGCCAACTCGACCTACTGCTGCGCGCTCATTGGATGGGGCCTGTGTGAGGAAGCGCCTGATCAGGCCCTGCAACTTATCCGGCTGATGCGCCGGCGAACGGCCCAGCTACCGATCATGCTCGGCATGAGCCATGCTCATCAGAGCCGAGTCCCATTGGCATTCGTCGAGCGCATTGACGGGTTTATCTGGCAGCCCGAAGACAGCGCCGAATTCATTGCCGGGCGCATAGAAGCAGCCGCCCGCCGCTATCTGGATACCATCCTGCCGCCGTTCTTCGGTGCACTGGTCAACTTTGCCGACACATACGAGTATTCCTGGCACACCCCTGGCCATACCGGCGGCACGGCATTTATGAAGACCGCTGTCGGGCGCACGTTCCTCGATTTCTATGGCGAGCAGATGCTGCGCTCCGACCTCAGTGTTTCCGTCGGCGAATTGGGTTCGTTGAATGACCACTCGGGCCCGGTGAATGACGCGGAAAAATTCGCGGCTCGGGTGTTCGGTGCCGACTTCACCTTTTTTTCGGTCGGCGGCAGTTCGGCGAGCAATCAGATCGTCCTGCATTCAGCGGTGACCGACGGCGATGCCGTGTTGGTCGATCGCAACTGCCACAAGTCGTTGAACTATGCGTTGAATATGTCGGGCGCGGTGCCGTTGTACTTACGCCCAAGGCGCAACGCGCGGGGCCTGATCGGGCCGGTGCCCCTTTCGGAACTGACGCCGGCTGCCGTTGCCGGGAAACTCGCTGACAGCCCGTTGGCGACCAATAAGCAGGCCCGCCCGGTACTCGCGGTGCTGACGAACTCGACCTACGATGGCCTTTGCTACAACGTGCAGACCACCACCCGCGAGCTGAGCCAGAGCGTCGACCGCATCCACTATGACGAAGCCTGGTATGCCTATGCCCGCTTCAACCCGCTCTACGAAGGCCGCTATGGCATGCACCGTGGCGAACGCCATCCCGACGACGCCACCGTCACCGTTACCCACTCCACCCACAAGTTACTGGCTGCGCTTTCACAAGCCTCGATGATCCATGTCCGCTCGGGCAAGGTTGAGGTCAAGCCGGCTCTGTTCAACGAAGCCTTCATGATGCACACCTCCACGTCACCGCAGTACAGCATCATCGCCTCGATCGATGTTTCGTCGAAAATGATGGATGACGCGGGGGGCTACCTTACTGATGAGTCCATCGACGAGGCCATTGCCTTTCGCCAGGCCATGGCTCGCCTGAGCAATGAAATTCGTGCGCGCGATGGCAAGGATTGGTGGTTTGGGGTCTGGCAACCCGATGAAGTCAACGGGGTACCTTTTGCCGAACTCGACCCTGAAGTTTTACGCCATGGCGATGCCTGGGTGCTCAAACCGGCGGCCAGCTGGCATGGCTTCGGTGACCTGGGCGCCGACTACTGCATGCTGGACCCGATCAAGGTCACGGTGCTGACGCCTGGCCAGAGGCTCGACGGTCAAATGGAGGACAGTGGCATCCCCGCGCCGCTGGTGTCGTCCTTCCTCTCCAGTCGCGGCATCGTGGTTGAGAAGACTGAGCCGTATTCCATTCTCGTGCTGTTCAGCCTCGGCGTGACCAAAGGCAAATGGGGCTCTCTGATCGCCGGCCTGATGGAATTCAAGAAACATTACGAGTGCAATTCACCGCTGGAGCAAGTCCTGCCCGATCTGGTCGACAACCATGCCGAGCGCTATAGCGGCATGGGGCTCAAGGACCTCGCCGAAGCCATGCACCAGGACATGATCAGCTCGCAGATGCTGCGCAACATGGATGCGGCCTACACCTTGCTGCCGGACCCGGTCGCTTCGCCTCGGGCCACCTACGCCAGGCTGGTGAAAGGCGACATAGAGCAAATCGCCGTGCGAGACATGATCGACCGCACCGTGGCCGTGCAGATCGTTCCTTATCCGCCGGGCATTCCATTGATGATGCCCGGAGAAAAAGCCGGCGCCGATAAAAAGGCCATCGTCGACTACCTGTTGGCGATGGAACTGTTCGATGGCCACTTCCCGGGTTTCGAGCATGACAATCATGGCGTGGAAATCGAGCGTGATAGCCAGGGTCGGCCAACCTACAAGGTCTATGTGGTCAAAAACCAGGGTTTAGCCCCTTAGCCGACGACAAGTAGTCAAGCGCCGGATTCAGGGTCAATGCGTTGAGCAGATCAAGGAGTTTCCGATGGCCGACTCAAGCAAGAAAATGAGCCTAATGGGGCTCACCACACTGGTGACGGTGAACATGATGGGCTCAGGCATCATCATGTTGCCGACGAGCATGGCCCAACTCGGGGCCGTTTCATTGTTGTCATGGATCGTCACTGCCGTCGGTTCCATGGCCATCGCTTACTGCTTTTCCCAGTGTGGCATCTACTGTCCGCGCTCAGGCGGGCTGTCCGCCTACACCGAAGAGGCGCACGCCAAATCAGGGTTCTTCCTGTGCTCGTATCTGTACTTCCTTTCGCTGGCCATTGCCAACGTAGCGGTCGCCATCTCCGCAGTGGGGTACATGACATCGTTCGTGCCCTGGCTGGGCAGTGGCGCCATTCCGCTGTTCATCGGAACGGTCGGCTTGCTCTGGCTGACCACCGTGGCCAACTTTGGCGGCCCCGGCATCACCGGCAAGATCGGTGCGATCACGGTCTGGGGTGTGATCATCCCGGTGGCCGGCTTGAGCATCATCGGCTGGTTCTGGTTCAAGCCCGATGTGCTGGCTGCCGCCTGGAACCCGAACAACCTGCCAATCTCCGAAGCCATCGGCAAGGCGATTCCCCTGACCCTGTGGGCCTTCCTCGGCATGGAGTCGGCGGCCCAGGCCTCCGATGCCGTGGAAGATCCCAAGCGCACCGTACCGCTGGCCTGCCTGTTTGGCACGCTGGGTGCGGCGGTGGTTTATGTGCTGTCGACCACGGTTATTCAGGGGATCATTCCCAATGCCGAACTGGCCAACTCATCGGCCCCTTTCGCGCTCGTCTATGCACACATGTTCAATCCCATGGTCGGCAACATCATCATGGCGCTGGCGGTGATGGCCTGTGTCGGTTCGCTGCTGGGCTGGCAGTTCACCCTGGCGCAAACCGCCAAGATGACGGCTGACCAGGGCATGTTCCTGAAACTGTTCGCCAAGGTCAGCTCAAGGGATGCCCCTATAGTCGGAATGCTGGTCTGTGGTGTGTTGCAGACCTTGTTGGCGCTATCGACCATTTCGCCCAACGCCAGTGCCCAATTCGGAAAACTCGTCAGCCTGGCAGCAGTGACCAACCTGATTCCCTATGTGACGGCGGCCACCGGCCTGCTGGTCATGATGTACAAAGCGAAAGTCAGTGCCGGCGTATACACCCGCAACACCATATTGTTACTGGTTGCCGTCTCCTATTCCTTGTACGCCCTGTATGCCTGCGGCAAAGACGCCGTGTTCGGCGGCACCCTCGTCCTGGTGGTCGGCTACCTGCTCTACGGTTTCCTCGCCAAACGTTTTGTCGACCCATCTCCAACCGCTCAGACCCGGGCCGACAACCCTTGACCATTGTTTTCAGGACTGCACTAACCTCTGAATTCGGGGAACCAGGATATGAACGTGAAACTGACCAAAGCCAACAACCTGCTGCTCGTTTGCCTGCTCACGCTGGTACCCGTACTGGCTGATGCCAATACGCTTGAACGTGTGCGGTCGAGCAATACCTTTACCCTCGGCTACCTGCCGGACTTCGCACCTTTTAGCGTCCAGGCAGCCGATAAAGCCAGCGGTTATGCCATCGACCTCTGTCTGAAAATCGCCGACAAGGTCAAGACCGAGTTGGGTTTGCCCGGGTTGCAAATACGTTACCTGCCCGTCACAGCCACCGACGAGATGAGCGCCGTGAGATTGGGGAAGATCGACATTCTTTGTACACCGACCTCTCCCACACTGGAGCGGCGCAAGGCTGTGAGCTACTCGGTGCCGATCTACACGGCCGGCCTCTCGGCCGTGGTGCGCAAGGATGCATCAGAGGCGTTGCTCAATGTGCTTAATGGCAAGGTGGCGCGTACCGGGCCAACCTGGCGAGCGACGGTCAACAGCGGGCTGTCGAACCAAACCTATGCCGCCACCGCTGGCGGAATCACCGAGGCATGGATCCGTCAGCAGATGCGATTACTCGGAGTGGTGGCCACTCTGGTCACCGTGGAAAACACCGCGGCAGGCCTCAAGCTGGTCTCCGAAGGCAAAGCCGATGCTTTCTTCGCGGAACGCATGATGCTCCAGAACCTCATCAGTACCGATTACTCCGCAGGAAATCTGGTTCTGCTGGACCGAATTTTTGAGTACGCACCGACTGCAATGGCGGTGGATCGAGACGACGAAAACTTCCGTTTGCTGGTCGACACCACGCTGAGTGAAATGTACCGCTCCGGGGAGATCGAGCAGGCATTCGACAAATACCTGGGTGGCGCCAGCGCCACGGCCAAAAAGCTGTTCAAGGTCTATGCGATACCTTAGGTAAAAAACCGGATATACCGTGAGTAGTCTTTGTCGACGGACATTGATGCTCTTGCAAGGCTTGTTCGCAATGGCGATTCAGCTCTGTCGAGCAAAGGAGTGAAGATGTCGCCCAACAAAAAACCGCGTGCCGAAGGTTCGTCAAAAACGGCGAAAGTCATCGTGGACGAACCCATCTTTCGTTCCCGCAAAGAACGTTTGACTGAAGGTGAGCAATTACGCGAAAGCGTGCCACATTCGTCTCACGCTGTATGGAAACCACCGCGTAAACACCGAGACCCGATCGACCTCCTTGAAGAGTCGAACCGGTATCGACTGCCCAATCTGATCCCGGTGCGCTACGGTCGCATGTTACGCAGCCCTTTCACCTTTTTGCGCGGCTCTGCAGGGTTGATGGCCCACGACTTGGCGACTACCCCGAACACCGGCATTCAGGTACAGGCTTGCGGGGACTGCCATCTGTTGAATTTCGGACTGTTTGCGACTCCCGAGCGCAATCTGATTTTTGACATCAATGATTTCGACGAAACGCTTCCGGCTCCGTGGGAATGGGACGTTAAACGTCTGGCGGTCAGCTTTACCGTGGCCGCGCGCGACAACGGACTCAGCGATAAACAGGCCCTGGCAATCACCGTCGAATGTGTTCGTGCTTATCGTGAGCGATTGCGCCAACTATCGAAACAAAGTCCTCTGGACGTCTGGTATGACCGTCTTGATGCTCAAACAATTGTCGACATGGCCCCCAATGCCAAGGTCAAAAAAAACCGTGAGCAAGTCATCGCGAAGGCAAGGATTCGTATCGGTGACTACCTTTATCCCACGATCAGCAGCGAGGTCGCGGGGCGACGGCGCCTGATCGATCAACCGCCGGTACTTTTCCACATTTACGAAAAGGACTTCGAGCACCGAGTTCAGCTGGCATTGCAGGCTTACCGAGAGACGCTACCTGATGAGCGGCGCGTGCTCTTTGATCGCTATCGCCTGGAAGACTTCGCCGTGAAAGCCGTGGGCATCGGCAGCGTCGGTACGTATTGTTTCGTCGGTCTGTTTTTCTCTGCGGAAAATCACCCATTGCTCCTGCAGTTCAAGGAAGCCGGCCCTTCCGTGCTGGCGCCTTATGCCGGCAAAAGCATCTATGAAAATCAGGGTCAACGCGTGGTCACCGGACAACGGTTGATGCAGTCGTCCAGCGACATTTTCTTGGGCTGGACGCAAGGCAAAAAAGGTCGCCATTTCTTTGTACGCCAGTTGCGGGACATGAAAATGTCAGCACCGATTGAAGGCGCATCGGCGGCGCAAATGAAGATGTACGCCGAGTTGTGCGGACTCACACTGGCCCGCGCCCACGCCAAGTCCGGAGACGCTGCACTCATCAGTGGCTATTTGGGACAATCGGACACCTTCGATCAGGCCATCGGCAAATTTGCATTGAGCTATGCGGATCAAAATGAGAAAGACCATGCGGCGCTGGTGGCTGCAGAAAAGTCAGGGAAGGTCAAAGCGCTGAGAGAGGATGACTAGCCCGCTATATAGATTCCCGATATCGAGGATATGTGCGCGTTCGGCTGGGAGGCAGCGGGCATTGCGAAAGCAGAAGTTCAGACGCGCGACTCAAGAGCAAAAGCGGCTTCGGACAAAGAGGAGTCAACAGGGAGCATCCGCGAAGCTCGGCACCAGTCAGGTCATACAATCGTCTGGATGACAGAGCAGTACATCCGAACCCCGACGACGTGACTGACGGTCGCGAATTGCGGAAATAATTTTTTGATTGCGGAAAAAAACTAAGGGCTTGCATGAGAAACCTCATGCAAGCCCTTGATATTCATGGTGCCCGAAGCCGGAATCGAACCGGCACGCCCTTACGAGCGGGGGATTTTAAGTCCCATGCGTCTACCAGTTTCGCCATTCGGGCGGTAGCGCGGTAAGCCGTCTGAAGCCTGGCAAATGAAGATCTGTCAGTTCTGACGCCTGTGCAGCAGAGGACGAAATATATACATCCCGTCCCGGTGAAGCAAGTTAGCAAATGCCCATTTCAAGACTAAATCTTGCAAGACACTGCAAATAAAAAAGCTCCGTAAATCATTGATCTACGGAGCTTGTTTAAAGTGGAGGCCGAGGTCGGAATCGAACCGGCGTAGGTGGATTTGCAATCCACTGCATAACCATTTTGCTACTCGGCCTCAAACATCTGATGTCATGTAGCACAACATCCGACGCGTACAAACTTGGAATCAGATACTAGATCTAACCCCTTGAAAACATTGAGCTTTTTCAGCCGTCAGTGCTTTCGATGGCGTGAATTATGTACTGATTTCCGAAGGCTGGCAACCCCTTGATTTCAAAAAAAATTTGTCGGGCGCTTTGCACGTTTTCGACAAAGGCCCAACGATCTCTTACGCGCGCCACAACGGACCGCCGGCCCGCTTAGTGCCCACGAATGTAGTACTCCAATTGCCGAATCAAATCGGCCTGCTCGACAATCGCTTCTTTGACCAGATCGCCAATCGACAACAAACCGATCAACTCGCCGCTATCGACGACCGGCAAATGGCGCAGGTGGCTGTCGGTCATGACCGCCATACAACGTTCAATGCTCTGCTGGCTGTCGGCTGTCACCACCGGTGCGCTCATGATGTCGCGCACGGGTGTGCCGACCGAGGAGCGTCCCTGCAGAACGACCTTGCGCGCATAGTCGCGCTCGCTGATGACGCCGACCACCTGCCCCGCTTCGATGACCGGCAGCGCGCCCACATTCTTCTCGGCCATCATTTTCAGCGCTTCAAGCACCATCTGGTCCGGCGCAATGCTATGCACGTGCTGGTTTTGCACGACTTTCAGTTTCAACAGCTGTGCGGCTGTTTTCATGGATGCCCCCGCTATCGTTGCTCATTGCCGATGCTTGAACTCAAGCCACGCCGACTTCCACTACGCCGCCGTTCAGCCGTACCGGCCAGACCCGCAGACGCTGTTGCGGATACTCCAGGCAACTGCCGTCCTCCAGCCGGAAATGCTGTTTGTAGATCGGTGAAGCGACAACGAGATCACCCTTGATGCTGCCCACCAATCCACGACCAATGACGTTCGCCCCGGATTGCGGATCATGGTTGTCGATGGCATAGAGGCTCCGCCCCTCCGCGCCCGGCAGGTAGAACAGCGCCACTTGGGCGCCATCGAGCCAGACGACAACGCCGGAGTTGCTGACCAGATCCTGTTGCGCGCACACCGATTGCCACACCTCAGTGTTGGCCAGGGCATTGATGCGTTGGGTATTGAACTGGCTCATCAGGCAATCTCCTCGGTGACAGGGATAAGGTTGAGTTCGGCTGCCATGATCGGGCGCCGCTGACCACGTTCCTGGACAAAGTGGATGTCCGGGTCCGGGCGTTTATCGTTGACGAAGGTGCGGAAGCGCTTGAGTTTTTCCGGATCCTTGAGCGCGTTGGCCCATTCGCATTCATAGCGGTCGACCACCAACTGCATCTGCGATTCGAGCTCGGCACCGAGCCCGAGGCTGTCGTGGATGATGACGTCCTTGAGGTAATCCAGGCCGCCCTCCAGGCTTTCTCGCCACACCGAAGTGCGCTGCAGTTTGTCGGCGGTGCGGATGTAGAACATCAGGAAGCGGTCGATGTAGCGGATCAGGGTGGCGTCGTCGAGGTCGGTGGCGAACAGTTCGGCGTGGCGCGGGCGCATGCCGCCATTACCGGCGATGTAAAGGTTCCAGCCTTTCTCGGTGGCGATCACGCCGACGTCTTTGCTTTGGGCTTCCGCGCATTCGCGGGTGCATCCGGACACCGCGAACTTGAGTTTGTGCGGTGAGCGCAACCCCTTGTAGCGATCCTCGATGGTCAGGGCCATTTGTACGCTGTCCTGCACGCCGTAACGGCACCAGGTGCTGCCGACGCAAGACTTCACCGTCCGGGTCGATTTGCCGTAGGCATGCCCGGTTTCAAAACCGGCTTCAATCAACTCGGCCCAGATGTCCGGCAATTCATGCAGCTGTGCGCCGAACAGATCGATTCGCTGGCCGCCGGTGATTTTGGTGTAGAGGTCGTATTTCTTCGCCACCACACCGATCGCGATCAGTTTGTCGGCGGTGATTTCGCCGCCGGGAATGCGCGGCACCACCGAATAAGTGCCGTTTTTCTGCATGTTGGCCATGAAGGTGTCGTTGGTGTCCTGCAACGGCACCAGCGAAGCGTCCATGATCGGCTGGTTCCAGCACGAGGCCAGGATCGAACCCACCGCCGGTTTGCAGACATCGCAACCGGTGTGGCCACGGCCATGTTTGGCCAGCAGTTCTTCAAAGGTGATCACCCCTTCTACCCGCACCAGCGCATAGAGCTCCTGACGGGTGTAGGCGAAGTGTTCGCAGAGGCTTTTGTCGACACTCACGCCCCGGGCAATCAGTTCATGCTCGAAGACTTGCTTGAGCAAACCCGCGCAACCGCCGCAGCCGGTGCAGGCCTTGGTCTGCGCCTTGAGCAGACCGAGGTCGGTGCAGCCACTGTCGATGGCCGAGCAGATGGAACCCTTGGTGACGTTGTGGCACGAGCAGACCGTGGCCGACTCGGGCAATGCACCCGGGCCCAGGGTCGGTGCGCCTTCGGAGGACGGCAGAATCAGGCTGGCCGGTTCCGACGGCAGGGCTATGGCGTTCTGCATGTACTGCAGCAGCGTGTCGTAATAGCTGTTGTCGCCGACCAGCACCGCGCCGATGACGTGCTTGCCGGAGGCATCCACCACCAGCCGCCGATAGCTGGCCGTGGTTTCGTCGATGAACTGATAACTGCGCGCACCCGGCGTGTGGCCATGCGCGTCGCCGATGGAGCCGACGTCGACGCCCAGCAGCTTGAGTTTGGTCGACATGTCGGCGCCCAGAAACGGATCGGCCACGTCGTTGCACAGTCTTGCCGCCACACCGCGCGCCATCTGGTAGCCCGGCGCGACCAGGCCGAACAGGCCGCCATTCCACGAGGCGCACTCGCCAATGGCGTAGATGTCCGGGTCGCTGGTCAGGCATTCGTCGTTGATCACCACGCCGCCGCGCGGGCCGATTTCCAAGGCACAGTGGCGGGCCAGCGCATCTTGTGCGCGGATGCCGGCCGAGAACACGATCAGGTCGGTTTCAAGAAACTCGCCGTTGGCGAAATTCATGCGGTAGCGATACTCCTCGCCCGCACTGATTGATTGAGTGGCGCGCGACAGATGCACACCGACACCCAGTCTTTCGATCTGCGACTTGAGCGCAAGCCCCCCCATTTCGTCCAGCTGCACCGGCATCAGGCGCGGGGCGAACTCCACGACATGCGCTTCCAGACCTAGGCTTTTCAGCGCATTGGCGGCTTCAAGGCCCAGCAGGCCACCGCCGACCACCACACCGCGGCGGGCGTTGGCAGCGGCGGCACGGATGGCGTCGAGGTCTTCAAGGGTTCGATACACCAGACGCGAATCGCCTTCGGCACCTTCGACGGGCGGCACAAACGGATAGGAACCGGTCGCCAACACCAATTTGTCGTAAGGGATGCAGCCTTGCGCGGTAATCACCTGGCGCCGAGCGCGGTCGACTTCCATCACCGGCACACCCAAATGCAGGGTGACGCCCGGCGTCTGGTAAAGCGATGCATCGGACAGCGCCAACGATTCGGCGTCGCGCCCCGAGAAGTACTCGGACAGATGCACACGGTCGTAGGCACGCATCGGCTCCTCGCTGAAGACGTGCAGCCGATACTGGTCAAGAGCGCCCCGCTCGATCAACTGCTCGACGCAATGATGTCCGACCATGCCATTGCCGATCACGATCAGCGTTTGCACTTTGTTCAACGCGGCAACATTGGAATTCATAAGAAGCACCCGGCTAAAACGGTTCAAAAAGCAAAAAAAAACGCCTGAAACCTTGCGGTTCCAGGCGTCTTTGCCTGTTCTTTTGCGGTGTTAGCACCAGACGTCTATGCCTGATCCACCGATGTTGCCCACGAATCGATCGTCGTTGACCGAGGGGGCTGCCCACTCGACTGCTTTCAGGGTGGGCCTGTTCGGTGTGTTGCAGTGTTTGTGCCAGATCGCAAAAGTCGCGCTTGGGGGCGGTCTCTCTGACGTTTTGGTATTGAATTCACCGGGAAAACAGGCCGCTCTTGCCTTCGCATAGTGCAGCGAGATGCAGCACGGCTTTATAAAAGTGCACAAATGCCGTCATCAGAGATACTTGAGCCAGGCGATGTCTCGACGTCGAGCCTTCAACAACGAGAACCAACTGACCGGGCGATAAAACGCAATCGCCAGCAAGATTGCCACCAGCCAGACCGCACCTATCGACGTGAAACCAAACCACGCCCCCTGGTTCAAGCCGAACAGCGCGACAGCGATGACATACAAAACCTTCAGCGCGTACAGGTGCAACAGATAGAAGAACATCGGTGCCGACCCGAACACCGTCAACGGACGCAGCCACTGGCGCTTCTGCACACGCTCAAACCACAGAAGCAGCAAGCACCCAGCGCTGACAGTCAGTGCAACAAACAGCAGCGACGGTGGGTATTTGGTGATGTTGAAAAAACTCATCAGCGTTTGCAGGGACGTTTCGCCCACGCTCCAGGCCTTTTCGCCATAACCGTTGAATAGCCGCAACGCAACGAATCCCGCCAGCCCGGTGACACCACCGACCAGCAGCAGGCGTTGACGCACCCTGGCGTCCGCCGTGCGCCCGAACCACGGTCCCATGGCATATCCCAGGCCGATCACGCCAATCCACGGCAGCACCGGATAGGACGTGCGCAACCGAAACCCTTCGGCCAGTTCGATCCAGCCGCGATCATGGAGAATCGCCCAAGGCACGTGCATTGCCGACTCGACAGGAAAGTGCAGAGCGTCCAGCAGGTTGTGGCCGGCGATGATCGCCAGGCTCAGGAACAGCAACACCGGACGCGGTAGCCAGACCAATAACGACAGCGCAATCATGCTCAGGCCAATGGCCCAAATCACCTGCAGGTAGATCACCGTCGGCGGAAACTGGAACGTCCAGGCAAAGTTCACCAGAGTGAACTCAAGCACCACCAGAAACAGACCGCGCTTGAACAGAAAACTGCAAACGTCAGCCTTGCCGGCGTATTTCTCACCGTAGAGCCAGGCCGACAGACCGGTGAGCAGCACGAAGACCGGCGCACACAGATGGGCGAGTGTGCGGCTGAAAAACAGCGCGGGTTCGGTCGTGGCAATGTCCATGGGATCGGACACCTGTCGATGCAGGAAAAAGGTTTCGCGGACGTGGTCGAGCAGCATGAACAGAATCACCATGCCTCTCAATGCATCGATGGAAAGGAGCCGGTCGACGGCCGTGCCGGTAGAACGAGGAGGCGCAATGGTCATGGAGGTTTCGCAACAAGGGTTGGATAAACATGTCCCGCAGAACAGATTGCCGCGCACCTTATATTGTTACCCTATAACATCTCAAACCAATTTTTAATTTGCACACATCTTGTAAAACTCATCACGAAAACGGTCCCGAGTTTCTTTTTCATATCTGCGCCGCTTTTGCATGGCTGTGCGACAGATCCCGCTTCAGGGCTCCCCTGTTGCGCCGCCGTGGTGGTAGGTTGGAAACGTTTTGTTTCATTAATCAGACACTTCTAACTCACTCCCTGCAAAGGAATGCCCATAGCAATGGACTTCTCACTCAAGCACCTGGCCGCAACAACCCTGATGTTGGCCAGCCTTTCGTCGTTCACCACGGCCGCGCACGCCAACATCACCCCGGAACAGAGCGCGACCATCCTCAAGACGTTCAGTGACGCATCGGCCACCGATTTCAGGCAGTTCCTGACAGGCCTGGCCAAGACCGACCTGGCCAAAACCGATGGCCTCGGCGCAGCAATCAGCGCCTTCCTGGACAACAAGTCCCTTTCTGCCGACCAGCAGAACGAAATTCATCGCCTGCTGGGGCTCTATGCGCGGGTGAAGTACGGCAGCGCCGCCACCGAGACGCTGCGTGAGCTGGTGGCCATCCCGACCTTCAACGTCGACGGCGTTGCCCAGCACGACAACCCTGAATTCATCAAGATCGCCGACAAGATCAAGAGCCTTGCCCAGGCCTTCAACCTTAACTTCCGCAACATCGACAACCGCGTCTATGAGATCTCCCTCGAGGGCACCGGCGATGAAGTGGTCGGCATTCACGCCCACGCCGACGTGGTGCCCGTGACACCGGAGAACTGGGTTCTGGAAGACGGGACCAAACTCGATCCGTTCAAGGTCACGCTGATCGGCGACCGCATGTATGGCCGGGGCACCGAGGATGACAAGAACGGCATCGTGGTAGCGCTCTACGCCATGAAAGTGATCAAGGAAGAGAAGCTGCCGCTGGCGAGGAATTTCAAGCTGTTGGTCGACACCACCGAGGAAACCTCCGGCGACGCCATCCCGTACTACTTCGAACACAACCCGACACCCAACTACAACCTGGCGCTCGATGGCGGCTACCCGGTGGTGATTGCCGAAAAAGGCTACGGCACCGTCATGGCCAATTTCCCCAAGCGCAAGGCGGACGGCAAAGGCGCTGAAATCGTCTCGATGACTGGCGGCCTGGCCACTAACCAGATCCCGTCGGCTTCGGTCGTCACGCTGCTGAGTGACAAGCCTGCCGAATTGGCCAAAAGCCTGCAGAAGGCCGGTGCTGAGTTTGCCAAGCGCAATGGCGGCAATTTCAGCGTGAACGCCAAAGTTGACGGCAAGGACGTCAAGCTGACGGTCACCGGCGTTTCCGCCCACTCCTCCGAGCCGGAGTCAGGCGTCAACCCGGTTTCCAGGATGCTGGTCTTTATCAATGGCCTCGACGGCAAGGTCGCGCTCAAGCACAACCACATCACCGACGCCGCCCGCTACGCCGCTGACAACTGGGGCCTGGATTACCTCGGAGGCAAACTGGGAGTCGGTTTCTCCGATGCCTTCATGGGCCCGCTGACCACGTCCCTGACGTTTGTCGGGATGGATGAAAAAGCCTTCAAGCTTGCGGTCAACCTGCGCGTGCCAAAGGGCAAGTCCCCGGAAGCGCTCAAGGCCGAAATCGCCGACAAAATTGGCGCCTGGAGCAAGAAGTCCCGCGTTGCAGCGACTTTCGATTATTCGATTGCCGAGCCGATGTACCGCAACCCTGAGGGTGAATGGGTCAAGGCCCTACTGGCCGTGGCCAGCGAAAACCTTGGCATGAAACACGAGTACGGCACCTCCGCCGGCGCCACCTCGGTTCATGAATTGCCCAATGGCGTGCAGTTCGGCCTGGCCCGGCCCGAGGTCAAATACACCGGCCACACCGACAACGAGTTCAAGACCGTCGACCAGTTCCTGCTGGACCTGCAGATCGTGACCGAAATGATGGGGCGCATCGGGCAATTGCCGAAACTCTGATCCACTGTCGGACCCGCCGTTCTGGCGGGTCCATCTTTTGTTCCGCCTTTTCTGAAAGCAGCCTTTTCATGCCTTCGCACCATCGTTGCCTCCAGAGCAACGATGTCTGAATAAAGTTGCTCTTGCTGCCATTGGCCAATGGAGCGAGCATCGCTCTCGACACCGCAGCAACATCAAAAGCCGCACAGCTGACGGCTGTCCCTACCTCCCCCGTCCTACTCGCAAGGCCCTCGAAAGAGCGTCTACGGCGGAGTCATGTCTAATAAAAACAAGAGTCAAAATATGACAAAAGATCGAGGCAAACTGTGTGTGCTGTTCTTCACAGGAGCTGGCGCCAACCTCGCCCACGCCGCCGACAGCGGGTTTGTTGAGCAGTCCACTGCAACGCTGACAACCCGAAACTATTTTTTCAGCAGAGACTTCTCCGACATCCGAGGTTCGGAAAAATCGATGGCCCAGGAGTGGGCGCAAGGCTTCATCCTCAACTTCAAGTCCGGTTACACGCCCGGGCTCGTGGGATTTGGCCTGGATGCCACCGCCAAGTTCGGCATCAAGCTCGACAGCAGTCCGGACCGGGTCAACTCGGGGCTATTACCGGTGAAGGACGACGGCCGTGCCGCTGACAACTATGGCCGCCTCGGGTTGGCGGCCAAGATGCGCGTTTCCAAAACGGAACTGAAGGTCGGTGAACTGCAACCCAATATTCCTTCGCTGGTTTTCAGCGATATCCGCCTGCTCCCCCCTGCCTATCAAGGCGCGAGCATTACCAGCAGTGAAATCCCCGGCCTGACACTGCAAGCCGGGCACCTGACTTCTACGACCCTGCGCAACGAGGCCGGCGAGAGCAAACTGCAGGCCTTGCTGGGTAACAAGCCGCAACGTCAGGTGTCGAGCGATGCCTTCAACTACGTGGGCGGCGACTACGCGTTCAACAGTAATCGCACCACCGTGAGTGCCTGGCACTCCCGACTGGAGGATATCTATGAGCAGGACTTCTTTGGTTTAAAACACAGTGTGCCGGTGGGAAGTTGGGTGCTGGGGGCCAATCTGGGTTATTACGACGCCAAGGAAACAGGTCGCAAACGGGTGGGCAAGGTCGACAACCAGGCCTTCTTCTCGCTGCTATCGGCCAAACTTGGTGGTCACACGTTCTATGCCGGTTACCAAGGGATGTACGGCGACAGCCCCTTTCCTCGCGTGTTTCTCAATGTCAGTGCACTTGGCAACGAACTGCCGACCTACGAGTTCGTCTCCACCCATGAGCGCTCCTTTCAACTGCGTTATGACTATGACTTCGCGGCCCTCGGTGTGCCTGGGCTGCTAGCGAGCACGCGCTATGTCACCGGCGACAATGTGAAGACCGGGATGGGTTATGAGGGCAAAGATTGGGAGCGTGACCTGGACCTCAGCTACACCTTTCAGTCCGCCCCGCTGAAAGGCCTTGGCGTGCGAGTGCGCAACGCGATGGCGCGCTCCAACTACCGCACGGATATCAACGAGAACCGGTTGATCATCAGTTACACCTGGACGCTGTTCTAAGCTCTATTACGGACTGTGGGGGCGAATGGCCTCGCCCCCACACACCACCCACCGTTAACCGATCTTTAACGGACTTCGACGGTCATCTCTAGTTCGACACAAGCCCCCAACGGAATCTGAGCCACACCGAATGCCGAGCGTGCGTGTTTTCCCTGATCGCCGAACACCTCGGCAAACAGCTCCGAGGCGCCGTTAGTGACCAGGTGCTGCTCGGTGAAACGGGAAGTTGAATTCACCAGGCTCAGCACTTTGACAATCCGCACGACCCGATTCAGATCACCAACATGAGCCTGCAGCGTCGCCAGCAAGTCGATGGCCGTCGAACGCGCGGCCGCATAGCCCTCCTCTGTCGTCAGCGTTTCGCCCAGTTTTCCAGCCCAGACGTTGCCTTCCTTTTTCGCAATATGGCCGGACAGGTAAACGACATTGCCACTCTGCGCACTCATCACATAGGCAGCGGCGGGAGCGCCGGTGGTAGGTAACTCGATACCGAGGTCTTTCAGGCGGGTATAAACGTCGCGTTCAATCATGGGATTTCCTCGAACAGGATGTGCCAACGCCCGGAACTTCCGGGCGCTGGTCAAGTTGAAAAGTCTGAATCCGATGGGTTAACCGGGAATCGATTCGCGGCTGAAGGCATCGAGTTCCTGCACCAGGCTCTGTGCTGCCAGCATTACCAGTTCGCGGCCTTTATCCGGGCTGGCCAGGGACGGATCCGACCCCATGCGGCCATCCGGATGACGTGCGCGGAAATCGAGCGCTTCGCGGATAGGCCCCCACGGCGCGATCTGCGGCGAGTACTGGGCGGACTTGATGGCGTCCGGGTAAGCCCATTGGGTGACGGCAATTTCCGAAGGCGTGGCATGAATGCCGTGGCCCGTAGGGAATTGATCTCGCGCCAGATCACCTACCCCTTCCAGATCCCACCAGTTGCACAACTTCAGCGCGAACCCTGCAGGGCGTCGTGCGAAGCTGGCTTCGGCGTAGAGCTCCGAGAACGCCGCTTCAATGGAGGCAACGTTGCCGCCGTGGCCATTGAGGAAAAGGATTTTCTCGAACCCGTGAGCGGCCAGCGAACGTACCCAGTCGCCAATCGCCGCGATGAACGTCGACGGGCGAAGTGAAATGGTCCCGGGGAAACCAAGATGGTGTTGGGCCATGCCGATGTTGAAGGTCGGAGCGATCAGGATGTCTGCTGAATTCTGCGCTTCGCGTGCAATGATTTCGGGACACATCCAGTCGGTCCCAAGAAGACCGGTCGGACCGTGTTGTTCGTTGGAGCCGATCGGTATCACGATGGTGCGGCTGCGTTCAAGGAATTGCCCGATCTCGGCCCAGGTCGATAGGTGTAAAAGCATGTGGGTTCTCTCTTTAAAAGGGTTCCTTTCGGAACTCGATTGATCAAGGGGAAGGCGGTTGATCAACCCGCACTGAATTCAGAAACCGAGCTATCACGGGTGCGCGGTTTGGTGGAAAGAATCACGAATGCTGCGCACAGGAACACGCAGCCCACAATGACGATGCCGAGATTGGCGCTGCCGGTTGCCGTTTTTGCCCAGCCAATCACCGCCGGTCCCCAGAAGCCTCCGGACAGACCGATGGTGTTAATCAAGGCGATACCGCCCGCCGCCGCATCGCCCTTGATGTGTTCGGACGGCATTGCCCATAGCACGGTGTAGGCCATGAACATCATGGCGGTTGCCAGGGTCAGCAGGACCAGCGACGCCATCAGGTGACCGTCGGCAAAGGGGTACATGAGCAGCAGGATTGCGCCAATGCCCGCAGGGATTGCGCAGTGATAGCGTCTTTCACCGACCCGGTCGGACCGGCGCCCTATCCAGTACATGCCGCATGCCGCTGCGACGTAGGGAATCGCGGCATACCAACCCAGCTGCATGGTGTCGTTGACGCCCTGGGCCTTGAGGATGGCTGGCAGCCAGAAACTCATCGCGTAGATCGAAAAGATAATGCAGAAATAGGCTGACGCCAGGACGTAGATTTTCGGGTCGCGCAACACCGCCCGGAATGAATGGACGTGTCCCGTCGATGCACCGAGTTCACTCTCCAGCAGTTTTCTTTCTTCGCCACTCAGCCAACGGGCTTCCGAGGGCCGATTCGACAGAATGAAATAGGTCAGAATGCCAAGAAACACGCAAGGCAGGCCTTCAATCAAGAACATCCACTGCCACCCGGCCATGCCGCCAACGCCTTCAAACGTGGTGATCAACCAGGCTGACAGTGGACCGCCCACAATCCCGCCAACGGGGCCGGCGATGAACACGATCGCAATGGCCCGCGCCATACGCTTCGGGCCATACCAGCAGGACAGGTAATAGATCATGCCCGGCGCGAAACCGGCTTCGAATACACCCAGCAGAAAACGCATCGCATAAAACATCGGCACGTTACGCACGAACAGCATGCAAGCCGAAGTGATGCCCCAACACACCAGAATGCGGCTGAAGGTTTTTCGCGCGCCCACCTTCGGCAACATCAAGTTGCTCGGCAACTCGAACAGCACATACCCCAGAAAGAAAATCCCTGCGCCCGCACCGTAGGCCGCATCGGAAAGTCCGAGATCATGTTGCATCTGCAGCTTGGCAAAGCCGACGTTGATCCGGTCCAGATACGCAAAGACGTAGCAAATGAACAGGAGCGGCAGCAGCCGCCAATTGAGCTTGCGGTAAAGAGCGGAAGTGGCATCACTGCCTGCCGGTGCTGAAAAGGTTGACATGCGACTCTCCGATTATTCTTGTGGGTCTGCGTTCTTGCCAAAGAATGTTGCACCGACACCTCAGCCCCAGCAAGAGCAACTAAGTTCGTGTATCGTTGCTCTACAGGCAACACACACCCATTTACGGAGCCCTGCATGCGCGAGATCAACCAACAACGGTTGCGGTATTTTCACGAGGTGCTGGTCCACGGCTCGATTCGCGGTGCAGCGGACAGCATCAATACGTCGCCCTCGGTGATCACGCGCCAGATCAAGCTGCTGGAAGAGGAATTGGGGGCGAAGCTGTTCGAGCGTCAGGCCCGTGGTGTCCAGCCCACCGAGGCCGCGGCGCACTTGCTGGAGTTCTGGCGAGGTTATCGCTCACATCAGGAGAAGCTCGAAGACCAGCTCCAGGCGATCAAAGGCCTACAGCAGGGTCATGTTCGAGTGGTGATCAGCGAGGGGTATGTCGATGCACTGGTGGACAACGTGCTCGCACCGTTTTGCAAACAGTACCCCAAGCTTGATGTCAGGCTGGACATTCTGCCCGTGGACGACGTGCTGAATGAAGTCGCCGAAAACCGTGCGCATATCGGCCTTGCCTACAACCCCCCTCTGCATTCGCACATCGATTATCGCGCGACGTCATCGCAGCCGGTGATGCTGCTGGTCCGACCCGATCATCCGTTGGCATTGAGAGGCGGACCGGTATCCATCGAGGAGATACTCACCTGCCAACTGGTGTTGACGCCCACCTCATTCGGAATCGGTCACGCGATAAAAATGCTCGAGTACGCCGAAAAGATCGACATCCGACCGGCACTGGTCAGCAACTCTCTCGCTGCGCTCAAGCGCATGGTGGCCTCCGGAGACTTCGCTTCATTGCTCGGCGAATTCGCGGCCTATCGGGAAATCGCCAAGGGCAGCCTGGCGGCGGTATCGATCGACCATCCGCTGTTTCTGGGGGTTGAGGCGAAACTGGTGGTGAAGTCCGGCCGACCTCTGGCCGCCCCGGCTCAGGAGTTGCTGAACTGGATGTTGCAGCGCTTGCCGATGTTTATGCCTGAAGACAAAACTACATTGGCTTCACGGTGACCTCAGCGTTGCTTTCTGATGTGCTCGATGCGGTCCACTCAATCGTGACCTGCCGCAACGCATCGACAGCGGCTAAGCTCTTGCGATTGATCCCGATTCTCCCGAGGGGATTTCCGTGAGCTCCGCGCCCCTGTCCGAACTCGATGCCGCCCTGCTGGGCGGTACCCGGATTCCACCGAGCCCGGCAGAGATCCCACGTTCCAACGCCTCCTGGCGCTAGCAGTGCTGTCCGATACACTCCTGTGACGGGATGTCTTGCAGCACTCTCGCAGGTGATGTGACCGATTAACTTTCTAACATGTGGTGTTTTGATGTGGCGGAAAGTCAATCGTGTCCTCATCTTCAGCCTAATGCTTGCATGTTGCTGTCTGCAGGTATCCGCAGAGCCCGCTCCTCCTGATCCCGGTCAGGCGATCGGCCGTTCATTGTCAATTATTCGTTCAGCAACTGCAGAGAAGCCGCAGGTCCTGAAAATTCTTTTCTATGGACAGTCAATCAGTTCGCCGAAATGGACCGACCTGGCTATTGCGGCGCTGCGAGCCAAATATCCAAACGTGGCGTTCGAATACCGCAACCTCGCTTTGGGCGGGTGGAACGCCGTTCTGTTGGAACAGGCGGTCGCCCGCGACGTGGAGGAAACCTATCCCGACCTGATTGTTTTTCACGTTTATGGCGATCACCGTGCCTACGAACGAATTATACGGATCCTTCGTTCAAAAACGGCTTCCGACATCATCATTCAAAGCGACCACGTCGTCATTCCGCTTGAACCCCTGTGTGACCCAGGCCTTCACCTTCGATGGGCGCCGCTCGAGGGCTGTGAGGGTCATTTCTGGTTCAAGCAAAAAAACTGGGAAGAGTTCATGTCCGGCGTCTGGGAGCCTGCCATGGCGGCAAAATATGACCTTGAGCTGGAACCGCGCCGCCAGCGCTGGAATACCTATTTGCAGGAAAATAATCTTCAATCAACTGATCTTCTCGCCGATCCACCGCATCCTAACGCCAAGGGGTGGGCCCTCATGGCTAACCTGTTTACCTCATGGCTGGAGGAGCTTGCGGATCTTCCTCAAAATAATGGGCCGAACACTGCCGGCCAGGTTCGGAGTTTTACTCCGCCGGTGCCGGGCGAAAAGACTCGATATGAATTTGACGGCAATCGCGCCGAACTAATTGCCGCGGGCCCCCTGGACGGAAAAGTAAATATCAAAATCGACGGAAAGGCCCCTGGCGAACTCGACGGCTGTTGGCAGACAAGCCGCGTGACACGTTTGCCTAATGTTCCGGATTGGCCGGCCCTGAAAAAAGTCAATGTACGTCCCACTTACCACGAAGCGGATGTTTGGACGCTTCGGGTACGCCATCTCGACATCTCGCAAGAAGTCTTCGACTTTGAAATCGAGAGCTCTCGTACAGGAGCAGACGGAAGCGGCTCGAGCAAGGACGTTTTCAACTCGCTCTCGGGAAACGTAACCATACAGCCGGATGCCTGGAATCTTTCCCATGCCAAGACGGTATCGGGTAAAGGTCTCGCGGAGGAACAAAGCTTTCAATGGGAGCGTCGATTCGCCTGCGGAGACGAACTGGCAACTGTCTTGCCAAATGGCTCGGTGCAGCAGCGTCATGTACTGGCAACCAGCCTTCCCAATACACATCATGTCGTTGAGTTAACCGTCACTTCTGATGCTCCCGCGATTTTGGAGTTGCGGGCTTATCGGCCGCCGCTTATTGAGTGATGTTGCGCATAACACCGTTTACGTCAAATCACGCAGACCAGCGCCGCAAGAAAACGCCTGACAGCGGCATCGCGTTTTCCGATTCCATAAAACACGCGCAAAAAAAAGCGCCACTCAGTGAGTGGCGCTTTTTCTGTGTTTGGAGCGGGAAACGAGACTCGAACTCGCGACCCCGACCTTGGCAAGGTCGTGCTCTACCAACTGAGCTATTCCCGCGTCTTGGTGAGGCGCATTCTATAGAATCCAGATGCCCCGTCAACCCTTTGATTCAAAAAAGTTTATTTCTTTTCCACGTCGGTCTTCAGATGCGGCCAGGCAGCCCGCAAATATTGAACCATGGACCACAGCGTCAGGCCCGCAGAGATCAGCAGCAAGGCGTAACCCACCAGAACCCAGAACGTGAAATCCGACGGATTGGCCAGCAGGATCACCAGCGCCAGCATTTGCGCAGCGGTTTTCCATTTGCCCAGGTTCGACACCGCGACGTGAGCACGAGCACCGAGCTCGGCCATCCACTCCCGCAGCGCCGAGACGACAATTTCTCGACCGATGATCACGGCGGCCGGCAGCGTAAGCCACAGGTTACCGTGTTCCTGCACCAGCAACACCAGCGCCACGGCGACCATCAGTTTGTCGGCCACCGGATCGAGGAAAGCCCCGAACGGCGTGCTTTGCTCCAGACGTCGAGCCAGATAACCGTCCAGCCAGTCCGTGGCGGCGGCAAACGCAAAGACCGAAGCGGACGCCAGGTAGCTCCATTGGTAAGGCAGGTAAAACAGTAAAATGAAGATCGGGATAAGCAGGACGCGTAGAACGGTAATCAGATTAGGGATATTCATCGGCACAACTGGCTACGAGGTGAGGTGGCATTCTACTCGCTGTGCAGATTTGCATAAATCAACTCTGCGAGCTTTTTACTGATCCCGGGGGCTTTGGCGATCTCGTCGATGCTGGCACGAGACAGCTCCTGCAATCCACCAAAATGTTTCAACAAATCGCGCCGGCGTGTTGGTCCAACGCCTGCGACGCCCTCCAGTGTAGACGTGCGACGCGTTTTGCCACGACGGGCACGGTGCCCGGTGATTGCGAATCGGTGGGCTTCGTCACGGATCTGCTGGATCAAATGCAACGCCGGGGAATCACCACGCAAGGTAAATTCGTGGGCGGCGTCGTTAAGGTACAGGGTTTCGAAACCGGCCTTGCGCGTCGCGCCCTTGGCCACGCCCAGCAAAATCAGGTCGGGCACCGCCAGCCCATTGAGCACATCGCGCGCCATGGACAACTGCCCCTTGCCGCCGTCCACCAGCAGAATGTCCGGCAGCTTGCCCTCCCCGTCCTTCAGCTTGCTGAAACGTCGGGTCAGGGCCTGGTGCATCGCGGCATAGTCATCGCCCGGCGTGACACCTTCGATGTTGTAGCGACGGTAGTCAGACTTGATCGGGCCTTCGGGACCGAACACCACACAGGACGCCACGGTCGCTTCGCCGCTGGAGTGACTGATGTCATAACACTCCAGGCGCTGCGGTGGCTCATCCAGTTTCAGCACGTCGGCGAGGGCATCGAAACGCGCGGCGACGTGTTGGCGGTTGGCCAGGCGCGCGCCCAGTGCCTGCTCGGCGTTGGTCACGGCCAATTGCTGCCAGCGGGCCCGTGTCCCGCGAACCCTGTGGCTGATGGTCAGTTCGCGACCACGCAACTCTTCAATGGCCGCGATCAGCGTAGGAAAATCTTCGTGAACCACGTTGACGATCAGCTCGCTCGGCAAATCCCGTTCAGGGCTGCTGACGAAGTACTGACCGAGAAACGCGGCCATGACTTCGGAAACGTCTTCTTCAATACCCACCTGCGGGAAAAAGTTCTTGCTCCCCAGCACCCGGCCACCGCGCACGCTGATCAGATGAACACAGGCACCGCCCGGGTTGACGAATGCGGCGATCACGTCGACGTCACCCGTCCCGCCTTCCATGCTCTGTTGATCCTGGACCCGGCGCAGTAACGAGATCTGGTCGCGCAATTCGGCGGCACGCTCGAACTCGAGGTTGATCGCTGCCTCTTCCATGCCGGCGGATAACTCGTCGGTCAGCGCGTTGCTGCGCCCCTCGAGGAACATCACCGAGTGCCGCACATCTTCGGCGTACACCTCGGGCTCCACCAGCCCGACACAGGGCGCCTTGCAGCGTTTGATCTGATATTGCAGGCACGGCCGCGTGCGGTTCTTGTAATAGCTGTCTTCGCACTGGCGCACGAAAAAGGTCTTTTGCAGCAGGCTCAGGCTTTCGCGAATCGCACCGGCGCTGGGATAGGGACCGAAATACTTGCCCTTGGCCTTCTTCGCACCGCGATGAATACTCAGGCGTGGAAACTGGCCATCAGAGAGAAACACGTACGGGTAGGATTTGTCATCGCGCAACAGGATGTTGTAGGGCGGGCGCCATTCCTTGATCAGCGTCTGCTCGAGCAGCAAGGCTTCGGTTTCGTTGGCCGTGATCGTCGTTTCGACCTGGGCAATACGTGCCACGAGTGCAGCGGTCTTCGGAGCGAGCCCGGACTTGCGGAAGTAACTCGACAGGCGACTCTTGAGGTTCTTGGCCTTGCCGACATAGAGCAGGCGCGCGTCGCTGTCGAACATGCGGTAGACGCCGGGGCGTCCACTGACCGTCGACAGGAAAGCACTTGGATCAAAGGTGTCAGTCATTATCAGAGGCTGGCATCAACCATGCCGTGACGAACCGCCAACAGCGTCAACTCGACATCGCTGCTGATCGAAAGCTTTTCGAAAATTCGGTAACGGTAGGTGTTCACGGTTTTGGGCGACAGGCACAACTTGTCGGAAATGATCTGCACCTTCTGGCAGCCGACAATCATCAGTGCGATCTGGATTTCCCGTTCCGACAAGGCGTCGAACGGCGAATCGTTGGTCGGCTGAAAGGATTTGATCGCCAGTTGCTGGGCAATTTGCGGGCTGATGTAGCGTTGCCCCGCAAACACCAGGCGGATGGCCTGGACCATTTCCGGCAACCCGGCACCTTTGGTCAGGTAACCTGCGGCTCCCGCCTGCAACAACCGTGTAGGAAACGGATCTTCCTCACACACGGTGACCGCAACCACCTTGATATCCGGATGACTGCGCAACAATTTGCGGGTGGCCTCAAGACCGCCGATACCGGGCATCTTGACGTCCATCAGCACCACATCGGGTTTCAACTCACGCGCCTTGAGCAGGGATTCTTCGCCTGACTCGGCCTGGCCGACCACTTGCAGGCCATCGATGTCAGCCAGCATTCGTGTAATGCCTGTACGAACGAGATCATGGTCATCGACTACTAGCACCCTAATCAAGCAGACACCTCGCGATATGGTCTTATTGAGTTGCCGACACCTTAGCAAAAAGCGACTGGCAGACCTAGCGGCAAGCGTCATATAAAAAGTTTCAATTCATCTTGAAAGGCTTGTCTTATGCGTGTTTCAGCGATACGAGGCATCGACATCGCGCTGCATTCTCAGGAAACACTCGTCTTTACCGACCACTGTCAGGCCCTTTCGCTCGTACAACACTTTTGCCGGATTATTTTCAAAAACCGTCAAGCGCAATGCCGGTCGCCGCTCCTTGCACGCCATTGCCAATACCTGATCGATCGCCCAGGAACCGGCACCCTGCCCCCGGTAGCCTTCGAGCACGTGCAATTCGCGGATGTACAAGGCCCTTGCGTCTCGGCTCAGGCTCACATACCCCAGCCGCACATCATCGCGCACGATCAGCCAGTTTTCCCGTCCCGCCCAGGCCACATCAAAGGCCTCGTCCTGCCACAGCAGATCGTGCTGAATGTAGTAGCGGAGCATGGTTGTACAGGTCAGCTCACGAGCAAAGTCGAGATCCTGCGCCGTCGCCGGACGTAAATCGAACCCCATCAGGCCTCCGCGACGGCGACGACGCGCCCCGCCCAGCCGTCAGCCTTGCGTTGAGCAACGACCAGCAGATCGCCGGTGCCAGGTGCGGCGGCAATCAGCGAACCGTCCGACGCCCAGATGGCGCTGCGTCCTGCCGACTCCCAGCCCCCCGTCGCACCGCCATGGTTGGCCATCAGCACTACCATCGAGTGCGTGACGGCATAACCCTGCAGCAACGCAGTATCGGGGGCGTAACCGTTTTCGGTAATCAGCACGCCCGCGGCATACACGTCGGCGCCCTGCTGAGCCGCTGCGGCCGCATGGCTGGCGTGGGAAAAATCGGCGCACACCGCCAGAGCGACCGTATCGCCACCGATGGTCAGGGTCGAACCGCCGTAGCCCGGTGCAAACGCTACTTCCTCGCCGGGATGCAGATGCTGCTTGCTGTAGACCCCGAGCGAGCCATCGGCGCCGAAGATCAGCGCGCCGATCAACACTGGCGAATTCTCCGACAGACGAATAGGCATCCCGACCACGGTCGTTACGCCAGTTTCCAGCGCAAAATCCCGCAGCGGTTGCAGCACAGCGTCCTCCGGCGCAATGGCCAGCTCAGCGGCCAGCCCGCGCTCGTACCCGGTCAGCGACAGTTCCGGAAACACCAGCAACTGCACACCCTGCTCCGCAGCCGCCTGCATGAAGCGTTGATGCCAGGCGATATTGGCGGCCAGATTTCCCGCGATAGAGATCGATTGAGCGGCGGCGATGGTCAACGTCGTCATGGTTCGTCCTTACGGCGTGGTGCATTTGTTTAAACGGCGAGTGTGTCACAACCCCCGACGCACTCAAGCAATAGAAAACGCCGCGACCGATCGATAGCAATTTGTGATTGAATCCGTGTACCGGCCTCTAGTAAGCTCGGCGCATCCATAGGAGACAGACCATGTTCAACACCCTCTCACAGCTTCGTTCCGCCAGCGCCCCGCGCTCGGTTGCGGCTGCCCGGGTGAACGTCGTTTGCGCTCCGGTCAGCTTTTATTTTGGGTATTGGTTTAGCCACTGGCGCGCCTGATACCCACACGGCGCCCATTTTAAACGGGTCGCCACCAGAGAATTCTCAACCCCCGGTCGGCCTCCCGACCGGGGGTTTTGTTTTTTCAGCCCCAGACACTTTTCAGCAATAACCAGACAACTCGAGGATTCACGACATGAACTACGCCACTTATTACCGTTACGACAGTTTTACCGCCTGGCGATTTAGCAGCCTCCGCTCGGGACAGCCTGCCGCCTCCGATCGGTCACCCACAGGTGGCAAGCACACACACGCAGCCAATCCGGCCAATTGTCGAACACCCCAGTAGGGCCGAGCGTGCGGGAACAAACCCGCCGCCCGCCCAGGAAGCCTGAATATGAACTCGTCCGTCTCTGCTCTGCCGTTGTCTACCCTGAGCCCTGCCAATGAAGCGCTGACCCTGCGTCTGCCAAGCTCATTGCAACTCAAACAGCAACTGCCCCTCAGCAACGCCATGACTCGCCAAGTCGCCGCCCACCGCGACGCGGTCCGCGCGATCCTCAACGGTGAAGATTCCCGTTTGCTGGTCATCGTCGGCCCTTGCTCGATTCACGATCCCCGCTCCGCCCTCGAATACGCGAGCAACCTCGCCCGCCTCGCCACCGAAGTCAGCGACGAGATGCTGCTGGTGATGCGCGCCTACGTCGAAAAACCCCGAACAACGGTCGGCTGGAAAGGCCTGGCCTACGACCCGCACCTGGATGGCAGCGATGACATGGCCGGCGGCCTGACCCTGTCCCGCGAGCTGATGCGCGAAATACTCCAGCTGGGTTTACCGGTCGCCACCGAACTGTTGCAGCCGATGGCCGCCGGTTACTTCGACGACCTGCTCAGCTGGGTGGCCATTGGCGCTCGCACCACCGAGTCGCAGATCCACCGGGAAATGGCCAGTGGCCTGAGCATGCCGGTCGGCTTCAAGAACGGCACCGACGGCGGCGTCGGCGTTGCCAGCGACGCCATGCGCTCGGCAGCCCATCCGCATCGGCATTTCGGTGTCGACAGTCAGGGGCATCCGGCGATCATTCAGACCCCGGGCAATCCTGATACGCACCTGGTACTGCGCGGCGGCCATCGCGGCCCGAACTACGACCGCGACAGCGTCGCCCAAGTGAACAGCGACTTGGCCAAACTGAAGATCCCGGCGCGGATCATGGTCGACTGCAGCCATGCCAACAGCGGCAAAGACCCGCTGCGTCAGCCGGCGGTGTTCAATGATGTGCTTGAGCAGCGCTTGCAGGGTGATCGGTCGTTGATCGGGATGATGATCGAGAGCCATCTTTTCGAGGGTTGCCAGCCGTTGAGTCCGTCGCTTCAGTACGGCGTATCGGTGACAGATGGGTGCCTGGGATGGGACGGGACGGAGGCGTTGTTGCGTTCGGCGGCGGACCGGTTGCGAGCACAAAACAAAACCGGAAACGTTTAGACGCGGTTTTTCGGAGGCTTTCGGGGGCAGATCGACACGTCAAGGTTTGATCGCGCCCTCAAGTCTGAAATTATGGCAGCTGACTGCACAGCGTGCCCGCCAGATGAGCCGCGGGGACTTCTGGATGATTATGCATGGATGCAAATCAGCAGACTGAGAGCAAGCGGCGCTGGCTTGATACGAGCAGGTGCTACACCGTCGTCATTTGGTAGCATTGAGGTCAAGGATGGACAAAAAATATTTTATCAAAAACTCACGGACAGGCTTTCTGTTTCTGATTATTGCCATTGTTGCTTTCTATAGCGGTGATGAGTTGTTTTACCAGGATTACGCCCTAGTTATTTTCATGGTGTTAAGTACGCTTCTGTACCCGTTTTCCAGGTACTTGATATCAGCGACTGCCTACAAAATGAAACCCCGAAAATTTTGGAGAAAAATCTTCCCGGAAGGCGATATTTCTGGCACCGACGCATTGTTTATATTCGCTTGTGTCGTTTTAGCCATCCCATTGGGCGGCAGTTACTTGATGTACATAATCTGCAAAAATGGGGTGACAAAGTCACCCCAATAGCATTAGAGACTCAAGATAAAGTCGTTGAACTTGCTCACTAGCGCATCATCAATGAGCGAGCTTGTGACAGCCATCAGCAAAGCGAATCCCAAGATGCCCAGAGGCGTCGCTACCGTCATGCCAAAGGTGAATGCCAGCAGGCCACCAACCGCACGACCAGCCATGACGCTTTCGGTCTTCACAAAAAACGGTTTCCAATCTCCGCTTTTCATCGATTTTTGAGCTTCGGTGAGTATATTGAAAGCGTCCACGCCGATACCAACAAGACCGAACCCTTTGCTGAACTTGTCAAGACTTTTAGCCATCATATCCTTATCAAGCGAGTCGACAGCTTTTGCAATCGCCTCCCTATCCTTAACGCTAAACTTTTTGTTCAACACATCGTTATATTGATCAAAGGCTTTAATTGCCTCTTCGGCATTTCGGATCTTCTTCCCTTTGGCATTTTCCGAAAGCTCCTTCGCCAGAGCTGAAGCTTTCTCACCAAATTTTTCAGTCACTTCCTTGTAAAAGTCCGCTGTTAATTTGATAGCGCCGATAGTCTGTTCTGCTTCGTCCGCACGCTCTACCAAACCACTAAACGCATTTGAAGTCGCTGTCAGATGCCGAGCTGATTCAGCTTTCAACAATGCGTCGTGATAACTGAGCCACTTGGTCCCTAACGGAGTATTGTTTTGCAAGTACACCAGTTCGCTCAGCGCCTCCAGCTCTGGTTTGCTCAAGGGCGCGTTGATCTTCGGATTGTTCAGGGTGAAGTTGACGGTTATGCCATTAAACCTGAGAGGCTCGGTCGGCTGCACCGGCCTCATTTCAGCGATTTTGGTTGCCGCCATACGATCAAGCGTCATCTTGTAGTGCGTCAGGGTTTGAGTGAGTGTCAGCCCCGTCAAGGAGCCTGCTGCTGCAATCAACTCTGTCTGGAGAAACTCCGGGAGCTGCTGCGCATGAATATCCCGCTCCAGAGCAATGGTGCTAAGTCGCTGGTCCTGAGCTGCCACTAATGCAGCATCATCCAAGGGAGTATCCGACTCCGCCTCGTTTCTTTTCCTGGCCAGCTCTGCAAGCTTTCCAGCCAGAACGTCCATCGACAGAGAGAGCCTCTTGAGCTCCATTGCCGACTTATAGACATTGTTAAACAAACCAAACGAGTTATAGAGCGCAAAAGAATCATAAGGGGAAGTCAAGATCTCACTAATTTTTCTACGCGGTAATACTTCCATCAGAAAGTAAGGACTCTGACCGTAAAGCGCGTAAGTCCCGGGCGCGGTGGAGATATATTGCGACTTCTTCGTATCGATAAGATCCAGTGCGACCTTTTGGTCCATCGCAGCAGATTCAGCGACTGTAAAATTTCCACCCTCGTTGGCAGCCTGCTTTCTTTCTTCCAACTCACGCTCGGTATCGGTGATAAGTGTGCTGAATCTAGGGTTGTATTCATCATCAATCTGCATCTGGCCGTCGATCTGAACCCCCATAAATTCAGACATGACATTCGGCCCCGGAAGGTTTCGAATACTGCCAGGACCTCCCTGCCCCCTGCGTGGCCCTTCCTGAAGCCCCCAACCGCTGCCATTCCCGATGTAACCGCCGCCACCGCCCACCCCAAATGCCCTCTCACGATCAGGATTAACGAACGAGGGTTTGATGTTGTACGGCTCGCCGCGAACGAATCCTTCGTCTTTGTCAGACATGTGCAAATTCCCTTTATCTCAGGCCTTTGAAAAGACGCCATCCCATAGGTCGGCATCGAACGAACCCATTCAATCTCATAAAGGAAATCCGTGATGTCAGGAGAGCGCATCGAACTGCCCGGCTAAATACGCTCCGCGTGGTAGGTCATTGATCAAAACAACTAAGAACAAGATAAAAAGACGTCGAAACACTCCGATTAAGGCCTCGTTCACATACGAGATTTCGTACGCTTCCTATTCCGTTTTCACCAAATCACAGCGGCTTTTTCAGACATCGCGCGAACACCCGAGTGCTTTAGAGTGAGGTCCGAGCACATCCTCGAACTCCCGCGAAAAGGTACGAATATGCAACGGAATGCAAGCACTCTCTATCCCATCCTGCTGGTTCACGGCCTGTTCGGTTTCGACCGGATCGGCCCGTTCGAACTCTTCCAGGACATCAAGCAAGCACTGCGCAGCGACGGCGCCAGAGTGTTCATACCTCACCTGTCGGCTACCCATACCAACGAAGCACGCGGTGAACAGCTTTTGGCACAGATCGAACGCGTGCTGGAAGGTACCGGTGCAGAAAAGGTCAACCTGATCGGGCACAGCCAGGGGGCACTGGCCGCACGTTATGCCGCAGCGATAGCGCCGCAAATCGTAGCGTCGGTGACGTCGGTCAGCGGACCGAACCACGGCTCGGAACTGGCGGACTTCCTGCGCAAGGCACTGACGCCCGGACGCCTCCCGGAACGCGCTGCCGAAGCGGTCGCCACCTTGTTCGCCGATTTCCTGTCGTTGCTGAGTGGCAACCCGCAGCTGCCGCAGAACGCTATCGCCGCGTTGAATGCGCTGACCACTGAAGGTGTCTACGAATTTAATGAAAAATACCCCCAGGGTTTGCCCAAAAACTGGGGCGGCAAGGGTCGGGAACAGGTCAACGGGGTTCGCTACTATTCCTGGAGCGGCACGTTGCAAGGGACCGCTCTTGATGAAGGGCTCGATGCACTCGATCCGCTGAACGGGTTCGCAAGGGCGTTTTCTCGCTATTTCACCACCGAAGCCGACCAGAACGACGGCATGGTCGGACGCTTCAGCTCTCATTTGGGCAAAGTGATCCGTTCCGACTACCCGCTCGACCATCTGGACAGCATCAACCAGACAGCCGGTCGGGTACGCAAGGGCATCAACCCCATTGATTTGTATGTGCAGCACGCCGAACGCCTGCGAAAGGCTGGCCTTTAGGCATTGGAAGGAACTTTGAGAAGAAATGGGCCACTGAATCCGGTAGGCTCCGCAGTTTATTGAACATTGAAAGGAGTATTTCCCATGGCTAAAGCCACTGCCCGTCACATCCTGGTTTCCAGCGAAGACAAGTGCAACGAACTCAAAGCCCAAATCGAAGCGGGTGCCGATTTCGCCGAAATTGCCAAAGCCAATTCCACCTGCCCGTCCAGCCGCCAAGGCGGTGACCTGGGCTCGTTCGGTCCAGGCCAGATGGTCAAGGAATTCGACACCGTGGTCTTCAGTGCACCGATCAACGTGGTGCAAGGTCCGGTCAAGACTCAGTTTGGTTACCACTTGCTGGAAGTGACCAGCCGCCAGGACTGATCCAATCGCCAAGTTTTACGCACAACGGCCCGCCTTTTTGGTGGGCCGTCGTGTTTCGTATGCGTGATACGGCTGGCGAGGGACGCGCCGCTAGCGTACAAATTGCGGTTATCGACCACCCGGCTCTAAGGCTGACAATGCGACTGGCTTTCCCTACTTTGCTGTTCACTGCCGTGGCCCTGCTGCTGGGCGCCGCCGGTGTGAACGCCGCCCCCCAACATGCGCTGACCGTCTACGGCGAACCGGCGAAGTACCCTGCCGGCTTCAGTCATTTTGCCTACACCAATCCGCAGGCCCCCAAGGGGGGGACGATGCGGCGCTCGGCGATCGAGATCGGGCATTTCGATCATGTCCTGCCTTATATAGACAAAGGCATCGGCGTGACGCAGATCGACGGCTTGATCTATTCGCCCCTGGCCCAGCGCTCGCTGGACGAGCCTTACACCGTTTATGGCCTGGTGGCGCAGAAGATGGAGCGTTCGGATGACGGGTTGTCCCTGCGCTTCTACCTCAACCCCAAGGCCCGCTTCGCCGATGGCAAGCCAATCACCGCCGAGGACGTGCGCTACACCTTCGACTTGCTGATGACCCAGGGCAGTCTGCGGTATCGCACGCAATTCGCCGACGTCAAAGGCGTCGAAGTGGAATCGCCGAGCACCGTTCGGTTCGACTTCAAGAGCAACGAAAACCGCACTCTGCCCCTCGACATCGCGACCTTGCCGGTGTTTCCCGAGCAATGGTGGAAAACCCGTGATTTCGCCAGCGGCGGTGGTTACGAGCCACCACTGGGCAGCGGTCCGTACAAGGTGAGCAAGGTCGACTCCGGGCGCAGTATCACCTTCGAGCGCAATCCCGACTGGTGGGGCAAGGACCTGCCGGTCAGCCGCGGCCTCTACAATTTCGACCGTTTCAGCATCGAGTACTTCGGCGATACCGACGTGGCGCGCCAAGTGTTGCGCGGCGGCGCCTATGACTACAACCGTGAATTCTCCGCCACCGGTTACTCCATCGGCTACGACAGCCCGGCGCTCAGTGACGGGCGCCTGCAAAAGGCGCATCTGGCGCAAAACGCACCGCAATCGGCGCAAGGCTTCGTGTTCAACCTGCAAAATCCGCTGTTTCAGGATCGCCGTGTACGTCAGGCACTGGCGATGCTCTGGGATTTTGAATGGAGCAACCGGCAGATGATGCGCGACCTCTATATCCGCCAGCAGAGCTTTTTCTCCAATACCGAACTCGCCGCCCGCAGCCTGCCGGATGCCGCGGAGCTGGCGATTCTTGAACCCTTGCGCGGACAGATTCCCGACGAAGTGTTCACCAAAGTCTTCGAAGCACCGAAAACCGACGGCAGCGGCGTGATCCGCGACAAACAACTGCAAGCGCTGGACTTGCTGGAGCAGGCCGGGTGGAAACCCGATGGCGACCAACTGGTGAATGCCGAAGGCAAACCGCTGAGCTTTACTTTCCTGGTCAGCCAGAACGGCTTGGACCGTTTGCTGCTGCCGTACAAGCGCACGCTGAAGCAGATCGGTATCGACCTGAACATCCGCCGCATCGACTCGTCCCAGTACGTCAATCGGCTGATGTCCCGGGACTACGACATGATCGTCACCGGCTATCCGGTCACCACCTCGCCGGGCAACGAACTGAACAACTATTTTGGCTCCGCGGCGGCCAATGATCCGGGCTCCAACAATTACATGGTGTTGAAAAACCCGGCGGTCGATACGCTGGTCAACGGCCTGGTTCGTGCCACCACCCAGGCCGACATGTTGCGCTACGCCCATGCACTCGACCGGGTGCTGCAATGGAACTACTACTGGATTCCCAACTACTATCCGCCGGGCAGTTCGACCGTGTGGTGGAACCGCTTCGGGATTCCCAGCGTGCAGGCCGCCAATGACGAAGCCATCGAGAGTTGGTGGGAAGTGAGCACCACGCCGCTGACCAACCAACAGATGACCGCCGAGCTGATCAAGCGCGGCAAACCCGGAGGGCCGCACTGATGTGGGCTTACATTCTGCGGCGTTTGCTGCTGATCATTCCGACGCTGGTGATCATCCTGCTGGTCAACTTCGTCATCGTTCAGGCTGCGCCGGGCGGTCCGGTGGAACAGGCGATCGCACACCTGCAAGGCATCGGCGGCGCCAGTGTCGGCGGTGGTTCCAGCGAAGTCATGAGCGGCAGTTCGCGGGCCAGCCGCGGCCTGGATCCGCAACTGATCAAGGAAATAGAAAAACAGTACGGCTTCGACAAGCCGGCCCCGGAACGCCTGTGGCTGATGCTCAAAAGCTATGCGCAACTGGATTTCGGCAAAAGCTTCTTCCGCGGCGCCACGGTCACCGACCTGATCCTGGAAAAAATGCCGGTGACCATTTCCCTCGGGCTGTGGGCCACGCTGATCACTTACCTGGTGTCGATTCCGCTGGGCATCCGCAAAGCCGTGCATCACGGCAGCCACTTCGATATCTGGAGCAGCACCGCGATCATCATCGGCTATGCGATGCCGGCGTTCCTGTTTGCGATGTTCTTGATCGTGGTGTTCGCCGGCGGCACGTCGCTGAACTGGTTTCCGGTGCGCGGCCTGGTCTCGGACAACTTCGAATCGCTGTCCACGGTGGGCAAGATCGCCGACTATTTCTGGCACCTGGTGTTGCCGGTGACGGCGCTCGTGATCGGCGGGTTCGCCACGCTGACGATCCTGACCAAAAACTCCTTCCTCAATGAAATCACCCGCCAATACGTCGTTACCGCCCGCGCCAAAGGCATGAGCGAACGGCGCGTGCTGTATGGCCATGTGTTCCGCAACGCGATGCTGTTGGTGGTGTCGGGCATTCCCCAGGCGTTCATCAGTGTGTTCTTCGCCGGTTCGCTGCTGATCGAAGTGATCTTTTCCCTCGATGGCCTGGGCCGCATGAGTTACGAAGCCGCGGTGTCCCGGGATTATCCGGTGGTATTCGGTTCGCTGTTCATCTTCACACTGTTCGGCCTGCTGATAAAACTGGTCGGTGACCTCTGCTACACCCTGGTCGACCCGCGTATCGACTTCGCCGCGAGGAATGCCTGATGTTCAAGCTTTCGCCGCTGGCGCGTCGCCGTTTCGAACGTTTCAAGAAAAACCGTCGTGGCTGGTGGTCGTTGTGGCTGTTCATCGGCCTGTTCCTCTTGAGCCTGGGCGGCGAGCTGATCGCCAATGACAAACCACTGGTGGTCAGTTATCAGGGTTCGTTGTACTTCCCGGTTTTCAAGCGCTACACCGAGCAGGAATTCGGCGGGCAACTGCCGTTCCAGGCGGACTATCGCAGCGACTATGTGCAGAAGCTGATCAAAAAGGATGGCGGCTGGCTGTTGTTTCCGCCGATCCCGTTCAGCGACGACACACCCAACTATGACTTGAACAAACCGGCGCCGAGCCCGCCCTCGAGCGTCAATTGGCTGGGCACCGACGACCAGGCGCGCGACGTGCTGGCCCGAGTGATTTTCGGCGCGCGGGTGTCGATTCTGTTTGCGTTGATGCTGACGTTTGTCAGCGCGCTGATCGGCATCGCCGCCGGCGCGTTGCAGGGTTATTACGGCGGCTGGGTCGACCTGATCGGTCAGCGCTTGCAGGAAGTCTGGTCGGGGTTGCCGGTGCTGTACCTGCTGATCATCCTGTCAGGGTTCGTCGAGCCGAATTTCTGGTGGCTGCTGGGGATCATGGCGCTGTTTTCCTGGCTGGCGCTGGTGGACGTGGTGCGCGCCGAGTTCCTGCGCGGGCGCAACCTGGAATATGTCAAAGCCGCCCGCGCACTGGGCCTGACCGACCGCAAAGTCATCGTGCGGCACATTCTGCCCAATGCGATGAACGCAACCCTGAGTTACCTGCCGTTCATTCTGACCGGAGCGATTTCGACGCTCACCGCGCTGGATTTCCTCGGTTTCGGCATGCCGGCCGGCAGTGCATCGCTGGGCGAACTGATCGGTCAGGGCAAACAGAATCTGCAAGCGCCGTGGCTGGGGTTGACGGCGTTTTTCACCCTGGCGTTGATTCTTTCGTTACTGGTGTTTATCGGCGAGGCGTTGCGAGACGCCTTTGATCCTCGGTCTTGAACAAGCGGATGTTGATATGAGTAACCTGATCGAAATCCGCAACCTCAGCGTGGCCTTCAGCGGCCAGACCGTGGTGCGCAATCTGTGCCTGGACATCCGCCCCGGCGAATGCCTGGCACTGGTCGGTGAGTCGGGGTCCGGCAAATCGGTGACCGCGCACTCGATCCTGCAATTGCTGCCCGAGACCGGCACCGAATCCAGCGGCAGCATCCGCTATCGCGGCAAGGAATTGCTCGGCGCCTCCTCCAAAGTGCTGCGGGAGTTGCGCGGCAACCGCATCGCGATGATTTTCCAGGAGCCGATGACCTCGCTCAACCCGCTGCACAGCATTGAGAAGCAGATCGGCGAAACGTTGCTGTTGCACAAAGGCATGACTGGCAAACCCGCGCAGGCACGGATTCTTGAGTTGCTGCACCTGGTGGGCATCCAGAAACCCAAGGAACGGCTCAAGGCGTACCCGCATCAACTGTCCGGCGGCCAGCGGCAACGGGTGATGATCGCCATGGCCCTGGCCTGCGAACCGGAGTTGCTGATCGCCGACGAGCCCACCACGGCGCTGGACGTAACGGTGCAGCGCAAGATCCTGCTGCTGCTCAAATCCCTGCAACAGCGACTCGGCATGTCGCTGCTGCTGATCAGCCACGACCTCAATCTGGTGCGTAGCATCGCCCAGCGCGTGTGCGTGATGAAGGCTGGGGAAATCGTCGAGCAGGCGCCGTGCGAGACGCTGTTCACCGAGCCGAAGCATCCGTACAGCTGCGTCTTGCTGAATGCCGAACCGGAAGGTGAAGCGCTGGCCAGGGACACGCGCGAGAACGTACTGGAAGTGGACAATCTTTCCGTGCGCTTCGCCCTCAGTGGCGGACTGTTTCAGCGCAAAACGTATTTGCATGCGGTGGATGGCATCAGCCTGAATGTCCAGCGTGGCAAGACACTGGGCATTGTCGGTGAATCCGGTTCCGGCAAGTCCACCCTGGGGCAGGCGATCCTGCGCCTGCTCGACTCCGAAGGCAGCATTCGCTTTCAGGGTGAAGCGCTGGACGGTCTGACGCAAAAGCAGCTGCGGCCGTGGCGCAAGAAAATGCAGGTGGTGTTCCAGGACCCTTTCGGCAGCCTCAGCCCACGGATGTCCGTGGCGCAGATCATCAGCGAAGGCCTTGAGGTTCACAGCCAGTTGACGGCGGACGAATGCAAGGCCGAGGTGATTCGTGCACTGCAGGAAGTGGGCCTCGACCCGCAAAGTCGCCATCGCTACCCTCACGAATTTTCCGGTGGCCAGCGCCAGCGCATCGCCATTGCCCGGGCGCTGGTGCTGAAACCGGCGCTGATCCTGCTCGACGAACCGACCTCGGCGCTGGACCGCACGGTGCAAAAACAGGTGGTTGCCCTGCTTCGCCAGCTTCAGGAAAAACACGGGCTGACCTATCTGTTCATCAGCCACGACCTGGCGGTCGTCCGCGCCCTCGCCCATGACATGATCGTGATCAAGGACGGCAAGGTGGTGGAAAGCGGCGCCAGCCACGACGTGTTCGAATCACCGCAGCATCCGTACACCAAAGAGCTGTTGGCGGCGGCGCATCCGCGGTAGGCATAATCCAGTGCCTGGCTTTGTACACAATCAGGATCAGCCCACATGAACACCACCGAAAGCCTGAAGGACTACCAGCGCGTTCGCCTGTTGGCGATCCGTTCGTTGTTCGAGATCATCGAGCAGTCGAGTGAAGGCACGGTGATCGTCGATCGCGACGCCAATATCGTCTGGATGAACGAACGCTATGCCAGGCGCTTCGGTCTGGCGTCGGCTGAAGTGGCCATCGGCAAGGCTTGCGAAAGCGTGATCCCCGGCAGCCTGCTGCGCGAGGTAGTGCGCACTGGCCGGCCGATTCTGCTCGACATGCAGGACACCCCCAAGGAACCGCTGGTGGTCATGCGCCTGCCGATTCACGACGATGCCGGCGTGGTGATCGGTGCGATTGGTTTTGCGCTGTTCGACGAGTTGCGCAGCCTCTCGCCAATGCTCAAGCGCTACATGAGCATGCAGGAAGAACTGGCCTCCACCCGTTCGCTGCTGCGGGCACGGCAGACCAAGTACAACTTCGCCCATTTCATCGGTACCAGCGCGGCCAGCCTCGAAGTCAAACGCCGCGCCCGGCGCAGTGCCAGCGCCGATTCGCCGGTGCTGCTGCTCGGCGAAACCGGCACCGGCAAAGAGCTGTTGGCGCAGGCTATTCACGGGGCGTCGCCACGTTCCCATAAAGCCTTCGTCAGCATCAACAGCGCAGCGATTCCCGAGTCGTTGCTGGAAGCCGAATTCTTCGGCACCGCCCCCGGCGCGTTCACCGGTGCAGACCGCAAGGGCCGTGCCGGCAAGCTGCAGATTGCCCAAGGCGGGACGCTGTTCCTCGATGAGATCGGCGACATGCCGCTGCCCCTGCAAAGCAAACTGCTGCGGGTGTTGCAGGAAAAAGAATTCGAACCGGTGGGCTCCAACGAAGTGATTCAGAGCGATGTGCGGGTGATCGCGGCGACCTCGACCGACCTTGAAGCGGCGATCAAACGCGGCGAGTTTCGTGCCGATCTGTATTACCGCCTCAACGTGCTACCGATCCAGGTGCCACCGTTGCGAGATCGCCTCGATGATTTACCGGCCCTGAGTGAAGCGATTCTCGAGGAGCTGCGCAGTCAGCATGAACTGAACCGCGAAGCGCTGGAGCTACTGGGACAACACGCCTGGCCGGGGAATATTCGCGAACTGCGCAACGTACTGGAACGGGCGGCGTTGCTCAGTGACGACCTGTTGCTGAATGTGCAGGATATTCGTGCAGCGATTGGTACGTTTACGCCAGTCGAACGCACCGCGCCCTTAATGATTGAATCGGTTGCCCATGAGACCTTCAGCGAGGCTCGGGAGCGGTTTGACCGGCAATTGATTGAATCTACCCTGGCGCAATGCGGGGGGAAGGTGATTGAGGCGGCGGCTCGGTTAGGGCTTGGGCGGTCGACGTTGTACAAGAAGATGGTGGCGCTGGGGATTGCCGAGTCTCTATAACGAGACATAAATCTCCATTGTTAGACAGACCATCAAGGGCAAGCCCACGACCCCCAGGGATCGCATGCTTCGAGAAAAACCTGCTCAACCTGTGGCAGCGGGCTTGCGCGCGATCAGGCCTGCAGCATCAAAAAAGTCTCAAATCAGAGACAAAAAACTGAATTTCACTCTTCCGTAAATAAAATATCCTTATATTTCAATACGTTGCACCCCTGGCACGAAACTCGCTATAGCCCCTCCCGCACACAGCTTCACCACACAAAAATAACAATCCAGGAGACACACCATGAGTGTGATCATTGCCTTGGCAGCCCTCGCGCTGCTGATGCTCGCGGCCTACCGTGGCTACAGCGTTATCCTTTTTGCCCCGATTGCCGCCCTCGGCGCCGTTCTGCTCACCGACCCTTCCGCCGTCGCCCCCGCCTTCACCGGGGTGTTCATGGAAAAAATGGTCGGCTTCATCAAACTGTATTTCCCAGTGTTCCTGCTCGGCGCGGTGTTCGGCAAGCTGATTGAGTTGTCGGGTTTCTCGCGCTCCATTGTCGCGGCGGCGATTCGTCTGCTCGGCACCCGCCAGGCGATGCTGGTGATCGTCCTGGTCTGCGCCCTGCTGACTTACGGTGGCGTGTCGCTGTTCGTGGTGGTGTTTGCGGTCTACCCGTTCGCGGCCGAAATGTTCCGCCAGAGCAATATCCCTAAACGCCTGATTCCGGCGACCATCGCCCTCGGCGCGTTTTCGTTCACCATGGACGCCCTGCCCGGCACCCCGCAGATCCAGAACATCATTCCCAGCACCTTCTTCAATACCACCGCCTGGGCCGCGCCGTGGCTGGGTTTGATCGGCTCGATCTTCGTGGTCTGCGCCGGCATGCTGTTTCTTCAGCGCCAGCGCAACAAGGCTCAGGCCGCCGGTGAGGGCTATGGCACTGAACTGCGTAACGAGCCGGAAACCGCTGCAGACATCAAATTGCCCAATCCGTGGATCGCACTGTCGCCGTTGCTGGCCGTCGGCATCATGAACCTGTTGTTCACCCAGTGGATTCCCCAGTGGTACGGCAAGACCCACAGCCTGGCACTGCCGGGCATGGCGGCGCCGGTGACCACTGAAATCGCCAAGCTCACGGCGATCTGGGCGGTTCAGGCCGCGTTGCTGGTCGGCATCATCATGGTGCTGGTGTTCGGCTTCCAGGCGATTCGCGGCAAGTTGGCCGAAGGCAGTCGAAGTGCGGTCGGGGGTTCGTTGCTGGCGGCAATGAACACTGCCTCGGAATACGGCTTCGGTGCGGTGATCGCTTCCTTGCCAGGCTTCCTGGTACTGGCCGACTGGCTCAAGAGCATTCCCAACCCGCTGGTCAACGAGGCGGTTACCGTAACCCTGCTGGCCGGCATCACCGGTTCGGCGTCGGGCGGCATGAGCATTGCGCTGGCAGCCATGGCCAATGACTTCATCGCCGCCGCCCATGCGGCCAACATTCCGCTGGAAGTGATGCACCGGGTTGCCGCGATGGCGAGCGGCGGCATGGACACCCTGCCGCACAACGGCGCGGTGATCACCTTGCTGGCGGTGACGGGCCTGACCCACCGCGAAGCCTACAAAGACATTTTCTGTATTACGCTGATCAAGACCCTGGCGGTCTTTGTGGTGATCGGTACTTTCTACGCCACTGGCATTGTGTGAGGTATTCATGACGACTCTTACGGGCAAGACTGCACTGGTCACCGGCTCCACCAGCGGCATCGGCCTGGGCATCGCCCTCAGCCTGGCCAAGGCCGGCGCCAACCTGATCCTCAACGGTTTCGGCGATGCCTCCAAGGTGATTGCCGAGGTTGGACAGTTCGGTGGCAAGGTCGGCCATCACCCCGCCGATGTCAGCGACCCGGCGCAGATTGCCGACATGATCGCCTACGCCGAGCGCGAGTTCGGCGGCGTGGACATTCTGGTGAACAATGCCGGCATCCAGCATGTGGCACCAGTGGAAGACTTTCCCGTGGAGCGCTGGGATTCGATCATTGCGATCAACCTGTCGTCGGTGTTCCACAGCACCCGTTTAAGCCTGCCGGGCATGCGCCAGAAAGGCTGGGGCCGGGTCATCAATATCGCCTCGGTGCATGGCCAGGTCGGGTCGGTGGGCAAGGCCGCTTACGTCGCGGCCAAGCACGGGGTAATCGGCTTGACCAAGGTGGTCGGCCTGGAAACCGCCACGACCAATGTCACCTGCAACGCGATTTGCCCAGGCTGGGTGTTGACGCCGCTGGTGCAGAAGCAGATCGATGACCGCATCGTGACCGGGATTGATCCGCAGCAGGCGCAGCATGATTTGCTGGCCGAGAAACAGCCTTCGCTGGAGTTCGTCACGCCGCCGCAACTGGGTGAGCTGGTGTTGTTCCTGTGCAGCGAGGCCGGTAGCCAGGTGCGGGGCGCGGCGTGGAATATTGATGGTGGGTGGTTGGCGCAGTGATGGACCGCTAACCCCCTGTGGCGAGGGAGCTTGCTCCCGCTCGGCTGCGCAGCAGTCGCAAATTGGCTGATCCGACCATTTTTGCGGCGGCTTCGCCACCCAGCGGGAGCAAGCTCCCTCGCCACAGAAGACTGTGTGCACACATAGAAGAAGAGGCAAACCATGTCCGACATTCTCTGGCAACCCGACGCCAAGCGCGTCGCCAAAACCCGCATGGAGGCCTTCCGGCGCTTCATCAATCAACGTCACCACCTCGACATCGCCGACTACGCCGATCTGCATCAATGGTCCATCGAGCAGCGGGTCGACTTCTGGCAAGCCATCGTCGATTTCTTTGATATCCGCTTCCACGATCAACCCGACGCGGTGTTGATCGAAGGCGATCATATGCCCAGCGCCCAATGGTTCCCAGGCGCCACCCTGAATTTCGCCGAACACCTGCTGCGCCGTCGCGACGATGCCGTGGCCGTTATCGCCATCGCCGAAAACGGCCAGCGTGAACAGCTGACCTGGGCCGAACTGGCCGAGCATGTCGCCGGCTTTCAAAACAGTCTGATCGCCGCCGGTGTCGGCCTCAGCGATCGCGTCGCCGCGTGCATGCCCAATACCTGGCAAACCCTGGTGGCCATGCTCGCGACCACCAGTCTCGGGGCGATCTGGTCCTGTTCCTCACCGGACTTCGGCACCCAAGGCGTGATCGACCGCTTCGGCCAGATCGAACCGAAGGTGCTGATCACCTGCGCCGGTTACCGTTATGCCGGCAAAGACATCGACCAGCGCACCAAGGTCAACGAAATCCTCGAACGCCTGCCGTCGCTGCAACAATTGATCGTCGTGCCTTACGCTCGACCACAGGCACGTACCGCAGACTTCTGCACCCACGCCGACGTGGCACTCTGGGATGAATTCTACGAACCCGGTGGCGAGCCGGATTTTGTCGCCGTGCCCTTCGCACACCCGCTGTACATCCTCTATTCCAGCGGCACCACCGGCGTGCCCAAATGCATCATTCACAGCACCGGCGGCGTACTGCTGCAACACGTCAAGGAACACGGCCTGCATTGCGATCTCGGCCCCGGCGACCGTTTGTTTTACTACACGACGTGCGGCTGGATGATGTGGAACTGGCTGGTCTCGGCCCTGGCCGTGGACAGCGCCGTGGTGCTGTACGACGGCTCACCGTTTCATCCCGGCCCCGAGCGTTTGATCGACCTGATCGACGACGAGCGAATCAGTGTGTTCGGCACCAGCCCCAAATACCTCGCGACACTGGAAAGCACCGGGGTGAAACCTCGGCAAAGTCATGATCTTGGTAGCCTGAAAACCCTGCTGTGCACCGGCTCTGCGCTATCGCCGCAGAGTTACGACTATGTTTACCGCGACTTCAAGGCTGACCTGTGCCTGGCGTCGATGTCCGGCGGCACCGACATCGTTTCGTGCTTCGTGATCGGCAATCCGTGGCTGCCGGTGCGTCGCGGTGAAATCCAGGGCAAGAGCCTCGGCATGGCCGTCGAGGTCTGGAATGACGCCGGCGCTCCCGTAATGGGTGAAAAAGGTGAGCTGGTCTGCACCCGGCACTTTCCGGCGATGCCCATCGGCCTGTGGAACGACCCGACCGGCGAAAAGCTCCGCGCGTCCTACTTCAGCCAGTTTCCGGGCGTCTGGGCCCAGGGCGATTACGCCGAACAATTGACTCACGGCGCAATGATGATTCACGGCCGCTCGGACGCCGTACTCAACCCCGGCGGCGTGCGCATCGGCACAGCGGAAATCTACCGTCAGGTAGAGAAAGTCCCGCAGGTGATCGACAGCGTGGCCATCGGCCAGCAGTGGCAGGATGACGTGCGGGTGGTGCTGTTCGTGCGTTTGCGCGATGGCGTCGAACTCGACGAGCCCCTGCAACAGCAGATTCGCCAGGTCATTCGCGCCAACACCACGCCACGGCATGTGCCGGCGAAAATCGTCGCGGTAACGGACATTCCACGCACCATCAGCGGCAAAGTGGTCGAGCTGGCGGTGCGGAATGTGGTGCATGGCCAGCCGGTGAAAAACACCGATGCGCTGGCCAATCCAGAGGCCCTGGATCAGTTCCGCGACCGCCCCGAGCTCAAGGACTGAACAACGTCTCTGGCGGGAGCTGCCGGTGTCAGTCCATCAGTCCCCATTCGCCGGGTGGTGCTTGGGGGCCCGGGGATGTTTCCGCATGCAGCTTCAGTCGCAGGCGCAAATTGTTCATCGAGTCCGCGTGCTTCAGCGCCTCCTCCTCATCGATCGCACCCTCTTCAACCAACGCGAACAGCGCGCTATCGAACGTCTGCATGCCCTGCTCGACGGACTTCTCCATGATCCCCTTGAGCTCATCGAATTCGTTACGGCGGATCAAGTCACCAATGGTCGGCGAACCGAGCATCACTTCCACCGCTGCCCTCCGTTGCCCATCACGGGTACGCACAAGCCGTTGGGAAACGAACGCTTTGAGATTGTTGCCCAGGTCATGCAGCAGTTGCGTCCGCCGCTCCTCCGGGAAGAAGTTGATGATACGGTCCAGCGCCTGATGGGCATTGTGGGCATGCAAGGTGGAAATCACCAGGTGCCCGGTGTCGGCAAACGCCAACGCATGCTCCATGGTTTCGCGGTCGCGGATCTCGCCGATCAGCACCACATCCGGTGCCTGGCGCAGGGTATTCTTCAACGCCGCATGAAAACTGCGGGTATCCACGCCGACCTCGCGCTGATTGATGATCGACTTCTTGTGCCGATGAATGTATTCGACCGGGTCTTCGATGGTGATGATATGGCCGCTGCTGTGGCGGTTGCGATAATCGATCAACGCCGCCAGTGAGGTAGACTTGCCTGAGTCGGTGGCGCCGACGAACAGCATCAGCCCCTGTTTGAGCATGACCGTTTCCAGCAGGACCGCTGGCAACCGGAGGTCTTCGAAACGTGGAATGTCGAGTTTGACATTACGCACCACAATCGACATGTCGTTGCGCTGCTTGAAAATGTTGACCCGAAAACGCCCGACACCCGGCAAAGAGATCGCCAGGTTCATCTCCAGTTCCCGATCGAACTCCAGCCGCTGCTCGGCGTCCATGATGGACATGGCAATCGCCGTGATTTCCCCCGGTTTGAATGGCTGGTCGGTCAAGGGTTTAAGCACACCATCAAACCGTGCGCAGGGTGGCGCGCCGGTGGACAGGTACAGATCGGAACCCTCCTGGCTGGCCAGAATCTTCAAAAGCCCATCGATTTCCATGGCAAAAAACACCCGCGAAGCATTGAATGAACAGAAATGACCCCAAAAACGGGTCATACCGCGACTAACGCTCTAGGATAGTACGCCGCCAAACTGACTGACGTGCAGGAACACTTTGATGAACGCAACACCCACCGGCAGCGATGCCCAGGCCCTGATTGCCAGACTGGACTGGTCGCGCACCCCGCTCGGCAGCGCCAGTGCCTGGCCGCAGAGCCTGCGTACGGCAGTGGACATCGTGATTCACTCACCGATGCCGATGCTGTTGCTGTGGGGGCCGGAACTCACGCAGATCTACAACGACGGCTTCGCCCTGTTGGCCGGCAGCAAGCATCCGCACGCTTTCGGACAACCGACACACCAGATCTGGCCAGAACTCAAAGACTTTACCGACCCGATTTACAGCGCCGTCCTACAGGGCCAGGTGCGAACCTACAGCGAACAGCGCTTTACCCTGCAACGTGACAATGACGAGTCCGACTTCTGGCTGGATTTGACCTACAGTCCGATCCGCGATGAAAGCGCCGAGGTCGCCGGGATTCTGGTCACTGCCATCGAAACCAACGAACGCCGACGCATTGCCCTCGAACTTGAACAACGCTCGGCCGCCAGCCTGAAGGCTCAGCGCGAAACCGAGGAACGCCTGCAATTGGCGCTGGCCGCCACCGACGCCGTCGGCACCTGGGACTGGGACATCAGCGAAGACCGCTTCATTGCCGATGCCCACTTTGCCCAGTTGCACGGTATCGATCCGCTACTCGCCAGCCAATTGCCAATCAGCGACTACCTGGGAGCAGTGCATCCGGAAGACCGTGCGATGGTCACCCGCAGCATCAAGCATTGCATCACCCACGGCACCGAATACGCCGAGGAGTATCGCCTGCTGCAACCCGACGGTCAGCTGCGCTGGGTGTTTGCCCGGGGCCGCTGCTACAGGGATCACCATGGCCGGCCCATCCGTTTCCTCGGCGCTGCCCTGGACCTGACCGAACGCAAACACACCGAACAGGCCTTGCGCCAGAGCCAGACCGAGCTGCAACTGATCATCCACGCCATACCGATCCTGATCAGTTACGTCGACAGCGAGGAACGCTTTCGCCTGAACAACGCCGCGTATCTGGATTGGTACGGCCTGACGCCCCAGGAGCTCTACGGTCGGACCATTCGTGAGGTGCTGGGTGACGAAGCCTACGCCTTGCGCGCCGAATACATCGCCGAAGCACTGGCAGGCAGAACCTGTTGCTTCAGCATCAGCACGCCGCATCGTGATGGCAGCACCCGTCAGGCCTTGATGAACTACCTGCCCCGCCACGGGCCGGATGGCGCGGTGAACGGTTTCTACATTTTCGTGATCGATGAAACCGAACGCAAACAGACCGAAGAAGCCTTGCGCAATCTCAACGAAACCCTTGAAGAACGCGTTGCCGCCCGCACCCAGCAATTGGCCGAAGCGAACCAGCGCCTGCAAAACGAGATGTTCGAGCGCGAACGTGCTGAAGACGCCTTGCGCCATGCTCAGAAAATGGAAGCGGTCGGTCAGCTCACTGGCGGCATTGCCCATGACTTCAACAACATGCTCACCGGGATTATCGGCAGCCTCGACCTGATGCAGCGCTACATCGCTGACGGTCGCGCCGCCGAGATCGGCCGTTTCACCGAGGCGGCCGTGTCGTCAGCCAACCGCGCGGCCGCCCTGACCCATCGCCTGCTGGCATTCTCCAGACGCCAGTCGCTGGATCGCAAGACGCTGAATGCCAACGCGCTGATTCATTCCCTGGAAGACCTGCTCAGCCGCACCAAAGGCGATCACATCGCGCTGAAGCTGCGACTGGCCGATGAAGCCTGGCCGGTCAGCACCGACGTCAGCCAACTGGAAAACGCGTTGCTCAACCTGGTGATCAACGCCCGCGACGCCATGCCCGATGGCGGCGAGTTGCTGATTGAAACGGCCAATGTTTACCTCGACAGCAGCGATATCACCACCCTGGAAACAGTCAAGCCCGGGGATTACGTGATGATTGCCGTCAGCGACAACGGCACCGGCATGACCCCGTCGGTGCTGGCCAAGGCGTTCGATCCTTTCTTCACCACCAAACCCATCGGCCAGGGCACAGGGCTTGGTTTGTCGATGATTTATGGTTTTGCCCAGCAGTCTGGCGGCCACGTCAAACTCCACAGCGTTCCAGGCCAGGGCACCTGCGTTCGCCTTTACCTGCCGCTGCTGTATTTCCCGGAACCGGAGAACACGCTAATGCCCTTCAGCGGCGAGGCGCCAGCGGCGATTGCCGGTGAAACCGTGATGTTGGTGGAGGATGATCCAGCCGTGCGCATGCTGGTCCTCGACTTGCTGAATGAGCTGGGTTATCACGCCCATGAAGCCGAGGACGCGAAGTCCGCCCTGCCCTTGCTGGAGTCCGACGTGCGCGTGGATCTACTCGTGACCGATGTCGGGCTGCCGGGCATGAACGGTCGGCAACTGGCAGAAATCGCGCGCCAGCACCGGCCGGAACTCAAGGTGCTGTTCATGACCGGCTACGCGGAGAAAGCCGCCGAACGCCAGGGTTTCCTCGAGGAAGGCATGGACATGGTGGCCAAACCGTTTTCCATTGATCTGCTGGCCAACAAGATTCGCACGATGATCGGCCAACCGTAGGAGCTGCCGCAGGCTGCGATCTTTTCAGCGAGTTAGGGCATAATCGCGCGCCCCACGCTGGCACCCGCATAGCCACCACCGTTGCAAGGTATCTGCCCCAATGAAAGCTCAAGCCCGCCATATTCTGGTGAAAACCTCGGAAGAAGCCGAGCAGCTCAAACAACGCATCGCCAAGGGCGAAGCCTTCGATGTGCTGGCCAAGAAATACTCCACCTGCCCGTCCGGCAAGCGCGGCGGTGATCTGGGTGAAGTGCGGCCGGGGCAGATGGTGGGTGTGATTGACGCGGTGATCTTCAAGAAACCGCTGCGGGTGGTGCACGGACCGATCAAGAGCAAGTTCGGGTATCACCTGGTACAGGTGTTTTACCGGGATTGATCGGTTGGCCGAGACCTCCTGCGACGAGGGAGCTTGCTCCCGCTCGGCTGCGAAGCAGTCGTAAAACCTGAGAATGCGGTGTGCCTGACAGTAGGTGCTTTCAGGTATTGGGGCTGCTTCGCAGCCCAACGAGAGCAAGCTCTCTCGCCACACATCATTCGTGTCAGTCTTTGGGGATCAACGCCCCCGGCACCTGAATCACTCGACTCGCCAACCGATGCCCGGCCTCGGCCGCTTCTACCGGGCTGCCGCCCTTGAGCCGACTGGCAAGGTACGCCGCACTGAACGAATCCCCCGCCGCCGTGGTATCGACCACGCGTTCAACCTTGTGCGCCGGCACCTCGAACGACTCGCCGTCACAACGAATCAGACACGCCTCGGCGCCGCGCTTGAGCACCACTTCCGGCGTGCCCATTTGCGCGTAAGCGGCAAACACCGCCTCGCAACTGGAAAAATGGAACAGCGCCTGCTCGTCATCCACCGTCAGCAACGCGAGGTCGACATACGGCAACACGCTGCGATAAGCCGCCCGAGCCTCCTCGATCGACGCCCACAAACGTGGCCGGTAATTGTTATCGAACACAATGCGCGCATCGCGCTGCCGGGCTTCGATCAGGGTTTCCAGCAGTTTCGCCCGACCTTGCACGCCAAGCACCGCCAGGGTGATGCCGCTGAAATACAGCACGTCGTAGTCCGGCAACGCCGCGAGAATGGGGGCCGCCGCCGGGGTGGTGAAGCAGTCACGGACCGCGGCTTCGTTGCGCCAATAGAGAAAACGGCGCTCGCCGGCGGCGTCGGTCTGGATGCAATACAGCCCGGGCAAGCGGCCGGGCAAGCGCTGGACTCTGCCCAGACCGATGTTTTCGTCGGCCCAGCTCTGGCACATGGCGTCGCTGAAACTGTCATCGCCCAGGGCAGTGACGTAATCCACCGCACCGCCATCGCCCAGTTCGCGGGACAGGTAGACCGCGGTGTTCAAGGTATCGCCGCCGAAGCTCTGTTGCAGACTGCCGTCGACACGTTGCTGCAGCTCAATCATGCATTCGCCGATCAGGGCGATACGCGGGGCGTTGGGGCCGAGGGTGTTGATGGTGTTCATGTTTTCGAATCTCTGGTGTTTCTATGTTGTCTGGGATGGCCCTATCGCGAGCAGGCTCGCTCCACAGGGGGAACGCATTCCATTATGGGAACGAGCCTGCTCGCGATAGCCGCTCCTCGGTTCCGAACCTTAGAAACAGGTTTCCATGGTTTCGATGACATTCAACTGCTCATCCACCAGACACCCGGTCCGCCACTTGTCGAACGTCAGGCACGGGTGCGAAGTCCCGAACGAAATGATATCGCCCACCCGCAACTCAACACCTGGTGCCACCGTCATGAACGCATGCTGGTCCATTACCGCCGTCACCTTGCAGGCGCTGACATCGTCGCCCTTCGCCGGCACCGCGCCGGCCTTGTAACGCAGCAACGGCACCGGCAGACCGGCGTCGTAGGCCACATCGCGCTTGCCCAGAGCGATCACCGCAAAACCCGGCTCCGGCAACGACTGCACGTGAGCCCAGACTTCCAGCGCCGGACGCAGGCCTTCGTGCAAATCGCTGCGGCGGTCGAGCACGCAGCATTGCGCTTCTTTATAGATGCCATGGTCGTGCGCCACGTAGCTGCCGGGGCGCAATACGCTGAGGAAACGGCCGGCGGCGTTTTGCGCTTCGAAGGATTCGGCAATCAGGTCGTACCAGGCTGAACCCGACGCGGTGATGATCGGCTTGGCAATGGCGAACGCGCCACTGTCCTGCAACTGCACCGCCAGACGCACCAACGACGCCGCAAACTCACGGATGCCGGAGACGGCATGATCACCATGGATCACGCCTTCATAGCCTTCAATGCCGGTCAACGCCAATGCAGGTTGGGCGTTGATGGCTTTGGCCAGCGCGAGCACTTCCTCTTCCGTACGGCAGCCACAACGACCGCCGACCACGCCGTACTCGATCATCACGTTGAGGCGTACGCCGCGCGAAGCGAAATACGCGCCGAGGTCCGCGACGTTGTCCGGGTGATCGACCATGCAATGGAAATCGAACGTCGGGTCCGCCAGCAAATCAGCGATCAGCGCCATGTTCGGCGTACCGACCAGTTGGTTCGCCATCAGCACCCGACGGACGCCATGGGCATACGCCGCACGGGTTTGCGTGGCGCTGGCCAGGGTGATGCCCCAGGCGCCGGCGTCCAGTTGGCGGCGAAACAGTGCCGGGGTCATGCTGGTCTTGCCGTGGGGCGCGAGTTCGGCGCCGCTATTGCTGACGAACGCCTGCATCCAGCGAATGTTGTGTTCCAGCGCCTCGCGATGCAGCACCAGCGCTGGCAGGCTGACGTCGCGCACCAGGTGGGCACCGGTCTGGGCGAAACCCTTTTCCACGGCGGCAGTATTTTGGGCAGTAGACATGGTCGAACTCCTCACATTCGCGGCCGCAGGCAGCCGCTGTTATTCGTTAATGCGACGGGCCAGGCGGTTGGCGTTGTCGATCAACACCCGGCGATAGTCGTTGTAATGTGTCTTGGCATCGGCCCGCGGGGCGACGATGCACAAGGTAGCAATGGCCACGCCGTTCGGGTCTTTGACCGGGGCGGCGAAGCAATGGGTAAAGGTGTCGGCGACGCTGTCGAACGAGAAAAACCCGTCGATTCCGGCCTGACGGATTTCACCGAGAAACTGCTCCAGCGGCAGGCGCTCGCCGTTGGGCAGGATGAAGTCGTCGTGATCGATCAGGTCGATGATTTCCTCGTCACTCAGGTGCGCCAGCAACAGGCGTCCGGATGCGGTCCACGGAATTGGGGCGTTCTCGCCGATGTCCGAGGAAATGCGGAAATGCCGCTCGCCCTCTTTCATCAATGCCACCGTGTACTTGCGCCCGTTGAGCAGGCACATCTGCGCGGTTTCATGGGTCTGGCTGACGATCTCCTGCAAGGCGTGGTCGGCCTCGCGGGTCAGGTCGAAGTGGCGCAAATGCGCCTGGCCGAGAAAATACAGCTGACGGCCGAGGTAGACGTGACCGTCCTTGCCCACAGGCTCGAGAATCCGCCGTTCCAGCAGCGAGGCCACCAGTTCGTAGACCGTGGATTTCGGGCTGCCGATGCCGCTGGCGATTTCATTCGGACGCAGGGGCTGGCCGATTTCCTTGAGGAAATCGAGGATATCGAACGCCCGGTCCAGACCGCGAGCCCGGCGCTTGATGGTGTCTTCGGTCATTTCAGTGGTTCCCATACAAATTCGACCTGTAGGAGCTGTCGCAGGCTGCGATCTTTTGATCTTGCCCTTGCAGCATGTCCAGAAAACGGCAAAAGATCGCAGCCTTCGGCAGCTCCTACAAGAGCCATCTAGAATCAGGCCTTTTTCTTGTACGCGATGCAGTCGATCTCGACTTTGCAATCCACCATCATGTTCGCCTGCACACAGGCACGGGCCGGAGCGTGTTCGGGTTTGAAGTACTCGGAGAAGACCTTGTTGAAACTGGTGAAATCCCGCGGATCCTCCAGCCACACGCCCGCACGCACCACATCTTCCAGGCCATAACCGGCCTCTTCCAGAATCGCGATCAGGTTCTTCATAGTCTGGTGAGTCTGCTCGACGATGCCGCCCACAATGATCTCGCCATCCAGCGCCGGCACTTGCCCGGACACGTGCAGCCAACCATCGGCTTCAACGGCACGGGCGAAAGGACGAGGCTGGCCGCCAGCGGCGGTGCTGCCGGTGCCGTAACGAGTAATGCTCATGTGTGTTTCTCCTGATTGAAAGGGGTTTAGAACCGAGTGTTTTTCAGAAACTCGGCAAGACGCGGCGATTGCGGGCGTTCGAACAGCTCCTTGGGTGGCCCCTGCTCTTCGATCCGCCCCTGATTCATGAAAACGATCTTGTCCGAGACCTCGAAGGCGAAACGCATTTCGTGGGTTACCAACAGCATGGTCATGCCGTCTTCGGCGAGCCCCTTGATCACGCTCAACACTTCGCCCACCAGCTCCGGGTCGAGGGCCGAGGTGACTTCGTCGAACAGCATCAGGCTCGGGTTCATCGCGATCGCCCGGGCAATCGCCACACGCTGTTGCTGACCGCCAGACAACTGACCGGGATAATGATCACGTCGCTCCAGCAGGCCGACCCGCTCCAGCCACTTTTCCGCCAGGGCCACGGCCTCGTCCTTGTGCAGTTTCTTGACCTTGAGCAGACCGAGGGTGACGTTCTGCAAGGCTGTCAGGTGCGGGAACAGATTGAATTGCTGGAACGCCATGCCGGTCATGGCGCGATGCCGGGCAATGACTTTTTCCGGGTGCCGTACGCGCTTGCCGTTGACCTCGTCATAACCGATGGACTCGCCATCGAGCACGATCTGCCCACCCTGAAACTCTTCGAGCATGTTCACGCAGCGCAGCAGCGTGGTCTTGCCCGAACCGCTGGAACCGATCAGCGTGACCACGTTGCCGCGCTGCAGGGTCAGGTCTACGCCCTTGAGCACTTCCAGCTGGCCATACTTTTTGTGCAGCCCGCGAATGTCCAGCAGGGGCTGCCCGTTTTGAGCGTTCGAAACTTGAGGTTGAGTCATGGCAAGGCCACCCGCTTTTCAATGTGCCGGCCGAGTAATTCGATGGCGTAGTTGATGACGAAAAACAGAAATCCGGCGAACAGGTAAAACTCGAGGGTCATGAACGTCCGGGCGATAATCTGCTGGGTGCTGAGCAGCAACTCGGCGACGCCGATCACCGACAACAGCGTCGAGGCCTTGACGATCTCGGTGGACGAGTTGACCCAGGTCGGCAGGATCTGCCGCAACGCCTGGGGCAACAGCACATAGCCGAGGGATTGGAAAAACGTCAGGCCAATCGCCTTGCTCGCTTCCATCTGTCCGCTCGGCAACGCTTGCAGCGCACCGCGCACAATCTCGGCGACGTGGGAACCGCAGAACAGCGTCAACCCCAAGGCACCGGCCTGAAACGCGCTGATCTGCCAGCCCAGCGCCGGCGCCATGTAGAAGCAGGCCAGCACCAGCACAAACACCGGCGTGCCGCGAATGATGTCCACGTAGAAACGGAACGGTGCGCGCATCCAGAACTTGCCGTAGGTCAGCACCAGCCCCGTGACAATGCCGACCATCGTGCCCAGCAAAATCGCCAGGGCCGACACCTGCACACTGGTGAGAAAGCCTTGCCACAACACTTCGCGGGCAACCCACAATTCATGCAACCAACTGGGTGATTCGTACATGGGGCCTCCTATCGGCGGATCGCCAGACGCTGCTCGAGGTAACGCAGCATCATGGCAATGAGGTAACAGGCCGCAACATAGAGCGCTGTAGTGACCATCCAGGTTTCAATCACCCGGTAGCTCTCGACATTGATCTTGCGCGCGTAATAGGTCAGCTCCGGCACGGCAATCGCCGCCGCCAGCGAGGTGTCCTTGAACAGCGAAATGAAGTTGTTCGACAGCGCCGGCAACACATTGCGCAGCATCACCGGGACGGTGACGTAGGCCTTGACCTGCCACTCGCCCAGACCGATCGCCAACCCGGCTTCGCGCTGCCCCTTGGGAATGCTCAACAAGCCGCCACGGAACACTTCGGTCAGGTAAGCCCCGGCGTACAGCGACAGGGTGATGATGAACGACGGGATCTTGTCCAGACGAATGCCGAGACTCGGCAAGGCGAAGTAAATCAACAGAATCAACACCAGAATCGGCGTATTGCGGATCACCGTCACATACACCGATGCCAGCACCCGCAACGCGCGATGCTTTGACAGCAAGGCAAACGCCATCAGCAGGCCGATCACGCAGCCGATGGCGATCGACACCAGCGCCAGCTCAAGGCCCAGACCGAGCCCCGCCAGCAAGGTGTCGAAATCGCGCCACACGGCGGCAAAGTTCAACTGATAGTTCATGGTCAGCAGTACCTTGAACGGGGCGATTCATCACCGCCCCGCTCTCACGGGATCATTTGAATTCGACAGGGAAACCGATGGCTGGAGTAGGCAGATCGACACCGAACCACTGTTTGAAGGACGCCGCGTAAGTCGGGAACTCAACGCCGGTCATGGCTTCATGCAGGGTGGTGTTGACGAAGTTCAGCCAGTCCTGATCGCCACGCTTTACGGCACAGGCGTAGGTTTGCGGGCTCCAGGCGTAGGACGGGCTGCGATAGCGGCCGGGGTTCTGCACCATCAGGTATTTCACCGACGACTGATCGGTGGCGGCGGCGTCGGCACGGCCGGAGTTCACCGCCTGATACATCAGGTCCACGCTGTCGTACTGATCGACCTTGGCTTTGGGCAGCGCCTGATGCACCAGCTCTTCGGCGTACACGTTCTGCAGCACTGCTACGGTCACGCTGTCATTGGCCGCCTTGAGGTCTTCGATTTCCTTGTACTTGCTGTTCGCCGGCAACAGCAGGCCGACACCTTCGCGGTAGTACGGCAACGTGAAGGCGACCTGTTGCGCACGGCTGGCGGTCACGGTGATGAACTGGCAGCTCATGTCGACCTTGTCGGTCAACAGGTTGGGAATCCGCGCATCGGATGACTGCACCACAAACTCGACCTTGCTCGGGTCGTTGAACAACCCTTTGGCGACCATCCGCCCGATATCGATATCAAAACCCTGCAACTTGCCATCCGCTCCCTGGAAATGCCACGGCGCGTTGGTACTGCCCGTACCCACGATCAGTTTCCCGCGGGCCAGCACACTGTCGAGCTTGCTGTCCGCCGCCTGGGCAACGCCCACGGCAGCAGCCGAAGCCGCAAAGAGAAAAACACACGCTTTAAACAAGGAAGGTCGGCGATGCATGGCAAGCACTCCAGGATGATGTTTATTCCGCTATACCGGAACTAGGTATGTAACAACGGAATAGACAGCAGAAAGTGTGCCATAGGTCTGCCGGAAAATCACAGGGAAACTGAAATTCGAGTCGAATCAACAGGATGCGAAAATACCGGCAACACGTGTTACCGGATTCCGCAAGACATGGGCGCTACCGTTGACCACAGTCGGTGGGTAATTGAGCACCCATTGAGGGCAAGTGAGCCAAAGTTGTCACTGAAACCGCTTACTCCGCGAATGCGCACTATTCCTTAACAGAGAACAAACCACTCGACCCTCCTTTGTTGTAATGCAGGTAGTCGAGCAGTTCGATTGCATAACCCGCGCGAGACTCCTTGCCCACGAGCGTCCTCAGAAAGTCCGGTTCCAGTCGAAAGCTCAGCAAGGCATCCGCAGTTGTGCGGATCTGCTTCCATTCGAATCGATACTCGATACCGGGTCCACAAGGTGGCGGTACGTCGGGACCGCAAGGGATACCACCGGTCGTGGAATAAATCCTGAGTCCGAGGAACATTCCCCGATGCAACCCGCGAATGGGTGGAATACGAAATGTGGCGCCATCGGGCGGAACGTCCGAGAGTTTCAATACGCCGTCTCGCGCCTCGACAATCTCGACATCCGGTAACCGATCAAGATCCAGCTCCCCGCTGGTGACCACGAAGGAGAACATTTTGGAGCACGATTTCGTGGCGTCCGTATGGCTCACGACATAGCTGACGTAAACCGTGGCGCCCGAGTGCATCCGTACCATGTCATCGGGAATCTGGATTTGTTGTGGCCCGGACGCGACAACAGAATGGGGTTCGGCGTCGTATCGGCCGTTATCGCTGAACCAGGTGACGTACACCTCATCGCCGGGCTTCAGGGTAGGGTCAGATAGTTGGGTAGTCACTTGCCCGGGTCGGTAGTCAGCCAGCACCGGGAAAAATACCCGAACAACCTCGTGGTCCGCGAACCATACCGTCGGTGCCGTGAGCAAAGCTGGAGAGTCAAGCGATTGTGTGTCGATAAATCCGCTGTCCACTGCTGTAGAGAACATGTCGATAGCCCTTCCATAACCAGAGATGAGTTCATCAAAACGGTTGAAACGCTGTCGGTACGGTCTCAGCCCCAACAATCAACTGAATGCAATCAAGCACCACTCCAAAAACATTGTCTACTGTCAACTCTGACAGTGGATGCCCTGGCAATTACTCACGAATACTTGAGTTTCATCGCTAGAAACCGTCGGAGTACAAGACTATCTCTCGTTGTACTCCACTGTTTCCTCTCAGCGTTGAACAGACCTCTCAGCCCTCCCCCAATTGCCCTGAAGGCGCTTGAGCGAATCGCCCGAACCTGCTCAAAACTCATCGCCTGTAAAAATGCCTGGGAAGGTGTCGACAACGGGGTCACGCCAAGCGGATTGCCCGTCCTGAAGGACGGTGCTAGCCTCGCTTTTTTCTCATGCCCTCTTTGGTCACTCCATCCTCGCTACTGGGTTTACAGTGCGATCCAAGAGCCACTTTCGGCGGAGTATCAGTCGCATTTCAGCGACGTCAGCCAAGCTTGAAGCCGATTCGGACACACTCCGATCCGGCTGTTTTCATTCATTGTTCAGTCAGCGAAAAAGCGCAGATGGCCTCAAGCCAGAGCCTTTGCTACACCCGCAGGAGGGCGAATGTCTTTTAACGTCATGATGGTTTTCGGTACTCGGCCGGAGGCCATCAAGATGGCGCCACTCGCCAGAGTGTTGCGTCAATGGCCCGGGGTCGAATTGAACATCTGCTCCACCGGACAACACCGGGAGATGCTCAGGCAAGTGCTGGACTCCTTCGAGCTGACGATCGACCAGGACCTGCAGGTGATGACTCAGGGTCAGACCCTCAATGGGCTGTCACAGCAACTGCTGATCAACCTCGACCAGGCTTACGAGCGGGTGAAGCCCGACATCGTGCTGGTTCACGGTGATACCACCACCAGCTTCATCGCCGCCCTCGCCGCCTTCAATCGCCAGCTGCCGATCGGTCATGTCGAAGCGGGTCTGCGCACCGGCAACCTGCGTGCACCCTGGCCGGAAGAAGCCAACCGACGCCTGACCTGCGTCCTCGCCGACCTGCATTTCACCCCGACCACCAAGGGTGAAAACAACCTGCTGCGTGAAGGCGTGTCCAAGGCCACTATTGAAGTCACCGGCAATACGGTGATCGATGCGCTGCTGTGGATGCGCACGCATCAACAGCAGATCAACTGGCATCCGGCCGCCGGCTCGCCTCTGGCGGTGCTCGACGACAATCGACGCATGGTGTTGATCACTGGCCACCGCCGGGAGAATTTCGGCGACGGTTTCCGCAACATCTGCCTGGCCCTCGCCGACCTCGCGCTGCGCTACCCCGATGTGCAATTTGTCTACCCGGTGCACCTCAATCCGCAAGTGCAAAAAGCGGTGTATGGCGTGCTCTCGGACAAGCCGAACATTTACCTGGTGGCGCCGCAGGATTATCAGCATTTCGTCTGGCTGATGGGTCGCGCGCATTTCATTCTCACTGATTCCGGCGGTGTCCAGGAAGAAGCTCCTGCCATTGGCAAACCGGTACTGGTGCTGCGCGATGTCACCGAACGACCTTCCGTGCTTGAAGGCGGGACCGTGTTGCTGGTGGGCACCGACACCGACCGCATCGTCAAGCAAAGCTGCCTGCTGCTGGACGACGAAGCTCACTTCGAACGCATGAGTCGTGTCCACAGCCCCTACGGCGACGGCCACGCCAGCGAACGCATCGCCACCCGACTGTGCCAGTGGTTGAGCGAACGCTCGGAAGCGGTCAACGCACAATGAGTTTCGATTTAGTCGATTTTTTTGCCTACGTCCTGTTCGGTCTCAAATACCTCGCGATCGCCCTGGCGCTGTTGATGTTCCTCCTCGGGCTCGATGACCTGTTCATCGACCTCGTGTACTGGGGCCGCAAGCTGGTTCGGCGCTGGCGAATCTATGAAAAATTCAAGCGCGCGGACGAAGAGCGCCTGTACGCCATTGCCGAAAAACCACTGGCGATCATGGTTCCTGCATGGAATGAAGTGGGCGTGGTGGGTGAGATGGCGCGTCTTGCGGCGTCGACTCTCGATTACGAGAACTATCAGATTTTCGTCGGTACCTATCCCAACGATGCCGAGACTCAGTCCGACGTCGATGCGGTCTGTCGGCACTATCCCAACGTGCACAAAGTGGTCTGCGCCCGCCCCGGCCCCACCAGCAAGGCCGACTGCCTGAACAACGTCATCGACGCGATCCTGCGCTTTGAAAACGAGGCGAAAATCCAGTTCGCCGGGTTCATTCTGCACGATGCCGAAGATGTGATTTCGCCAATGGAATTGCGCCTCTTCAACTACCTGCTGCCGGCCAAGGACCTGATCCAGATTCCGGTCTATCCCTATGCGCCGGAGTGGCGAGGCTTCACCGCCGGGCACTACGTCGACGAGTTCGCTGAAAACCATGGCAAGGACGTTATCGTCCGCGAAGCCATGACCGGCCAGGTGCCCAGCGCCGGCGTCGGTACCTGCTTCAGCCGTAAAGCCATCACGGCCCTGCTGGAAGACGGCGACGGGATTGCATTCGACGTGCAGAGCCTGACCGAAGACTACGACATCGGTTTTCGCCTCAAGCAAAAAGGCATGAAGTGCATCTTCGCCCGTTACTCGGTGACCGACCCGAAACTGGCGCTTGACCAGCCTTGGGCGTTTGGCATGGACCGGGTGTTTTCCCAGGTGATCTGCGTTCGCGAACACTTCCCCCGGGATTTTCAGCATGCCATCCGCCAGAAATCCCGCTGGATCGTCGGTATCGTCTTTCAGGGCACCAAGAACCTCGGCTGGAGCCCCACGGGGGTGCTCAACTATTTCCTGTGGCGTGACCGTCGGGGCATGATCGCCTACTTGCTGAGTTTCCTGGTCAACCTGCTGTGCATCGTGCTGCTGGCGATGTGGCTGATGACGGTGATCGCCCCGACCGCCTGGCGCTATCCATCGATCCTGTCCAACAGCCCACTGCTCGCGACGCTCCTGTGGCTCAACGGTTTGATGCTGATCAATCGGCTGTTCCAGCGTGGCTGGTTCGTCACGCGTTACTACGGACTGGTCGAAGGCCTGTTGTCGGCACCGCGCATGATATGGAGCAACTTCATCAACTTCTTCGCCAACGTGCGGGCGCTGCGCCAGGTCATGGAAATGGGCGATTCGCGCCGCGTGGCGTGGGACAAGACCACCCATGAATTCCCGGCCCTGACCAAGGCCCAGCGCACGCCGCTGGGTCATCGCCTGGTGGAAAAAGGCCTGCTCACGGAAGAACAACTGGAAGCGGCGATCACCAACCCGATACGGCGCCGACTGGGCCACGAACTGCTGTTGCGCGAACACATCAACAGCACGCAGCTGGTGGAAACCCTCGCCGAACAACTGGACCTTGAATGGGCACCGTTAAACCCGTTCAAGCTCGACAAACACTTGATCGACGCCGTGCCGCGCAAGATTGCCTCCCACTACGGCGTACTCCCGGTGGCTGAGGACGGCAGTACACTGGTGCTCGCCTCCGAAGGGCAGGTGAGCCAGGTCTCCCTCGGCGCCATCAGCCGTCAACTGAAACGTCCGGTGCGCTGCCGCCTCGCGCCCCAGGGCCGGGTCACGCTGGGCATCCGCTACTGGTACGCCAGCCGCCGTCAGAACGAGGAAGTCCACCACATGCTCGAAGTGCTTGAACGTCATCAGGACGATGAAGCCTTGCTCGAACGCGTCAGTCATCACCAGGTACTGTTGGGCAATCTGCTGCAAGTGCGCGGCATGGTCCCGCCGAGCCTGTTCAATCAGGCCTTGATCGACTTCGATGCCGAGCACATGTCTTTGGGTGAACACCTGATCTCGCGCGGCATGATTACTCAGGAAATCCTCGAGCAGGCCCTGGCCGACCAGGCCAGCGAACAGCAGGCCGCCTACCGCATTGTCCGGGAGGTCGCATGAAGCCTGTCAATCGCCATACCCTCCTCGTCGGCAGCCTGTTGCTGAGCCTGAGCTCCGCCGCGTGGGTGCAGGCTGAACCGCTGACCGAGTTCGAACAGTTCCGCAGTTTTCCCTACATGGATCGCAGTTACCGCGAAGCGAAAAAAGGTAACTGGGCCGAAGTCGAGCGGCTGATGCGCCACCTGCTGACCAAAGTGCCAAACAACGATGAAGCCCGGGCACTGCTGGTAGAAGCGCTGGCCAGGCAGCGGCGATACAAGGATGCCGTGCAGGCGCTGCCGGACAATCCGGACAACAACGACGCCCTCCTCAACCTGCGCCTGACCTGGATAGAACAGGATCCTCCGGGCAACGAGCAGGTGGAACAATGGCTGACGACCAGCAACCTCAATCAGCGTGTACGCCTGTGGCAGGCCTACAGCCTGAGCCTGGCCAGGTTTGGTGGCGCAGGCCGGGCCTACGAGTGGCTCGCGCAATTGGCGCCCAAGGGGGACGACAACATCCTGCGCGAGGCTCGCGCCAATTGGTCCGAGCAACTGCGCGACTGGAACGGCACCATCGAGCAACTCGCGCCGCTGGCCGCCAGCAAGCAACTGGACGCAGAAGGTTGGCAGCGACTGGCCAATGCCTATGTGCAGCGTCTCGACGAACAGCCGTTGCAGCAATTGCTGCAACAGGCACCGACGCCCGAAGCCGAGCGCCAGACCCGCCTCGCGATGATCGACCGGGCAATCGCCATGGGTCAGGTGCAACAGGCTCAACGCTGGATTCAATCATTGCCCGCCAGCGACCTGGCGGACCCGGCGCAACGCCAGCGTCTGTGGGAACTGGCGCGACAGACTGGCGATGTGCCGACCGTGCAACGTTTGAGTGGCGAATTGCAGCGTCCGTGCCTGGAAACGGTCGAATGGCTGTCCGGTCGCGATCCGGAAGCCGCACGCACGCAATTGCGTGATTGCCAGCCGAACGACGACCCGCAAACCTGGCTGATCCTGGCCCAGCGCCTGCAAGCCAGCGAACTGCTGCAAAGCACGCGTCTGCCCGAACCCTGGGATAGCCGTCGGCAGGCGCAACTGCTGGATATCTGGCAGGACCAGGGCCAGACCGACAAAGTCCTGGCCTGGCTCGCCGGCCAGCCACAGACCGCTGAAGTGGTGAAACGCCGGGCTGAACTGGTTCAGGCGTTGGGGCGCAACACCGAAGCGGCAACGCTTTGGGAGCGGCATTACCAGCAGACCGGCGACCTCGGCTCACTTAATCAGGCAACGTATCTGGCGCTCAACGCTGGCCAACGCGAACACGCGCAACGGTTGCTTGAAAGCGCTTACGATCGTCACGGCGGCAAGTTGCCCGTCGCCATGCTGCAACGGCTGGCGGGGTTCTACGCGTCCTCGACACCAACCCCGGCGCAACAGCAACGCATGGTGTCGCTGCTCCAGCGCGTCGATCCCGTGACTCGCGGCCAACTGCTGGCGCAACTGGCGGAAAAGGGTCAGTGCGATGCGGTGCAACAAGCCATCGGCGATCACCCGCAAGTCGCAGGCGACTATCGCGCCCTGGGCCGCTGCGCCATGCCGGATCGACCGGGTGAAGCCGTCGTCTACTATCAAAGCGCCGAAAAACTCGGCGACCGTGGCAGCCGTCTGCCGCTGGCTTATGCATTGGAGGCGGCCGGAGATTCCGCAGGTGCCCTGGCCATCTGGCGCAGCTTTGCGGATGCCGAACTGAGCGACAACGCCAGGCTGACGGCCAGTCGCAGCGCCCTCACCGCTGGCGACCCGCAAGCCGCAGAACGTTACTGGCAACGCAGTCGCACTCGTGGCGCCAATGAATGGGCCCTCGGTGCAGCGGTTGCCGACGCGCGCGGCGATCTTGCAGGGGCGCTGCAGCGTCAACGCTCAGCCTTGCAACAGGCACCGGATGCCGGGCATTTCTATGCGGCGTCGGTGACCGCGCAAAAGGCCGGCGAGCTGCAACAAAGTACCGCGTGGCTCGCCGAAGCGGTGCGTCGCGAGCCGGACAACCGGCGTTTTCATGCCGATTACGGCATGCGTCTCGCCGGGGCGGACACGAAAGAACAGCGCGCCCGCGCCATCCCGTACCTGCAAAGCGCTACCCGGGATTTCCCGGAAGACTATCGCCTCGGTGAAACCCTGGCGCTGCGTTATGACGAAGCCGAAGACAGCGCGGCAGCGCGCAAGGAATTGCGTCGGGTCATTGACCTGGAACAGCACCCGGTCGCCGCCGACGATGAGGACGGTAGCATGGAAGCGCGTCGCTATCGCCAGCGTCGCGCTCACGAAACCCTGTCCCGCCGCGACAGCCGCACACTGGCCAGCACCTGGTCGCCGGCCGGGGTCTCGACCAACGATAGCTTCCGCCCCAATGGCACCCTTCGCGACTCGTCACGGCGCGCCATGTCGCAAAACGTGCAAGTGGCGATCTGGGACCATGCGCTCGGTGAAGAACCGAGTCGCGCCGGGAGCGCGTTGTCACTCTACGGCCGCGTATTGCTCGGTGGGCAGGGCCGATCGAGCTACGGCGAATCCCTCGGCACCGGCGTGGGTCTGCGCTACAAGCCGTGGGGCACCGCGAACATCAACTTCTACGGCGAGATCTACAAGCAAAGCACGTTCAATGACAACGACAATCAGCGTCTGAGCCTGGGCCAATTGCTCATCCCCGAAAAACTGGCCGACCAGTTCAACGATCACCGCCAGGACGGCCACACCAGCACCGACTACTTGCTGCGTACCACCGCGTCGTTCCTCGATCAGGGACGATTCCGCAACGACTGGCGCGTCGATGAAAACGACTGGGAAGAACGCTTCCTCTACCTCGACGCCGCGTGGTGGACCAAGGCGGGTGATCACCAATGGCTGTCGCGGTTCCAGCAAGGTCACACCTGGAAGCTGCCGTTCAACGGCGCGCAAACTCTCATGCCGTACGGCTTCCTGGAGTTCGCCACGCAGGACCCGGGCAACGACTGGCGCCAGGACTTGCGCACGGGTATCGGCCTGCGTTGGCAATGGTGGTTCGACGACGACATCTACAACGCTTACCGTACACACCTGACGGTGCGCACCGAGTATCAGCAATCCCTGAGCGGCAATCTGTATGAAGGCGGCAACGGTGTGCTGCTGGGCGTGGAGTTGAATTTCTGATGACGCGACTTTTCCTGGTTTTCTGTCTGTTACTGAGCAGCACAATGGCTCGCGCCGATGAACGGATTTTCTATCAACCACTGAACGTCGACGCCAGTGTCAGTCAGGCGCAATGGCAGCGTATCTGGCAAGACACCGTCAAACATGGCGTGCAAACCGTCATCGTGCAATGGACGGCGTACGGTGATTCGGACTTCGGCGGCACCAATGGCTGGCTCGCCCGCAGTTTGCAACAGGCCCACGCCCAGGGCCTGAAGCTGGTGCTGGGCCTGCGCATGGACCCTGCCTATTACCAGCGCATCAATGAGCTGGACAGCGCCGGGCTCGCAGCTTATTGGCAGGCGCAACTCGGGCAGTCGCTGGTTCAGCAACAACGGCTGCGTCAGGACTGGAAGCTGCCGGTCAGCGGTTGGTACTTGCCGATGGAGCTCGACGATTTTCACTTCCTGGCCGTGGATCGTCGGCAGTCCCTGCAACGCCAGCTCAAGGATTTCGCCGGAAAACTGGACGCACCGTTACACGTCAGCACCTTTAATGTGGGCAAGCTCGCACCGCGCGTGTACGGACAGTGGCTGGGCGGACTCGCGGACATCGGTGTGCAGATCTGGTGGCAGGACGGCGCCGGCACCGGTCGTTTGCCGCCGCTGGTGCGCAACGGCTATGCCAGTGCGCTGCCCTGCCCGATCGGCATCGTGCGCGAAGCGTTCCGGCAGGTCAGCGCCGAGGGGCAGCCGTTTCTCGCGGAACCGGCCACTCCGGAAACGGCCTCAGCGGGTTGCCATCCGACGGCGGTGTTTTCCCTGCGTTACCGGCCGTGGGGCAAAGTGATTCTGGACAACCAGCGCAAGAACCAGGTCAGTTTTCGTCAATAAGATCCAGGTCGCCTGACAGTCAGCCATCGAAAACGGTGAAAAATCACTCGCCGATCCGCACCAGAAACACCCGTGTCACCCGCCGCTCTTCAACCGCCATGACGGTCATCCGCCAGCCTTCCCACTCATGGTGGTCGCCGATCAACGGCAGACGATCCAGCAAGCTCACCACCAGTCCGGCGAGGGTCTGATAGTCGTCGGTAGGTTCGGCAGCAAACCCGGTCCGCTGACGCACACGCGCCAGGTTCAGCGCGCCGCTGACCACGAATCCGCCTTTCTCCTCGACCACATCCGGACCTTCGATTTCGCTGGCATCGGGCAACTCACCGGCAATCGATTCGAGAATGTCGGTCATGGTCAGCACGCCGACGAAGTCACCGAATTCATTGACCACAAAGGCAATGTGAGTCGAGGCTTTGCGCATCTGTTCCAGAGCGTTGAGGATCGAATAGCTGTCGAGCAAATTGAGGGTCTTGCGCGCCAGGTGCTCGAGGTTTGGCTCGTTGCCGGACAGGTATTCCTTGAGCAATTCCTTCTTGTGCACGAAGCCCAGCGGCTCATCCACCGCACCATCGCGAATCAGCGGCAGGCGCGAGTAGGACGAATGCATCAGCCGTGCACGGATGGCTTCCGCGTCGTCGGACAGGTCGATGTGATCGACATCGGCGCGCACGGTCATCAGCGTGCGGATCGGACGCTCGGCCAGTTGCAAGACACCGCTGATCATCACGCGCTCGCGGCGATCGAACAGCTCCTCGCTCGGTGCTTCGCCGTTGTCCAGCAGATCGGAGATCTCCTCACCCACCTCTTCCGCCGCCAACTTGCGACCGCCCAACAAACGCAGCACAGCGTGGGCCGTACGCTCACGCATGGGTCGCAGGCCCTGCATGGACTTCTTGCGCCGGGCCCGGGCGATCTGGTTGAAAATTTCGATCAGGATCGAGAAACCAATGGCCGCGTACAAGTAGCCCTTCGGAATGTGGAAGCCCAGGCCCTCAGCGGTCAGCGCGAAACCGATCATCATCAGGAAGCCCAGACACAGCATGATGACCGTCGGGTGTGCGTTGACGAAACGCGTCAGCGGCTTGCTGGCGACGATCATGAGGCCAATGGAGATGATCACCGCGATCATCATTACCGCCAGTTCATCGACCATGCCCACCGCGGTAATCACCGCGTCGAGGGAGAACACCGCGTCGAGCACCACGATCTGCGCGACGATCGGCCAGAACTGCGCGTAAGCCGTACTGGATGAGCGTTCGCCAACATGACCTTCGAGTCGCTCGTGCAATTCCATGGTCGCTTTGAACAACAGGAACACACCACCGAACAACATGATCAGGTCACGACCGGAGAAGCTCTTGTCGAACACTTCGAACAGCGGCTGGGTCAGGGTCACCAGCCAGGAAATACTTGCCAGCAGGCCCAGGCGCATCAGCAGCGCCAGTGACAAACCGATGATTCGCGCACGGTCGCGTTGCTCGGGGGGCAGTTTGTCCGCGAGGATCGCGATAAACACCAGGTTGTCGATGCCGAGCACCAGCTCCAGCACGATCAACGTCAGCAGGCCCAGCCACGCGGTGGGATCAGCTATCCATTCCATAAAAACGTCTCGATCTCTTCAGTGAATTCAGAATGCCGGACACGGCAAAGCGCGGCGCAGAGGCCGTGGAGTTGCAATGGCAAGGGTGTTCTGAAATCGAAAGACCGGGTGTTTCACGCGTGTCAAACGCGCACGGTGGCGCGAAGAAGAAGGATAACCGGGAGGCTCCAAAAGGGTGTTCATGCAAATCCTGAAAGGAAAAAGGCATTCGAGCGTACATGTGAAAGCGACTTTTCCTACAGCCGGAAATCATTACAAAATCTGTACACCTCTGGATTTCCAATGTCCGACAGATTGCTCGCGAAGCTGTTGCTTTCAGCGGTTTTTCACCCGCTCGATGTACCGCACCACCGCCGCTGATTTCTCGAACCGTCGATGAATCAACGACAACCACGAGCTCGCCTCACACCCTTTGATCGACCGGTACAGCACGCCAGGCAAACCGACATGCCCGACCACCGACTCCGGCACCACCGCCACGCCCTGCCCCAGCGACACCAGCGCCAGCACTGCCACCAGCCCGCCGGGTTGCGCGCCCAGTTTCGGTGCAAACCCGCCCTCGGCAGCGACTTGCAAGGTGCCGCTGATCTGTTCCGGCAGGATGAACGTCTCGGCCTGCAGATGCTCCGGGCCGATCTCGGTCAAACGGCACAACCAGGATTCGCTCGACAGCGCCAGCACAAAGCCTTCCGCGTCGAGGCGGATGGCGTCCAGGCCCTCGGGCAAGGTCATGGGTGAGCGGACATAACCGATATCGAATCGCCCTTCGAGCACCATCGTCGGCAACGACACCATGGGGCTTTCGCGCACATTCAGGCTGACGTCCGGACACTCGCGACTGAAAGCCTGCACCTGCTTTTGCAGCAATCCCGAGTACACCGCCGAGGCCACGTAACCCAGTTCGATATGGCCTATATCCCCGCGTCCGGCGCGCTGGGCATTTTGCTGGGCGTATTCGAATTGCCGCACCGTCGCTTCAGCTTCGATCACCAGCGCAGCGCCGGCTTCGGTCAGGCTGACTTCCCGTGTCTGGCGCACGAACAGGCGCGTGCCGAGTTCGTTCTCCATGTCCTGGATCTGCCGAGTCAGGGTCGGCGGTGCGATACCGAGCTGTTCGGCGGCGCGCGTGAAGTTGCCTTGCCGGGCAACGGCCAGAAAATAGCGGAAATGCCGTATATCCATCGGTGCATTAGCTCAAAGGTAATGAAGTCCCATTTTCCGGCTAACAATGACAGCAAACGGTCGCGATAAGCTCGTGGTGCAATCACAGTAGAGAGCCCATGCCATGTACGTCAAACCCCTTAGCGCTTCCGCGATCAATGGCCTTGCCCAAAAGGCAATCACATCATGAGCCGCGTCAGTCCGCGTCTGACGTTGTTGACGGCTTCCGGCGTCTGCTCGCTGATCGTCCTCGACACCAACATCGTCGCCGTCACCCTGCCCACCATTGCCCGGGACCTGGGTGCGAACTTTGCCGACATCGAATGGGTGGTCAGCGCCTACATGCTCGCTTTCGCCGCCCTGCTGTTACCGGCAGGCAGCATCGCCGACCGCTTCGGTCGGCAGAAAACCCTGCTCTGTGGCCTGGGCTTGTTCATTCTCGCGTCCATCGGTTGCGGCGCGGCACCCACGGCGTTGTTCCTCGACATCGCCCGGGCAATCAAAGGCGTCGGTGCGGCGTTGTTGCTGACCTCGGCGCTCGCCTCCATCGGCCACACCTTTCACGATGAGGTTGAGCGGGCGAAAGCCTGGGCGTTCTGGGGCGCGTGCATGGGCGTGGCAATGACCGCTGCGCCGACCATTGGCGGGCTGATTACCGAATACATCGGCTGGCGCTGGATTTTCTACCTCAATTTGCCAGTGGGCCTGTTCCTGATGCTGATGGTCTGGCGCGCGGTGCCGGAATCTCGCGATCCCCAATCCGCACGCCTCGATCCCTGGGGCAGCCTGGCGTTCAGTGCCAGTCTGCTGTGCCTGATCTGGGGCCTGATCGAAGCCAACCGGATCGGTTGGAACAACCCGACCACCTACACCCGAATGATCGGCGGCGCGCTGTTGTTGGGATTGTTCGTCGTGATCGAGCGGATGCAGCAGCGGCCGATGGTTGACCTGCAATTGTTCAAGCACCCACGCTTCATCGGTGCGCTGCTGGGCATGTTTGCCTATGCCGGCTGCGCCCAGGTGATGATGACGTTGCTGCCGTTTTATCTGCAGAACGGCCTGGGTTTCTCGGCCATCGCTTCAGGGCTGGGGATGTTGCCGTTTGCACTGACCATGCTGGTTTGCCCGCGTATCGGCGTGCGCCTGGCCAGCCGTTTTGCCCCGGCGACGTTGATGGCCACCGGTCTGACCCTGGTCGGCAGTGGCAACCTGCTGAGCGCCTGGGCGGTCAGCAGCGGCGGATACCTGCCCTTCGCCCTGGCCATTGCCGTGACGGGCGCCGGTGCCGGGCTGCTCAATGGCGATACACAGAAAAACATCATGGCCTGCGTGCCGCGGGAGCGCACCGGCATGGCGTCGGGCATGAGCACCACCATGCGCTTCAGCGCAATCGTGCTGGCTATCGGCGTGTACGGAGCGTTACTGTCCAGTCATACCGAGCAATTGCTGCGCGCCAGTCTGTCGGCACAGGGGACGCAATGGCTCGACCAGACCCAGGGCATCGCCTCGCGGGTGGTGGCCGGCGACATGACGGCGGCGCTGGGCCTGCTGCCGGAAACCGCGCGCAGCCTCGTCGAACCGCTGGCCCGGCAGGCGTTCGTCGGCGGCTTCAGTCTCTTGCTGTTGATCGCCGGCTTACTGGCATTGCTGGGAGCGCTGGTGGTGGGCACGCTGATGCGCAATCCGATCCCCGCGCCATCGGCCGCCGCCATTAACGCGAATGCTTGAATGAAGCCAGCACCCGTACGGCATTGGCGTCGCAGCCCATGCCGTCGGGTTTCGCCTGAATATCGTCGATCACCGCCAACAGCTTTGCCTTGCTCTGCGCCAGGTGCAGCTGCATTTCTTCAATCTGCTCGACTTTGCGCTGGAGACCCGCCATCAGTTCGTCGTGCTTGAATTCCCCGGTCGCGGTGTCCGGCATCAACTGTTTCAACTCTTCCAGACTGAACCCGGCCTGCTGCGCGCACTGGATGAGATACAGCGTTTGCAAGACCTGCTCGGGATAATGCCGGTAGCCGTTCGCCCGGCGTTCCACTTTCTGGATCAGGCCCTGGGCTTCGTAAAACCGAATGCGCGACGGGTTAAACCCGCTTAACTGCGCCAATTCACCAATCTTCATCTCAGCCTCATTTGCCTGCTTGACATTAAAGTTAACTTTAAGCTTAGCCTCTGCTCTTCACTGATGAGGAGTCAAGCATGTCGCCCTTCCAAGCGTTGAATTTGCCCAACGGCCAGACCATCGGCAATCGCATTGCCAAAGCGGCAATGGAAGAGAACCTTGCCGATACCGGACAGGCGCCGTCCGATGCGCTGTTTCGGTTGTATCAGGCCTGGGCCGGGGGCGAAGCCGGATTGTTGCTGACCGGTAACGTGATGATCGATCGTCGTGCGATGACCGGCCCCGGTGGCGTGGTGCTGGAAGATGATCGCGACATGGAACGCTTTCGCCAATGGGCAACGATTGGCCGTTCCGGTGGTGCGCACTTCTGGATGCAGCTCAACCATCCGGGGCGCCAGACCATGGCCAACCTCGGCCAGCAAGCGTGGGCGCCCTCGGCGGTAGCGCTGGATCTTGGTTCATTTTCCAGGATGTTTGCCGAACCCAAACCGATGGCCGAAGACGATATCGCCGAGGTGATCACACGCTTCGCCACCAGCGCTGCACTTGCTGAAAAAGCCGGGTTCACTGGCGTGCAGATTCATGCGGCACACGGTTACCTGCTCAGTCAGTTCCTGTCGCCGCTGACTAACCGTCGAACTGACTGTTGGGGCGGCTCCCTGAAAAATCGCGCGCGTCTGCTGCTGGACGTTGTCCGCGCCGTTCGCCAATCCGTGTCGCCGCAGTTTTGTGTCGCGGTGAAGCTCAACTCCGCCGACTTCCAGCGCGGCGGATTCGATGCCGAAGACGCTCGACAAGTGATTCAGTGGCTCAACGATTTGCAGATCGATTTGTTGGAGTTGTCGGGCGGCAGCTACGAAGCCCCGGCCATGCAAGGCGAGGCGCGCGATGGCCGGACCCTGGCGCGGGAAGCGTACTTTCTGGAGATGGCCGGCGAACTGGCCAGCGTGGCGCGCATGCCAGTGATGGTGACGGGCGGCATTCGACGCCTGGCGATCGTCGAACAGGTGCTCGACAGCGGCATCGCCATGGCCGGCATCGGCACGGCGCTGGCCCTCGAACCGCAGTTGGTCAAACACTGGCGCGAAGGCCAGGACAGCCATCCGCAACTGCCGCCGATCCGCTGGAAACGCAAGCCGTTGGCCGCGCTGGCGAGCATGGCCGTGGTGAAATTCCAGCTCCATCGATTGAGCCGCGGACGCACGCCGCGGCCCGCAGTGTCGGCGGTCTGGGCGCTGATCCTCGACCGCTTGTACATCGGCCGCCGCACGCGTCAGTACCGGCAGGCGATGGGCAAATAATCGAAGGTGGGTTCAAAGGATGAAGTGATCGAGTTGATAGGGACTGCCTGGTCTCGCTGACGCCGGGAGATCGCGTCGACCCTATCGGCCGGAGAAACGCAGTCGCGAGAGCTGCCGCAAATCCCCTGCGACGTAATAGTCATGGGTCCAGCTGTCATCCGCCGTCAGCGGATGGACCTGCTTCAGCGCAAGCTTCCTGGCGAAATAGCGAAAGCGGTAATGCTCGTAGAACCGCAGCAACTCCAAACCGTAACGATCAGCCAGGTCGGTATCGCCACGAACGATCAGGTAGTTTTCGTCGTTGCCATTGCTGGCCGCAGCACTGAGGTTGTGGCTGCCGCTGATGATCGTCGGCGCGTCGCTGGTGAAGTCGGTGACCACGGCTTTGGTGTGCACCAGCAGGTTACCCTTCTGGCCTTTCATGTTCTCGCGAAGCCAGCCTTCCAGCCCGGTGTTGAGCAGCGCGGTAGCGGCGAACTCGGCGCTGCGGTCGGCGTGGAAACCGGTAATGCGGCTGGCGGTGTTTTGCAGGCCGTAACGCAAAATGTCGTCGTGGGGCTGGCCGAGCAAGGCGTTGAGGATGTCGTCGGGCAAGGCGAACGCAGTGACGAACAACACGTCCTTTTTCGCGGCGGTGATGATCTCGACGAACTCACGCAAATCGCCTTGACCCGAGCGTGGGGAGAAGCCGGCGAACAACGGCTGCTGTGGGCCCATCGGGTTGTGTTGCGTGATCCATTGCCGGGTGGCGCCGACGTCGGCCGGTGTCGCCCAGACCTGCTCGAAGGTCCGCAGATAACTGGCGCTGACGCTGGCATCGTCCAGCACATGCACCACGTTCGCCTGGCGATAAACGCCATTGGGTGTGAAATTGGTGCTGCCACAGAGCACCGCTTCGGGCTGAAGCTGCCCGGCTGCATCGACCCGGCTCAGCACCATGAATTTGTTGTGGAAGATGTTGTGGGTGATTCGCCCGCGCTTGTTGGCCGCCGGGATTTTTTCCAGGCTGGCTTCGTTGATGGCGGTGTCGTCATCGTCGGGTTGCGCGTGATACAGAACACGAACCCGCACGCCTCGCTCGAACGCCGCGTTGACGGCATCGACGATCACCTGCAACTCGTACTCGTAAATGGCGATGTCCAGCGCCCACCGATCATCCACCGCCCGCTCGATGAATCCCAGCAAGCGCCCGAGCAGACCATTTTCCAGCCATTGCCGAGGGGCATCGGGCCAGGCCTCGATGGGCAGGTTTTTGTTGGCACTGATCAGCGCGTCAAGGTCGGGAAACTTGCGCTGGAACGCCTGACTGGCGGCCACCGCGCGGTTGAAGATGACACTTTGATGCTGCGGCAGGCCATTGTCGGACGTGACGGTCACTTCCAGGAACTCGCCCAGCTGCGGTGCGTCAGCGCTGCCGTACGCCAGGTGAATCCGGTAATGGATCGTCATGCCCGGATTGACCGCGTAATCGGCCCAGCGAAATTTCTGCAACGGCGCGAGGTCGCTCGGGGTGGCGTGAAACTGCGGGAACGTATGAGTCTTGCCGGGAAACGTCAGGCTGTTGAACAGGAACAACCAGGGCTTGCTGCCCTGCTGTTTTTCGATGGCAAAACCCAGCAAGCCTGTGCGACGGGATTCGGCCAGGTCCATGGCCAGCAGCACGCCGTTGGTGCCGGCGTAGGCCTTGACGCGAAAATCGTCCTGACTGTTTGTGGCGAGAACACGCATGCTTCACTCCTGTGAATGGCGGCGTTCAGAGCATAGGACAGCGCTGCGCATTGGTCGGGATTATCCGATACCGAGGCGACCCTATCGCGAGCAGGCTCGCTCCCACAGAGATCTGCGGTGTTCACCGATCCCCTGTGGCGGCAACACAATACTCAGCCTGAAAGCAAATCGTCGATATGCCGATAATCTGCCTGCAACTCTGCCGCCAACTGCTGCGCCCGCCCCAACCGAATCGGCCCGCGCTCAATGTCGATCAAAAGCCCTGGGCACTCTAGCGCCGGCAACCCCGACCAATCCTTCAACCGCCCATCCGTCACCAGCAACCACCGCTGCTGTTCCGCCGGAAAGCGTTTTTGCCGTGCCGCGAGCCATCGCCCCGCCTCGCCGAGCGCCGCCAGCAACGGCGTGCCACCGCCCGCGCCGAGGCCATCGAGCCAACCGTGTAAACCGCTGGAAGCTCTTAACCCCTGCACTTGCCACGTGGGTGCATGACCGCTGGCCGTCAACAACGCCAGTCGCGCGCGCTGGCGGTAAGCGTCGTCGAACAGTTGTGCCAGCAAACCCTTGGCATCGCTCAATGCCTGGTGGCGGCGTGTCGAGGCCGAGGCGTCGACGATCACCAGCCACAACTCGTGGGGCGAACGGGTGCGCACATGAAACAGCACATCCTGGCGTTGTCGAGGGCGGCCATTGAGCAAGGTGCCGGGCCAGTTGATCGAGCCGCTGTGCGCAGCCTGACGCTTGCCCTGTTTGCCGTTGGCCAGCGGTCCGGCGCGGGGTCTGGCATTCGCCCCCGCATCAGATCGAGGGCGAATGCCTAGGGCTTTTTTGGCCAGCTCGGCACGTCGCGTCGGGCACCGATCGGCAGCGCCTGGGCAGGCATTTCGCCCCACTGGCCCTGGCCTTCACTCGGGCTGGAATGTTGTGGTGAGGGTTGCTGGGCCTGCTGCGGCGCTGGTGGCTGCGATTGTTCGCGACGACGGTGACGCAAGGCAAATTCGGCCACCGCGTCGATATCGTCTTCGGCAATGGCGCTCGCCCCCCGCCACGCCGAATGGGCGCGGGCGGCGCGCAGCCAGACCAGATCGGCGCGCAGGCCATCGACACCGGCGGCGAAACAACGCTCGGTAATCTGTGCCAGCGCTTCATCGTCGAGGGGGATGCTCGCCAGCGTGCGGCGCGCGCGCTCACAACGTTCACGCAGCGACTGCTGCTGGCTCTCCCATTCGGCGCAGAACCGTTGCGGATCGCTGTCGAAATCCAGACGCCGGCGGATGATCTGGCCCCGTTGGGCCGGTGCGGTATGGCCACCGAGCGCCACGTTCAAGCCAAAGCGGTCGAGCAATTGCGGCCGCAGCTCACCCTCTTCCGGGTTCATCGTGCCAATCAGCACGAACTTCGCTGAATGCCGATGGGAAATGCCATCGCGCTCGATCAGGTTGGTGCCGCTGGCGGCGACGTCAAGCAGCAGGTCCACAAGGTGATCGGGCAGCAGATTGACTTCATCGACGTACAGCACTCCGCCGTCAGCCTTGGCCAACACGCCGGGAGAGAACTGTGCGCGACCTTCGCTCAGGGCTGCGTCGAGGTCGAGGGTGCCGACCAGGCGTTCTTCCGTGGCACCGAGCGGCAAGGTGACGAATTGGCCGCTGGCGAGCAGGTCCGCGAGACCGCGGGCCAGGGTGGATTTAGCCATGCCACGCGGACCTTCGATCAGCACGCCGCCGATTTTCGGGTCGATGGCGGTGAGGTACAGGGCAAGTTTCAAGTCGTCGGCGCCGACCACGGCGGAGAGCGGGAAATGCGGGGTGTCGGTCATCTTCAATACTCGGTCATGGTCGGCTATGTTTTGTGGCGAGGGCGCTTGCTCCCGCTCGGCTGCAAAGCAGTCGTAAAACCTGAGAATGCGCTGTGCCTGACAGACTGTGCTTTCAGGTGTTGGGACTGCTGCGCAGCCCGCCGGGAGCAAGCTCCCTCGCCACAGGGTTCACGGTTTGCATCAAGTGTCTTCTTCTATGTCCAGCAACACATTCTCCAGCGCCTCGCGGTATGTGCCCGGCTCTTTCCACATCCCGCGCTGCTGTGCTTCCAGCATGCGTTCGGTCATGTCACGCAAGGCATGCGGATTATGCTCACGGACAAAATCCCGCGTCGCCGGGTCCAGCAAATAAGCATCGGCCAGCAACGCGTACTGGTGATCGTCAATCAGCTGCGTCGTCGCGTCGAAGGCAAACAGGTTATCGACCGTCGCCGCCAATTCAAACGCGCCTTTGTAGCCGTGACGCTTCACGCCGTCGATCCACTTCGGGTTGGCCGCCCGCGAGCGGATCACCCGATTCAGTTCTTCCTTCAACGTGCGAATCTTCGGCAAGTCCGGCTGGCTGTGATCGCCATGGTAACTGGCCGCCGCTTCGCCGCTCAGGCTTTCCACGGCGGCGAGCATGCCGCCCTGGAACTGGTAATAGTCGTTGGAATCGAGCAAGTCATGCTCACGGTTGTCCTGGTTTTGCAGCACCGCCTGAACCTGGCTCAGGCGTTGAGCGAACTGGTCGCGGGCGGCAGTGCCTTCGTCGGAACCGCCGTAAGCATAACCGCCCCAGTTCAGGTACACCTCTGCCAAGTCATCGCGGCTTTGCCACAACCGACCGTCGATGGCGCCTTGCACACCCGCGCCGTAGGCACCGGGTTTCGCGCCGAAGATGCGCCAACCGGCCTGACGCCTGGCCGCCTCCTCATCGAGCCCTGATTGCAGCAGCGTTTCACGCTCGGCGCGGACCTTGGCAGCCAATGGATTAAGATCCTCCGGCTCATCCAGCGCGGCGACCGCTTGCACAGCGGCGTCGAACAGACGGATCAGATTGGCAAACGCATCACGGAAGAAACCGGACACACGCAAGGTCACGTCGACCCGCGGACGGTCCAGCAAGCTCAGCGGCAGAATCTCGAAATCATCGACGCGCTGACTGCCCGTCGCCCAGACCGGGCGCACGCCCATCAGCGCCATGGCTTGGGCGATGTCATCGCCGCCGGTGCGCATGGTCGCAGTGCCCCAGACCGACAGGCCGAGCTGACGCAGGTGATCACCATGATCCTGCAAGTGCCGCTCAAGAATCAGGTTCGCCGACTGGAAACCGATGCGCCACGCGGTGGTGGTCGGCAGGTTGCGCACGTCCACCGAATAGAAATTGCGCCCGGTCGGCAGCACATCCAGGCGACCGCGACTCGGCGCGCCGCTAGGGCCGGCCGGAACAAAACGACCGCCGAGGGCGTCAAGCAGACCGCGCATTTCAGCCGGGCCGCAGGCGTCGAGTCGAGGTGCGACCACTTCGTGCAGGTTGTCGAGGATGGCGTTGACCTCATCCCAACCCGCCTTCTTGGTGAACGGGCTTGTGTGGCGAGGAAGCTTGCTCCCGCTGGACTGCGCAGCAGTCTCATTTTTTGGGTCCGCTTCGCGAACCAACGGGAGCAAGCTCCCTCGCCACAGAGGCTCGTTCTCGCGGGGTTCGGGGTCGGTATTCAGGGTGTGCTCGATCAGTTGCGCGGCGAACAGTTCCAGGCGTTCTCGGGTATCGCCTGCCGTACGCCAAAGTTCATCGCTGATCGCTGACAAGGCATCCGGCCGAGGCCCGGCCCACGGCTCCGCCAACGCACAATCCAGCGGATCGAAACCCAACTCGAAAGCCTTGGCCAACGCCCGCAACAGACTTGATTGCGCCCCGCGGCCATCGCCACGAGGAATGCGCAACAACGCCAACAACGTATCAATGCGCAAACGCCCGGAAGGCGACTCGCCAAAGATGTGCAGGCCGTCACGGATCTGCGACTCCTTCAAATCGCACAGGTAGGTGTCGAGGCGCGGCAACCAGATTGCCGCGTCAGCATCGCTGTCGAGCTTCTCGTCCAGCTGCAGCTCGCGGTCGATGTGCGTGTCGCGCACCAGTTGCAGGATGTCGCGCTGCAATTCCCGGGCGCGACGCGGATCCAGCAATTGCGCTTCGTAATATTCGTCGGCCAGCAACTCAAGGTTGCGCAGCGGGCCGTAGGTCTCGGCACGGGTCAGCGGTGGCATCAGGTGATCGATGATCACCGCTTGTGTGCGACGCTTGGCCTGGGCGCCCTCGCCCGGATCGTTGACGATAAACGGGTAGATGTTCGGCAGCGGCCCGAGCAACGCGTCCGGCCAGCAGTTCTCCGACAGCCCCACGCCTTTGCCCGGCAGCCATTCGAGGTTGCCGTGCTTGCCGACGTGGATCACGCCGTGAGCGCCATAGGTGTTGCGCAACCAGAAATAGAACGCCAGGTAGCCGTGGGGCGGCACCAGGTCCGGGTCGTGATAGACCGCGCTCGGATCGACCTGATAACCGCGCGCCGGTTGAATGCCGATGAAGGTCAGGCCTAAACGCAGCCCGGCGATCATCATCCGTCCGCCGCGGAACATCGGATCGCTTTCGGGCGTGCCCCAGCGTTCCAGCACGGCCTGGCGATTGGCCTCGGGCAAGGCGTCGAACATCGAGTTGTAGTCGCCCAGCGCCAGGCTTTGATGACACGGACGCTGGTCGAGGGTATCGAGATCGTTGCTGACACCGCCAAGCAATTGCTGGATCAACGCGGTGCCGCTGTCCGGCAATTCAACAGGCAGCGGATAACCTTGTGCGTGCAACGCACGGAGGATATTCAATGCGGCAGCAGGTGTATCGAGGCCGACGCCATTGCCAATGCGCCCGTCACGGGTCGGGTAATTGGCGAGGATCAGGGCGATGCGTTTTTCGCTGTTCGGCACCCGCGCCAGATCGATCCAGCGCCGCGCCAGTTCGGCGACAAAATCCATGCGCTCCGGTTGTGGCCGGTAGCACACCACATCGGACTGACTGCGCTCGCTGCGCCACGCCAGGTCCTTGAAGCTGATCGGGCGGCTGATGATCCGTCCGTCCAGTTCCGGCAGCGCGATGTGCATCGCCAGATCCCGCGGGCCGAGGCCCTGTTCGCTGGCCCGCCAACCGGGTTCGTTGTCCTGGGCGCAGATCGCCTGGATCACCGGGATGTTGCGGCGAAACGGTCGCAAGTGCGGGGCTTCGGGGCTGGACTGGGCGAAACCGGTGGTGTTGAGAATCACCCCTGCTTCGACTTCATCCAGCCAGTCCTCGACCACCGTCAGGCAGCCGGGCTCCTTCAAACTGGCCACGGCAATCGGCAAGGGATTTAACCCCGCCGCTTGCAAACGCTGGCAGAAAATATCAATGAACGCAGTGTTCGCCGCCTGCAAATGCGAGCGGTAAAACAGCACCGCTGCCACCGGTTGCCCGGCCTGCCAGTCGGCCTGCCAATCACTCAATGCGGCGGGGCTTTTTTGCGGGTGGTAGATCGCCGTACGCGGCAGGGTTTGTGGCTCGGCCCACGCATAGTCGCGGTCCAGCCAGCGATTGGCCAGGCAGCGAAACAGATCGAGGGCGTTGGCCATGCCGCCCTGGCGCAGGTAATGCCAGAGTCGATCACGGTCCTCAGGTTTCACCGTGCTCAGGTCGCTGAGTTCCGGGTCCGGACGATCATCGCCGGGCACCAGAATCAGCTGCACGCCGCGTTGCGAAAGCTCGACCAGACGCTCGACGCCGTAACGCCAATAGGCAATGCCGCCGTGCAACGAAATCAGAATCACCTTGGCGTGGCGCAGTACTTCATCGACATACAAGTCGACCGAGGCGTGGTTCTGCACCTGCATCGGGTTGGCCAGACGCACACTCGGGTAATCGTCCGGCAACTGCTGCGCCGCTTCGGCGAGCAACGCCAGGCTGGAATCGCCGCTGCACAGGATCACCAGCTCGGCGGGGGTTTGTCCAAGGTCGGCAATGTTGTCGTGCGACACGAAACCGCCGGGCTGGGTCCTGAGCAGGTGCATGGGTTAAACGCTGAGCGCAGCGCGCAATTGCGCTTCGAGTTGCCCGGCGTCCAGCTCCTGACCGATCAACACCAGACGCGTGGTGCGCGCTTCGTCGGCGCCCCACTGACGGTCGAAGTGCTTGTCGAAACGCGTGCCCACGCCCTGGATCAGCAGACGCATCGGTTTGTTCGGGATGGCGGCGAAACCCTTGACCCGCAGGATGCCGTGCTTGACCACGAGTTGGGTCAGCGCGTCCATCAGCAGGCTTTCGTCGGCTTGTGGCAGCTCGATGGAAATGGAGTCGAACGCGTCGTGATCGTGATCATCTTCGCCTTCATGGTGGTGATCATGATGGCTGTGACGGCCGTCGATGTGCTCTTCGGAACCGGCGCCGAGGCCGATCAGCACGTCCAGTGGCAGGCGACCGCTGCTGGCTTCGATGACTTTCACCGCGGGCGGCAGTTCTTCGGCGACTTCAAGGCGCACGCGAGCCAGGTCTTCGGGGCTGATCAGGTCGGCCTTGTTGAGAATCACCAGGTCGGCGCTGGCCAGTTGGTCGGCGAACAACTCGTGCAGGGGCGATTCGTGGTCCAGGTTCGGGTCGAGTTTACGCTGGGCGTCGACCTGGTCCGGGAAGGCCGCGAACGTGCCGGCGGCAACGGCCGGGCTATCAACGACGGTGATCACCGCGTCAACCGTGCAGGCGCTGCGGATTTCCGGCCACTGGAAGGCTTGCACCAAAGGCTTTGGCAGGGCCAGGCCGGAGGTTTCGATCAGGATGTGGTCGAGGTCGCCGCGACGGGCAACCAGTTCGCGCATCACCGGGAAGAATTCTTCCTGGACGGTGCAGCACAGGCAGCCGTTGGCCAGCTCATAGACCCGGCCGTTGGCTTCTTCTTCGGTGCAACCGATCGAGCATTGCTTGAGGATTTCGCCGTCGATGCCCAGTTCGCCGAACTCGTTGACGATCACCGCGATGCGGCGGCCCTGAGCGTTGTCGAGCATGTGCCGCAGCAAAGTGGTTTTGCCCGAGCCGAGGAAGCCGGTAACGATGGTGACGGGGAGTTTGGCCAGTGTTTTCATCGGATGCCCTTTGGCAAGGTGGCGGGCATACGGGACGACGACCGCGGCTGCACAGGCAGGCGCGCGGAAGATTTCGCCACCGGATCACCCCGCCCGGTTGTAGTGAGAATTCGTGTCGAGGCAGGTCTCCTGGCTGACGGTGTGCCTGTCGCTAGACTGGCGTTGGCTGCGCCTTCCCGCGGGCTCCAGGGCTGGAGCGTGCAGTGGCGTGGCAGCGAACATCACCGTTCACAGTTGCGGGGGCAGCCGCGGCATCGACCGCGTTCCCTTCTTAGCTTCGGCAAACGCCGAAGAACCTCGAAAGCGCAAGGCTACGCATGGTGTGTGGGCGGGTCAATGTCCGTCAGTTGATTGCAATCCCCTGTGGCGAGGGGATTTATCCCCGTTGGGCTGCGAAGCGGCCCCCTGCATTCCTTCAGGCATACCCCGCAAGCAGGTTTTGCGACGGCTTCGCCGCCGAACGGGGATAAATCCCCTCGCCACAGGTAACACTCCTTGCCCTTGCCCCCGAGTTGAGAACCCTTGCCAATTGACGCCCAACCCCCGCCCATGCTCTCCTACACGCCTTGTTACGGGTGCCCTTCACAGGGTGAAACGGGAAACCGGTGAATCATGTGCTTTACTCAAAGCCATGTCAGTCCGGTGCTGCCCCCGCAACGGTAAGCGAGCGAAGCGTCAGATCCACTGTGCCAGCAGTTCGGCATGGGAAGGTGACGCTTGCAGGTTTCGGCTGATGCCAAAGCCCCTCGCGAGCCCGGAGACCGGCCCGCAACACAAAGTGACGATTACGTTCACTGAATAACAAACCCGCGGTGGGCGGGCGCTGTTTGAACCTCTGCGAGCCCGATTCGCAGGGGTCTTCCATGCGCTCTATTCACCCGCTGACAGACCAGAGGGAAGCGCCATGTCGATCATCAGCAGCACCGGCAGCAACAGCGATAAGAGCACCGCCAGCACCACCACGACCCTGACCCAACGCCTGACCGCTGCCGTATGCGCATCGATCCTTGGCGCGTGCCTCGTGTATTTCGCCGGTTTCTCGCACATCGAAGCCGTGCACAATGCCGCGCACGATACCCGTCACAGCTCCGCCTTCCCGTGCCATTGAGACCTGTCGACATGATCAAGCGTATCGCGCAAACCGCAGGCTTCACCGGGCTGCTGGCCGCCCTGTTGCTGACCCTGCTGCAAAGCTTCTGGGTCGCACCGCTGATTTTGCAGGCCGAGACTTACGAACAATCCGAGCCGGCCGCTGTTGAAGTTCATGAGCACGCCGCTGGCACCGCCGCTCACGCCCACGATGCCGAAGCCTGGGAACCGGAAGACGGCTGGCAGCGCGTGCTGTCGACGACCGGCGGCAACCTGGTGGTAGCCGTAGGTTTCGCCCTGATGCTCGCCGGCCTCTACACCTTGCGTGCGCCGACCAAAACCTCCCAGGGCCTGCTCTGGGGCCTGGCCGGTTACGCGACGTTTGTACTGGCGCCGACACTCGGCCTGCCACCGGAACTGCCGGGCACTGCCGCGGCGGACCTGGCACAACGGCAAATCTGGTGGATCGGCACGGCAGCGTCGACCGCCGTCGGCATCGCGCTGATCGTGTTCAGCCGTCACTGGCTGATGAAGGTACTGGGCGTGGCGATTCTCGCCGTTCCCCACGTCATTGGCGCCCCGCAACCGGAAGTGCACTCGATGCTCGCGCCGGAAGCCCTGGAAGCCCAGTTCAAAATCGCTTCGCAGCTGACCAACGTGGCGTTCTGGCTGGCCCTGGGCCTGATCAGTGCCTGGTTGTTCCGCCGCAAAAGCGATGGCCAATACCACGCATGACGCAGACCAGCACAGCGCCGACTTTAGTGGTCGGCCTGGGCTGCCAGCGCGGCTGCCCTGTCAGCACGCTGCGGGCGTTACTCGATCAGGCGTTACAGGCGCATCAAATCGGACTTCACCAGATCAAGGCCCTGGCCAGCATCGACCTGAAGCGCGACGAACCTGGCCTGATCGAGCTCGCCGCACAACTCGCGCTGCCCTTGATGTATTTCAGCAGTGAGCAACTGGCCGGTTATCAACCACAACTCAGCCACCGCTCGGACATCGCTTTTGAGCGCACTGGCTGCTATGGCGTAGCCGAAAGCGCCGCCCTCGCCCTCGCTGAACAACTGGCTCAGGCACCGGCAAAACTGCTGATCTCGCGACAAAAATACGCCCAGGCCACCCTGGCATTGGCGTGCGCCGCGTAAAATCCTCGATAATCCCCGCCTTCGATCATGAGCAATCTTCATCTGAAGCCTTGCCCAGGCCCTTTTTCTGACAGGAAACGACGATGACCGTCTACTTCATTGGCGCAGGTCCCGGCGACCCGGAACTGATCACCGTCAAAGGCCAGAGGCTGATCCGCAGTTGCCCGGTGATCATCTACGCCGGCTCCCTGGTACCTGCCGCCGTACTGGAAGGCCATAATGCCGAACAGGTGGTCAACAGCGCCGAACTGCATCTGGAACAGATCATTGAACTGATCAAGACTGCCCATGCCAATGGCCAGGATGTGGCGCGGGTGCATTCTGGCGACCCAAGCCTTTATGGCGCGATCGGCGAACAGATTCGCTACCTGCGTGAGCTCGATATTCCGTTTGAAATCATTCCTGGTGTCACTGCCACGGCGGCCTGTGCAGCGCTTTTGGGTGCGGAGCTAACGTTGCCGGACGTGTCACAGAGCGTGATTCTGACTCGCTACGCCGACAAGACGGCGATGCCCGCGGGTGAAGAGCTCGGCAGTCTGGCGCAACATGGGGCGACCATGGCGATCCATCTTGGGGTCAATCATCTGGAGAAAATCCTGGTTGAATTGCTGCCGCATTACGGCGCGGACTGTCCGATTGCGGTAATTCACCGGGCGACCTGGCCGGACCAGGACTGGGTGGTGGGGACGATTGCGGACATTGCCGGGAAGGTTGAGGCGAAGGGGTTTCGGCGTACAGCGCTGATTCTGGTGGGCCGGGTGTTGGGTAGCGATCACTTCAGTGAGTCATCGCTCTACCGGGCCGGACATGCGCATCTCTATAGACCTTGAGCCAAACCAAACCCTGTGGCGAGGGGATTTATCCCCGTTGGGACGCGAAGCGACCCCATCATCCTTTCAGACACACCCCGCAAGCTGGTTTGGCGGCGGCTTCGCCACCGAACGGGGATAAATCCCCTCGCCACAGGTAACCGATCACCCATAAAAAACGGCGCTCACGGGGCGCCGTTTTTTATGTTTGCAGCGGACACCTTAGTAGTAGGCGTTTTCTTTCTGCGTATGGTCGGTCACGTCACGCACACCCTTGAGCTCGGGAACGCGCTCGAGCAAGGTGCGCTCGATGCCTTCGCGAAGGGTGACGTCTGCCTGGCCGCAGCCCTGACAACCGCCGCCGAACTTCAACACGGCGATGCCGTCGTCGACCACATCGATCAGGCTGACCTGACCGCCGTGGCTGGCGAGCCCCGGGTTGATCTCGGTTTGCAGGTAGTAGTTGATGCGCTCGTTGACCGGGCTGTCGGCATTGACCATCGGGACTTTGGCATTTGGCGCCTTGATGGTCAGCTGGCCGCCCATGCGGTCGGTGGCGTAGTCGACAACCGCATCGTCCAGGAAAGCTTCGCTGAACGAGTCGATATAAGCGGTGAAGCTTTTCAGCCCCAGCGCAGTGTCTTCGGGTTTTTCTTCGCCCGGCTTGCAGTAGGCAATGCAGGTCTCGGCGTACTGGGTGCCAGGCTGTGTGATAAAGACGCGGATGCCGATGCCCGGGGTGTTCTGCTTGGAGAGCAGATCAGCCAGGTAATCGTGGGCGGCGTCGGTGATGGTAATAGCGGTCATGGAAACTCCTCGCAGGCTTGGGCGCAGTTTACGCCAATCATCGCGCCGTACAAAGTCCTAGTATTTTTGTCGGGAAAGCGCCAGTTCGCCCCGATCAGACGTTTCGCCGTCAATCCTCGCTTTAAGCCACCGATAGCTGCTTTTTTCCACCCATTCGTAACTTGCCCACGACGCCAGGCCAATGGTCGCGACGCAAACGGCGAACATCACGTAGGGGTTTACGCCATAACGCTGTGCGACAAATCCTCCGGCAGACAGCACCAACACGTGCATCAGGTACACCGAGTAGGAACAATCGCCGAGCAGTTTGAACACCCGACTGTTCGCGAAAAAACGCTCCAGCGCCATGCACGCCATCACCAGCAATGCGCTCGGCAGGCCCCAGGCAAAAAACCGCGGCTGCGGCGCCAGGTAATAAATCGCCAGCAGCGCAGCGCCAATCCCCAGCAATGGCAGCCATAGCGCGGGCTTGATCCAGCCACGGCGGTAGATCATGCCGATGGCAATCCCCAGCAGAAACTCATAAACGATGTCCGAGCGGTAAAACTCGCTGATCCAGCCATAGCCAGTCCACGCCTGACACACCGCAAACAGCAGCGCCGCGACGATCAGCAACCGCGCCTGCAAACGGAACAGCAACGCCCAGGCAAACAGCAGGTAGAAGAGCATTTCGTAGTTAAGGGTCCAGCCGACATTGAGCGTCGGATATATCCCGTAACCGCCGGGGTTTTCTGTAGGAATGAACAGCAACGACAGAAGGAAATGCGACCAGTCGACCGTCTGATCCGGTAGCACCGGTCGTGCGAATACCACCACCAGCGCCATCAGCACCGTGTACAGCCAATACGCCGGCACGATGCGAAATAGCCGATACAGCAGGAACCGCCCCGGCGGCAGCGACTTGCCCTCGGTGGAGAGGAATATCACCAGGCCACTGATAACGAAGAAGACATCGACGCCCACCGCGCCCTTGTCGATGAACATCTGACCGATCGGACCACGGGCCTTGAAGTCGAAGAAAATCTGCATGAAATGGTGACAAACCACCGTCCAGGCCGCGAGCGCGCGCAGTGCCTGTACTGAAATCAACATTGACCGCCCTCCCGTTCCGTCCCGCCATCCACCGCTCCCACAGGGTTTCTACGGCGCCTTCAGATTGGGACATCAGGCATCTGTCAAAAGTCGATCAAAGATTCTCGTAGCGGTTCATGTCCAGCACGCCCTCTTCCACCGGGTCGGTTTCGTGGACGTATTGGCTCAGGTCATGGAAGTAAAACCAGAACTGCGGATGGCTGCGGCGAATTCCCCAGCGCTCGACGATTTTCTCGAAACGATTGGCGTCTTTGGCGTTTTCCATCGCCTCTACAAAAGCTGGCACTTGCTCGGCCGGAATATTGAACATGAAGTTCGGGTAACTGCTGAGTACGCCGGGGAAAATGGTGAGCGTGTCGAGCCCCGGTTGATACCGCAGCGATTCCCCCAACAGGAACGCCACATTGCTGTGCGCGCGGTTGCGCAACAGGCTGTAGACCTCGCGCTTGCCGCTCCTGGACTCGATACGCAACATCGTTGCTTCCGGCAGTTGATCGATGACCTTCAGGCCTGCTGCCGGACGCGACACCAGGCGACTCAAGGCCTGCTCGGCGCTCTGTAACGCCGGGTCAATGTTCGGTCGCGAGCAATACGCGCCGTCGCAGCGGTTGATCGGATCGGGATGGGCGTTGAGCTCGCCATAGCGAGCCAGCAACTGCATCGCAAAGTCGCGCTTCGGGTCTTTCTCGTCGAGTTTCAGCGCCGTCGGCTTGTCGTTGTCGATGGCTTCATAGTCCAGCCACATCTTGAATTTGCCGCCGCTCTGGTACCAGTCGTCGAGAAAGTCGTCCCGGGAATCGGCGGGCATCAGGCGCAGGAAATTCTGCTCGGCGCCGTTGCGGATCAGGTCGAAATACAGGCGGGTCTGTGCTTGATGGGAGACGTTGCCGAACACGTCGAAGTTGACCGCCAACTGATAATACGTGCGCTCCAACAGTGGAAAATCGAACAACCACATGGTTTGCGGCACGTCACCGATCAGGCCCTTGTTCACCGATGCGCTGTCGAAATGACGGAAGATGGTCAGCAGCGCGTTGTCGTTGCCAGCCCACAAGGTCGACCAGCTCGGCGCCGGCGCATCGGCGTAGCTGTCGCGACGCAGCGCCTCGTACTCGTTGCGCTTGTCGCGGTAGTCATGCCACAGGCTCAGGACACTGCCGACGTCGTCGTTCTGGCCCGGCATCGCCAGCAATGGCGTGGCTTGCCCGCGGTAGTTCGGGTCAGTGATGTAGAGATCGTGTTCCGGCGCCTGGAACAGCGCCCAGAAGTTATCGCGAATCACATCGGTGGCAATCTGGCCGCGGCACACAGGCCCGCGGATAAACGTGCGCACGAAGTACTCGGCGTTATCGAGCATGAACTGATAACGCGCCTGCGCCGGTATCGCTTCGAACGTGGTGAACGGGTTGGCCCGGCGCTCCGGCCCGTAACCCGGCAAGGCGTAGACCTGCCAGTTGCCGCTGTAGAACAGGCTTTTGATCCGCGCCATCTTCGCCGCGCTCAGCGGATAAGTGATGTGGGTCTTCTGCACGATCACGCCCTGCACCGACCGCAAGCGGTAATACACCTGCGTGCCCGGATCGTCATTCGGGCGGCGCGTGTTGATCAGGTCAATCGGCTGGCCGGTCGGCGTGCGCGAACGTACCCACTGAAAGAAATGCCCCGGCTCGCCGTCCTTGAAGTAAAGGTGGGCGAGGAACCAGTGTTCGAACAACCAGCGCCCCACCAGGCTCTGGCGGGCGCCCGGCGAGTTGAGCAGGTTTTCCCATTGCACCACCTGCAAGGCTTCTTTCGTCGACGGCACCAAGCCCTGCTCATCGATCGGCGCGCCCGAGGCCAGCCAGCGTTGCAGGGTCTGGTACTGCTGATCGGTCAAGCCAGTGACCGCCAGCGGCATGCCTTCCTTCGGATGAGCGCTGACGTAACCGCCGAATTCGGCCGGCATCGCGCATATGTTTTCCCGGTTCAGACCCAGGACGATGTCTTCCGGCAATTTGGCGTTGGGCGTCAGAGGCGTCTTGTGACCCAGTTCCAGCATGCGCGCCATCAATGCGGCCTGGCTGCCCTGGGCGTCGAGCACCGGGTAGAAGCCTTTTTGCTGCCAGGCGTGTTGACCGAACGCGTCATAAAACAACCGGGTCGGTGCGGCAGCCTGGCTGCGTTCGCCGTCGTAGACCGAGACTTTCGACGCGCCGCGCGCAGCACCTTCGCCACTGCCCAGATTGAGCTGACAGGGGGCGTCATTGCAGGCATGGCAGGCCACGCACTTTTCGGTGAAGATCGGTTGGATGTCGCGACTGTAGGAAATGGCAGCAGAAATTGCCGGATCCTGCGCCATGGCGCCACAGCTTAAAACCAGCAATACACTGCTGATGACGACGCGATACGACATGTCTCTGTTCCCGATCCTCGAAAAAACGCCGCGATTCTACCGAGACAGCGCCTACACCAACATGAACGATATTCATGCAAAAACCGAACATGCTCTAAAAGCGCACAGGTTTGCTATGATTCCGGCCCTTCGTCATGGCCTTTCCGAGTAGTCCAAATGTCCGATCGCAGTATTCGCCTTCAAGCTCTCAAGCACGCCCTTAAAGAGCGCATCCTGATTCTCGATGGCGGTATGGGCACGATGATCCAGAGCTACAAGCTCGAGGAGCAGGATTACCGTGGCAAACGCTTTGCCGACTGGCCGAGCGATGTCAAAGGCAACAACGACCTGTTGGTGCTGACGCGCCCGGACGTGATCGGTGGTATCGAGAAAGCCTACCTGGATGCCGGCGCGGACATTCTGGAAACCAACACCTTCAACGCCACCCGGATTTCCATGGCCGATTACGGCATGGAAGAACTGGCCTACGAACTGAACGTAGAAGGCGCTCGCCTGGCGCGCAAGATCGCCGATGCGAAAACCCTCGAGAACCCGGACAAGCCGCGCTTCGTCGCTGGCGTGCTCGGCCCGACCAGCCGCACCTGCTCGCTGTCGCCGGACGTGAACAACCCCGGTTACCGCAACGTGACCTTCGATGAACTGGTGGAGAACTACACCGAGGCCACCAAAGGCCTGATCGAAGGCGGCGCCGACCTGATCCTGATCGAAACCATCTTCGACACCCTGAACGCCAAAGCCGCGATCTTCGCCGTGCAAGGGGTGTTCGAAGCGTTGGGCGTCGAACTGCCGATCATGATCTCCGGCACCATCACCGACGCTTCCGGCCGCACCCTGTCGGGCCAGACCACCGAAGCCTTCTGGAACTCCGTGGCCCACGCCAAACCGATTTCCGTCGGCCTGAACTGCGCACTCGGCGCCAGCGAACTGCGCCCGTACCTCGAAGAGCTGTCGAACAAGGCCGGCACCCACGTCTCCGCGCACCCGAACGCCGGCCTGCCGAACGAATTCGGCGAGTACGACGAACTGCCGTCGCAAACGGCCAAGGTCATCGAAGAATTCGCCCAAAGCGGCTTCCTCAACATCGTCGGCGGCTGCTGCGGCACCACGCCGGGCCACATCGAAGCCATCGCCAAAGCCGTCGCCGGTTATGCACCGCGTGAAATCCCGGACATTCCGAAGGCCTGCCGCCTCTCGGGCCTGGAGCCGTTCACCATCGATCGCAGCTCGTTGTTCGTCAACGTTGGTGAGCGCACCAACATCACCGGTTCGGCCAAGTTCGCCCGACTGATCCGTGAAGACAACTACACCGAAGCCCTGGAAGTCGCCCTGCAGCAGGTTGAAGCCGGCGCGCAGATCATCGACATCAACATGGACGAAGGGATGCTCGATTCGAAGAAGGCCATGGTGACCTTCCTCAATCTGATTGCCGGTGAACCGGACATCTCCCGCGTGCCGATCATGATCGACTCCTCGAAGTGGGAAGTGATCGAAGCCGGCCTGAAGTGCATCCAGGGCAAGGGCATCGTCAACTCGATCAGCATGAAGGAAGGCGTCGAGCAGTTCATTCATCACGCCAGACTGTGCAAGCGCTACGGCGCCGCCGTGGTCGTAATGGCCTTCGACGAAGCCGGCCAGGCCGACACCGAAGCACGCAAGAAAGAGATCTGCAAACGCTCCTACGACATTCTGGTCAACGAAGTCGGCTTCCCGCCGGAAGACATCATCTTCGACCCGAACATCTTCGCCGTGGCCACCGGTATCGAAGAACACAACAACTACGCCGTGGACTTCATTAACGCCTGTGCCTACATCCGCGACGAACTGCCGTATGCGCTGACCTCGGGTGGCGTGTCCAACGTGTCGTTCTCGTTCCGTGGCAACAACCCGGTGCGTGAGGCGATCCACTCGGTGTTCCTGCTGTATGCGATCCGCAACGGCCTGACCATGGGCATCGTCAACGCCGGTCAGCTGGAGATCTACGACCAGATCCCGGTGGAACTGCGCGACGCCGTCGAAGACGTGATCCTCAACCGCACCCCGGAAGGCACCGACGCCCTCCTCGCCATCGCCGACAAGTACAAGGGCGACGGCAGCGTCAAGGAAGCCGAGACCGAAGAGTGGCGCGGCTGGGACGTCAACAAGCGTCTGGAGCACGCACTGGTCAAGGGCATCACCACGCACATCGTCGAAGACACCGAAGAATCGCGCCAGTCGTTCGCGCGCCCGATCGAGGTGATCGAAGGCCCGCTGATGTCCGGCATGAATATCGTCGGTGACCTGTTCGGCGCCGGCAAAATGTTCCTGCCGCAGGTGGTGAAATCCGCCCGCGTGATGAAGCAAGCCGTGGCCCACTTGATCCCGTTCATTGAACTGGAAAAAGGCGACAAGCCGGAAGCCAAGGGCAAGATCCTCATGGCCACGGTGAAAGGCGACGTGCATGACATCGGCAAGAACATCGTTGGCGTGGTGCTGGGCTGTAACGGCTACGACATCGTCGACCTCGGCGTGATGGTGCCGGCGGAGAAGATCCTGCAAGTGGCCAAGGAGCAGAAATGCGACATCATCGGCCTGTCCGGTCTGATCACGCCTTCGCTGGATGAAATGGTCCATGTGGCCCGCGAGATGCAGCGCCAGGACTTCCACCTGCCGCTGATGATCGGCGGCGCGACCACCTCCAAGGCACACACGGCGGTGAAGATCGAGCCGAAGTACAGCAACGACGCGGTGATTTACGTCACCGACGCCTCCCGCGCCGTCGGTGTAGCGACGCAGTTGCTGTCCAAGGAATTGAAACCGGCGTTCGTCGAGAAGACCCGCCTGGAATACATCGACGTTCGCGAGCGCACCGCCAACCGCAGTGCCCGTACCGAACGCCTGAGCTATGCGGCCGCCATCGCCAAGAAGCCGCAGTTCGACTGGAGCACCTATGCGCCGGTCAAACCGACATTCACCGGTTCCAAAGTGCTGGACAACATCGACCTGAAAGTCCTGGCCGAATACATCGACTGGACGCCGTTCTTCATCTCCTGGGACCTGGCCGGCAAGTTCCCGCGCATCCTCCAGGACGAAGTGGTCGGTGAAGCCGCTACGGCGCTGTACGCCGATGCCCAGGAAATGCTCGCCAAGCTGATCGACGAGAAACTGATCAGCGCCCGTGCGGTGTTCGGTTTCTGGCCAGCCAACCAGGTGCGTGACGACGACATCGAAGTCTACGGCGATGACGGCAAGCCCTTGGCCAAACTGCATCACCTGCGTCAGCAGATCATCAAGACCGACGGCAAGCCGAACTTCTCCCTGGCCGACTTCGTGGCGCCGAAGGACAGTGAAATCACCGACTACGTGGGTGGCTTCATCACCACCGCCGGCATCGGCGCCGAAGAAGTGGCCAAGGCTTATCAGGACGCGGGTGACGATTACAACTCGATCATGGTCAAGGCCTTGGCCGACCGCTTGGCCGAGGCGTGCGCCGAGTGGTTGCACCAACAGGTCCGCAAGGATTATTGGGGTTACGCCAAGGACGAGACGCTCGACAACGAGGCACTGATCAAAGAGCAATACACCGGCATCCGCCCTGCTCCCGGCTATCCGGCCTGCCCGGATCACACCGAGAAAAGCACCCTGTTCGCCTTGCTCGACCCTGAAGCCAGCGAGATGCAGGCCGGGCGCAGCGGCGTGTTCCTCACCGAGCACTACGCAATGTTCCCGGCGGCGGCGGTCAGCGGCTGGTACTTCGCTCACCCGCAGGCGCAATACTTCGCCGTGGGCAAGGTCGACAAGGATCAGGTGCAGAGCTACACCTCGCGCAAAGGCCAGGAGTTGAGCGTGACCGAACGTTGGTTGGCGCCGAACCTCGGTTACGACAACTAGGATCAGTCTCCCGGCCACAATTCCGTGGCCGGTCGAGAGACCGCTTCCACATTTGCTTTGTGCTGGCCGCGGATTGTCTATGCTTACTCTTCACACATTCGTGACGAGGGGTTTATGGACGATCCAGTCGACAACAAGCCGCCCACGCTCTGGCAGATGCTGCACAGTGTCATGGCGGCGGCGTTCGGGGTGCAGAGCGGGAAGAACCGGGCCCGGGATTTCACCCACGGCAAGCCCAGTCATTTTGTGATTCTGGGGATTCTGTTCACGACGGTGTTCGCCTTGGCGCTCTACGGCATCGTGCAGCTGGTGCTGTTGCTGGCAGGGGTTTAGCGCATCAGGGTTTGCAGGCTGAACGGATAGCGATAGGACGTCGGCCGTCCCTTGGCCGACAGGCGACGGAAGTCCACGCCGTAATCCGGCGAGTCGCCCATGGCCAGCATTCGCCTGGCGGTTGCCCTGTCGACCAGTTGCAGCAATGGAATCTGGCGATCACGGCCGCCGTACTGGCTGATGTCCACGCCCCGATCGAGGTCATGCAATTCCACCAGAGCCCAGCCACCCAGGGTGAAATGACCGCCCAACAGGACGCTCAATCGTCCATCCACTTTCGCTTTCAACGCGGCGGTAGAGGTGTTGACTGCGCTGAACAACGCGCCCTTTCCGGGTACGCCGCCGGTCTCTGAATACGCCTGCATGGCGCCAAACGCCATTTCGTCATTGGCGGACCACACCAGCGACACCTTCGGATAGCGCCGAAACAGCAATTTCGCCTGTTCATACGCACGGTCCCGAGTCCAGCCGCTGTACACCAGTTGCCGCAAACGCACCTCGGGATGCTCGGCCAACGCGCGCATCATGCCTTGCTCGCGCAGCTGCGCCGATGGCGTGATCTTCAGGCCGGAGAACGCCAGCAACTCGATCACCTCACCGGGCGCCACGGGCGGATGCTGGCGGATCAGCTCCTTGAGCATCAGGTAGCCGCCCTCCTCGTCGTTGGGCACCAGGCTGCCCAGCCGATCAGGACGCTCACCCAACAGACTCAGTTGATTGGCCGTCAGCGACGCGTTGACCATAAACAGCTTCACCCCGCTGCCCTGAGCCAGGCGCAGGATTTGCGGGGCAACGTACTGTTCGTTGACGAACACCAGATAGTCAGGACGATCGGGGCCTTGCAACGCTTGACGGGCTTGCGCCAGCGCGAGCTCCGGCATGCGCCGGGAGTAGAGAATGCGCAGATCAATACCCAGATCCGTGGCGGCTGCCTGCATGAATTGCGAATAACTGACCCAGAAGGCTTCATCCACCTTTCCCGGATTCAGGAACAACACCGATTCCGCACGCGCAGCAGGGCCGCAAGCCGCGCCCAGCATCAGCAGGAAGGTGCAGAAAAACTTCAGCATTGATCGTCCGAGCCCCCGGAAATTCGCTGCGCATTATAGCCAGCGAACCTCCGTAAAACGGCGTTTATTCCGGTTTTTGTCCGACAATCGTCAGCGTCGGGCCCGGACGGGGTCGGTTATTGATGGCTGACCCAGAATACCGCGGTGCCTACGACCAGAATGATCAGAAACAGAATGGCCCACGCATCGACCGTACTGTCAGGCTTTGAAGCTTTGGTAGGGTTGCTCATTGCATCGCCTCTTGTCGGTTTTATCGGTGATTGCATAAAGACTCGACCACAGTAAAGACGAGGATTGCCCACACCACAAATACGGGTTTATCAATAACGGTTATCGTTAGTCGTTTTGGTTCTTTGCATATACTCAAACATCACTTTTGCGCATAACTCCAAACTGGTATCTTGCCCCGGCTCCGTAGGGAGTGCGCGGCCGTGCGCGCAGAATTGCCGAGGCAGTATCGGAGATGTCAGCAAGCGAAAATCGCCACTGGATCCGACCGGCCCAAGCCTGAGAACAGGACTTATATGTACGTATACGACGAGTACGATCAGCGGATCATCGAGGACCGCGTCAAGCAGTTCCGTGATCAGACCCGACGCTATCTGGCAGGCGAGCTGAGCGAAGAAGAATTCCGCCCTCTGCGCTTGCAAAACGGGCTTTATATCCAGCGTTTCGCCCCGATGTTGCGGGTGGCGGTGCCTTACGGCCAGCTGACTTCGCGCCAGACGCGAATGATGGCGAAGATTGCCCGCGACTACGACAAGGGCTATGCCCACATCAGTACCCGCCAGAACGTGCAGTTCAACTGGCCGGCGCTGGAAGACATCCCGGACATCCTGGCTGAGCTGGCCACCGTGCAGATGCACGCGATCCAGACCAGCGGCAACTGCCTGCGCAACGTCACCACCGACCAGTTCGCCGGCGTCGCTGCCGATGAGCTGATCGACCCGCGCCCATGGTGCGAGATCGTTCGCCAATGGACGACATTCCACCCGGAATTCGCTTACCTGCCGCGTAAATTCAAGATCGCGATCAACGGTTCGACTTCCGACCGTGCCGCCATCGAAGTCCATGACATCGGCCTTGAGCCGGTACACAACGCCGCGGGCGAACTGGGCTTCCGTGTGCTGGTCGGCGGTGGCCTGGGCCGCACCCCGGTGGTTGGCGCGTTCATCAATGAATTCCTGCCGTGGCAAGACCTGTTGAGCTACCTCGACGCCATCCTGCGTGTGTACAACCGCTATGGCCGTCGCGACAACAAGTACAAGGCGCGGATCAAGATTCTGGTCAAGGCCCTGACGCCTGAAGTCTTCGCACAGAAAGTCGATGCCGAAATGGAACACCTTCGCGGTGGCCAGACCACGCTGACCGAAGCCGAAGTGCATCGCGTCGCCAAACACTTCGTCGACCCGGACTACAAGGCACTGGACAACCAGACCGCCGAACTCGCCGAACTCGACAAGCAACACCCGGGCTTCGCTCGCTGGCGTACCCGCAATACCCTGGCGCACAAGAAGCCGGGTTATGTGGCCGTGACCCTGTCCCTGAAGCCGACCGGCGTTGCGCCGGGCGATATCACCGACAAGCAGCTCGACGCCGTGTCCGACCTGGCCGATCGTTACAGTTTCGGTCAACTGCGCACCTCCCACGAGCAGAACATCATTCTGGCCGACGTTGAACAGAGCCAGTTGTTCGCCATGTGGGGCGAATTGCGCGAGCAAGGTTTCGCCACGCCGAACATCGGGTTGCTGACCGACATCATCTGCTGCCCTGGCGGCGATTTCTGCTCGCTGGCCAACGCCAAATCGATCCCGATCGCCGAATCGATCCAGCGCCGTTTCGACGACCTGGATTATCTGTTCGACATCGGCGAACTCGACCTGAACATCTCCGGCTGCATGAACGCCTGTGGTCACCACCACGTCGGCCACATCGGCATCCTCGGGGTGGACAAGAAAGGCGAAGAGTTCTACCAGGTATCCCTCGGCGGCAGCGCCAGCCGCGATGCGAGCCTGGGCAAGATCCTCGGCCCGTCCTTTGCCCAGGAAGCCATGCCTGACGTGATCGAAAAGCTGATCGACGTGTACATCGAACAACGTACCGAAGACGAGCGTTTCATCGACACCTACCAGCGTATTGGCATCGACCTCTTCAAGGAACGCGTCTATGCAGCGAATCATTAAGAACAACGAAGTCGTCGACGAAACCTGGCACCTGTTGCCAAAGGACTTCAACATCGACGAGATCAGCAACTGCGACGACCTGATCGTCCCGTTGCAACTGTGGCGCGAGCACAGCCGCATGCTCAAGGCCCGCGATGGCGGCCTGGGTGTATGGCTGGATGCCGATGAAGAAGCCGAAGAGATCGGTGAAGACGTCGCGAACTTCCAGGTCATCGCCTTGAACTTCCCGGCCTTCACTGATGGCCGCAACTACTCCAACGCCCGCCTGCTGCGTGACCGTTACGGTTTCAAAGGCGAACTGCGGGCGATTGGCGATGTGTTGCGCGACCAGCTGTTTTACATGCATCGCTGTGGTTTTGACGCCTTTGCGATTCGTGCCGACAAAGATCCGTACGAAGCCCTGGAAGGTCTCAAGGACTTCTCGGTGACCTATCAGGCCGCCACCGACGAACCGCTGCCGCTGTTCCGTCGCCGCTGACCACATAAAGCCCTGGTCCAATGGGATCAGGGCTTTATCGGCTCCACCCATCTGCTATCGCTCGATCGGAATCGGTCGCCCCAAAGCCACCCAGTCCCGGTAAATCTGCGCACGGTTTTCCAGTGTGGTGAACACCGCAAACGGGTTATCGAACGCGCCCGCCGGCATCAGTGGATTCAGGGTCAATCGGCCCCACAATTCATCCGAAGCATCCGCTTCACTCAACAGCCGCCATACCCGTGCCTGAAGATCCAGGTAATTGACCCGAAAATCCGGGGTGAGGGTCAACGTGTTCATGGTCCCTAGAAACCGCCCACCACCCGGCTTGAGCGCCAGTTGCAGCCAGACCTGCATCCTGGCCTCGCGCAGCCCTGGTTCAATCCCGTTCAACCAGGCCAACGGATTCGCATAGTCAGGACCCTGTGCACTCAACCACAGGTTGATCCCCGTTTGTTCTCGATGCGCGACCAGCCGCTGCAAGGTGTCTTCATCGCTCAACGGGTTGTTCCACAGCAGCACCCGATCCCTGGCGATCGCCTGGTTCAGCACCGCTTGGGGGATGCGCGTGATCTGGTTATCGCGCAAATCCAGGGACGTCAGGTATGGCTCATCCATGATCCCGACCGGGCAATGGCTGATGCGGGTATTGCGCAGGTTGAGTTGGCGCAGATTGTTCAAGCCCAGCACCATCGGCGGTACACCCAACGGGTTGTCGCTGAGGTCGAGGCTTTGCAAGCTTGTCAGCTCAGTCAGTTGTGAAGCGGCGCGTTCACTGAATACCAGCTGGGTGGCGCGCAGATTGAGTGAGGACAGGTTTCTCAACTGGCACAGAGCAGGCGGCAAGGCATTCCCTTCCTGGCCGTCCACCAGGAAATGACGCAAGTCGACGTTTTCCAGATTCAACACCTCGAGATTCGGGAAGCTCTCGAGAAAGCCGTTCAGACTGTCCTCCTCGGTCAGATGGAAGCCTTGCATCGACAATTCGACCACATCATCAAGCCGCACGCTCAGGGTGGGCAGTCGGTGATAGTCCTCGAAGGCGAGATCGAGCCTGACACGGCGGTTCGGCGCGCGCTTTTGCCAAATAGCGGCAAGTTCCACGGCGAGCTCCGTCCTGACTGTCTGTTCCTCGTGCAAGGCCATTTGCAGGAAGTGGGCATTGTGCACGGCAATTTGGGCAGGGTTCATACCCGCCGCCTCTTCATCGCCCATGGCCAGCATGGGAACGTCCATGTCGGCAATGTCTTGCACCGTTTGCTCGACCCAGCCATTCAACTCGGTGTTGAGTTGTTGGAACTGCAGATTCAGCCGATCGATATACGCCTGCACCGAGATGCCTTCGCGCTGTATGACCTGATCCACCTCAGCATCGGTGAAGTCCGGGTAAATATCCTTGATCTGTAATCGGGTGGCTTGCAATGCCATGGCTTCACCCTGAGGCGTCGACGGGTAGCCTCCACCGCGCAACCCCTGGCGTTCGAAGGTCAGCCCTGAATCGAGCCTTTGCAAACCGAGCAGGGTTTCAGCTCGGGACAATGCACAATCGCTGAGGCTTAGCCGCAACTCGCTGGCCGGATTCCGTGATGTGAGATGCAACACCGAGCGTTCCTCGTCCGACAGTACGCCGAGGATCGCGTCATAGAAATCCGTTGGCCGACCCTGCCGCAGGTAACCGTTGCCTGCCTTGATGACGCTTCGGTAATGGGTGGCATCAAGGGGCCCGCAACGGTCAAGAACCCGGCCGGTGGACGAACCGTCGAGGACCTCGATTCGCAAATCTTGCGGCCAGCCGGGCAGTTTTTTCAGGGAGTGCAAGGCCAGCGTGTCCGTGTCGGCATTCGCAACCGCCCGCAGATAAAAGCCTTCATAGGCGCGATTGAGCCGCACATGTTGTTGGTATTCCCGTGCCTTGCCGTCCAGGCGTGCGAAAAGCTGCCTGGCCTCGGCCACGTCGGGGGTCTGTTGGATGTCCACGCCGTAGCGGTCAAGCATTTGCTCGATCGCGGCTGTTGGCAGGTCCGGGTATTGCTGCTGGAACAGACGGACCCATTCGTGCTCCGAACGCTGGAGTGCTTCGTAACGCTGACTGAATTGCGCAGCCTCCCCGACCGGGCCGAGATCGTGATCGATCCTGAAGCGACTGATGGTGTCCGCCAGCAAGGGCGTCGGCGAGCGGCCAGCCTGCATCAACCGCAGCATATCGTCGTCAATCGCGCTGACCTTGCCGATCTGTGCCAACACTTCATCACTGAAAGACGCCACCGAGGGGCCGATGGCGCGAATGAGCTCGACGCGGCTCGCTGGCGTCACGCTCACCGGATCGGGCGTCGGGGCAACGGCCACTTCCGACTCAGGCCTGAGTTCTTCCGCTGCTGAATCGACGATGGCCGTTTCACCTTTCAGCGCCACCTCCGCGCCTACCGGCAACGCATTGAGCAAGCCAAAAACAGTGCGCGTCACGCCCTCTGAGCGATCGCGTGAAGTTGTGCCATTGGCCACCTGATCAATGCCGTAGCCCGCGTCAATAAGTCCGGCCAGCGCCAGTATCCCCTCGCCTCCCGGAACGAACAACGCCAGTGGCCCGAACCGGTTGACCCATTGCACAAGCGGTTCAACGACTGCGCTTAGATTGCCACGATTGACCTGGGCATCGTCACGGATGCTTTGGACAGTGGCCCGGGCGGCCTGCTTCATCGTCAGCACGCAGTGGGCAAACGCATCGGTGGCGGATGCAGGATCGTCGTAGCCGATGTACTCGTCCGGATCCCAGTAGCCGTCGTTGTTGAAAAAGCCGGCATTGTTCGTCAGCCAGTGTTTCCCCGGATACAACGCCATGCCATCCAGCGCCGTCAGGACACCGGCATGAAACGTACCGTCCTCGCGATCATCCTCGGCAAAGTGGGCGGCCAAAGCCTGTTTCGTTTCATTCACCCGGCCTTGTGCGGCAATCCATTGGTGCAGTTGAGTCGCGTCGGCGAATTCGTGCAGCGGGGAAGAATTGCCGGGGATGAACAACAGCACTCTGGCACTGGCGGTGTCACGGAAGGCCCAGATATCTGTCGCGGTGTAACGGTAGAGCTTCAACCGCCCGGCCCTGACGGCTGAAGGAGCGAGAGTCGGTGCTTGCAGTTGCTCGATGGTCAGCGTTTCCCAAGGCTGATCCGGCGGCAAACCTGCCGCTTGCATCGCAAGCTTCAGGCCTTTTGGCGACAGGCGCTGTTCGTGAAGTTGCAACCAGGCCGCCATGACGAACGCCGCTTTGACCGACGTTCTCAACGCATAAGGTTTGGGCGCGAGAATGACGTCATCGGCCGGCCAGGCTTGACCGAGATACGCTTCGTACAAGCCCTTCAATTCCAGTTCCCAGACCCACTTCTTGAAATCGGCTGGCCTGAGATTGATCTGTGTCGGCGGCCCGTAGACTTGCGGTGCGGTTCGGCGATAAACACCTTCATACGTCTGGTGATTGCCGCTGCCGTGATCGGCAAACTCATCGGCATTTTCCACGATGCGTACGGCGGGTCCGATATCCGGTGGCGTGTACAAGCCGAACGCGGTTTCGGCGAAACGGCCGTCCCCCACAGTCTGGTCGTTGGACAGCAACGTTTGCAGCAGCGACCGGGAGCTCGCCACCCGCCCCTGCTCGATACCGTTTTCTGCAGGATGCCCCTTGTAGTTGTAATCGAGCGTGACCAGCAAGGCCGTCTGCGGATCGATGCCCGCCCCCCACTTTTCCTTGATCAAGCGTTCGCCAAACTGGCCCGGGGATTGTGGCAAGGCGAGATCGATACCGGCTTTCAATTCGGCACGCCATCCTGGCATTGCCGACGGCGTCTGGCCGTCGACAGGATCGTGAGTGAAATCGTTCATCGGGACGCCCCCGAATGGGCGCTGGAACTCGGGACAGGCGCTGCGGGATGGCGTGTCAATGCCGCGCCAGTGAGTTGCCTGAGCAATGCCCGACGCTCATTTTTGAAGTTGTCAAAAATGGCATTCAGGCGTTCCGTGGCCACCGCGCGCGAGAGTTCAGCCTGCCCCTCCACCTTGACGGCCTTCGAGACCTGGTACCCCTTCAGAATGTCGCCGAGTTCACTCCTTGAAGGATTGGTGATCAGACTTTCATAGAGTTCACGTCGCAGCTGACTTGAAGCAGTCAACAGCCAGCCAGGGGCATTGTTTTTAATCAAATCAAAAAAAACACCCTGTTGATCTGGAGTTAATACAGGAATGTTCGGGTTCGCGGGCAGAGATGACATTGTGACCACTCGAAATTAACTAGGAACGCTAGCCTATCGAGCGACTTTCTTAAAAAGTGCTACATATATACCGCCACAAAAAAAACGGCCCCTTTCACCGCGAGACAATGAAAGAGACCATTATTAGCATGTGTTACCAGAAACGTTGCTGCGTCAACCGGCTCCACCAGTTCAGCAATACGCGATCGACCGAACCGCTGGCCGCCATGCCGATGCGTTCCTGCAGGCTTTTGCGTTCGGCATAGTGCAGGTGATAAAGCTCGGATTTTTTCGCCCGTTCGGCAAGGTACTCATCGCTGGTCTTGAGTTCGTCAACCAGCTGCTTGTCGAGCGCGGCAACGCCGAGCCAGATTTCGCCGGTGGCCACTTCGTCGATGGCCAGTTGCGGGCGATAGCGGGACACGAAGTTCTTGAACAGCTGATGGGTGACGTCCAGGTCTTCCTGAAATTTCTCACGGCCCTTTTCGGTGTTTTCGCCAAATACGGTCAGGGTCCGCTTGTATTCGCCGGCGGTGAGGACCTCAAAGTCGATGTCATGCTTTCTCAGCAGGCGATTGACGTTTGGCAACTGCGCCACCACCCCGATCGAGCCGAGGATGGCGAACGGGGCGCTGATGATCTTCTCGCCGATGCACGCCATCATGTAGCCGCCGCTGGCCGCAACCTTGTCGATGCACACGGTCAGTGGCACGCCGGCATCACGAATGCGCGCCAGTTGCGAAGACGCCAGGCCGTAGCTGTGGACCATGCCGCCACCGCTCTCCAGACGCAGCACGACTTCATCCTTTGGCGTGGCCAGGGTCAACAGCGCGGTGATTTCATGGCGCAGGCTCTCGGTAGCCGAGGCCTTGATGTCGCCATCGAAATCCAGCACGAACACCCGGGATTTTGCCTCTGGCTTCTTCTTTTGTTTTTTCTCGGTTTTCGCTTCGACCTTGCGCAAGGCCTTGAGCTGCTCCTTGTCGAGCAAGGTCTGCTCCAGGCGCTCGCGCAGCCCTTTGTAGAAATCATTGAGTTTGCTGACTTGCAACTGGCCGGCCGACTTGCGTCGACCTTTACTGCGCAACGACGCGAAACTGGCCAGGACCACCAGAATGGCGATCACCAGTGTCACGGTTTTAGCCAGGAAACTGGCATATTCGGACAGAAACTCCACAGGGACTCCTTCAATACAAAGCGCTGCATTAACGCGCGCGGGATAGCATCAGCATACCCATGCGCCGGCCCGCCGGCCAGCCGTGAAACCTCTGGCAACAGGCTGTAACGGGCATTTCAAACAAGCGTATGTTTTTTCATTGACAGCTCACCCTCATCCTCATAACCTCGCCAAACCTTCAACGTACCGGGATGACGCGGACGTGGGCAGTATCTATTTGATTCGACATGGCCAGGCCTCCTTTGGTGCAGACGACTATGACGTCCTGTCGCCGACCGGTGTTCGCCAGGCAGAAGTCCTCGGCCAGCATCTCGCCGGGCTGGGTATCCGCTTTGATCGCTGCCTCTCGGGCGACCTGCGCCGCCAGCAGCATACTGCCAGCAGTGCGCTGGAACAGTTCGCTGCCGCAGGCTTGCCGGCACCGATCGTGGAAACCGATTCTGCCTTCAATGAATTCGATGCCGATGCGGTGATCCGTGCGCTGCTGCCGGCCATGCTCGACGACGAACCCGAAGCGCTGGAAATCCTGCGCAACGCTGCGCAAAACCGTGCCGAATTCCAGCGTATTTTCGCTCTGATCATCGAGCGCTGGCTCGCCGGCACGTATGACACCCCGGGCCTTGAAAGCTGGCTGGGTTTTGTCGAGCGGGTGCAGGCCGGCCTGCACCGGATACTCGAAAGCGCCGACAATACACAGAAAATCGCCGTGTTCACCTCCGGCGGCACCATCACCGCCCTGCTCCACCTCATTACGCAAATGCCGGCGAAGCAGGCCTTTGAACTTAACTGGCAAATCGTCAACACCTCGCTCAACCAACTGAAATTCCGTGGTCGCGAGGTAGCACTGGCTTCTTTCAACAGTCATGCGCACCTGCAGCTGTTGAAAGCCCCGGAACTCATCACGTTTCGCTGAGTCCGGACTATTGTGACCCTGGCTGTAATCACCCAGCTCTTATTACCCAAGAAAGGATCGAACCATGACCTCCGTAGCTGATGCCGTACAAGCAATGAAAGCCAAGTTCAACCCAGCCGCTGCTGCCGGTCTGGACCTTGTCTTCGGTTTCCGCATCGACGACACCCAAAACTTCTCGCTGATCGTCAAGGACAGCACCTGCGAGCTGAAAGAAGGCGAAAACCCGGACGCCCAGGTCACTCTGGTGATGGACGGCGAAACCCTGGAAGGCATCGTTGACGGTTCGACCGACGGCATGCAGGCGTTCATGGGCGGCAAGCTGCGCGCTGAAGGCGACATGATGCTGGCCATGAAACTGTCCGAGCTGTTCCCAAGCTAAGACGGCGGTTCCCGCGTTCGGGAGCCTCTCTGGTTGCAAACGAATCCCGCCCCTTGTGGCGGGATTCGTCGTTTTTCACCTTTGGAAAAACGCCCTCTGCAGATTTGCGGTCTATATTCCTTCTGGCCGCATGCGTCAGACATCGGCTGTTCAATCCGATCATTTTTGCGGAGAACACTGCCATGCCCCCACCTGAGGACCACGAAGGTTTCAACCGCCGACGTGTATTGCAAGGCCTTTCGGCAGGTGCCGTCGGTGCCTGGATCAGCCCGCTGTTCGCAGGGAGTAAAACCATGCCAGATACCCCGGCCGACCTCATTCTGTACAACGGACGCCTGCACACCGTCGATCGCAAGAAACCCCAGGCCAGTGCCGTCGCCATCAAGGACGGACGCTTCGTGGTGGTCGGTAGCGACGCGCAGGCCATGGCGCTGCAAGGACCGGGCACGCAAATCATCGACCTCCACGGTCGCACGGTGATTCCCGGTCTCAACGACTCGCACCTGCACCTGATCCGTGGCGGTTTGAACTACAACCTCGAATTGCGTTGGGAAGGCGTGCCGTCGCTGGTCGATGCCTTGCGCATGCTCAAGGATCAGGCCGACCGTACACCCACGCCGCAATGGGTGCGGGTCGTCGGTGGCTGGAACGAGTTCCAGTTCGCCGAAAAACGCCTGCCCACGATTGATGAACTGAACAAGGCCGCACCAGACACACCGGTGTTCGTGCTGCACCTCTACGATCGCGCCCTGCTCAACCGCGCCGCCTTGAAAGTGGTCGGCTACACCCGCGATACGCCGAACCCGCCAGGCGGTGAAATCCAGCGCGACGCCAATGGCGATCCGACCGGCATGCTGATCGCCCGCCCCAATGCGATGATTCTTTACTCGACGCTGGCCAAGGGACCGAAACTGCCGCTGGAGTATCAGGTCAACTCGACTCGGCAATTCATGCGCGAACTCAATCGCCTCGGTGTCACCAGCGCCATCGACGCCGGCGGCGGTTATCAGAATTACCCGGACGACTATCAGGTCATTCAGCAACTGGCCAAGGACCAACAGCTGACGGTGCGCATCGCCTACAACCTGTTCACCCAGAAACCCAAGGAAGAACTGACCGACTTCAAGAACTGGACCAGCACTTCCCACTATGGCCAGGGCGACGATTTCCTGCGGCACAACGGTGCCGGGGAAATGCTGGTGTTTTCGGCGGCGGATTTCGAAGACTTTCTCGAACCCCGTCCGGACCTGCCGCAAACCATGGAACAGGAACTGGAGCCAGTGGCTCGCCACCTCGTCGAGCAACGCTGGCCGTTCCGTCTGCACGCCACCTATAACGAATCCATCAGCCGCATGCTCGATGTCTTCGAGAAGGTCAATCGCGATATTCCGTTCGACGGTTTGCCATGGTTTTTCGATCATGCCGAAACCATCACGCCACAGAACATCGAGCGGGTCAAAGCCTTGGGCGGCGGGATTGCGATCCAGGACCGCATGGCCTTCCAGGGCGAGTACTTTGTCGACCGCTACGGCGCCAAGGCCGCCGAGCACACGCCACCGATCGCGCGGATGCTCGCCGAGGGCGTTCCTGTCGGCGCCGGCACCGATGCCACGCGGGTGTCGAGCTACAACCCCTGGACCTCAATGTATTGGCTGGTCAGTGGCCGCACCGTCGGTGGTCTGGAGCTGTATCCGCAAGGTTTGAGTCGCGACACCGCACTGGAATTGTTCACCCACGGCAGTGCCTGGTTTTCTTCCGAGCAAGGCAAGAAGGGCCAGATCAAGGTCGGGCAACTGGCGGACTTGATTGCGCTGTCGGCGGACTATTTCCATATTGAGGATGAAGCGGTCAAATGGATCGAGTCGGTGCTGACGATTGTCGACGGCAAGATTGTCTACGGCACCGCCGAGTTCGAGAAACTCGGACCGCCGCCCGTGCCGGTGGTGCCGGAATGGTCACCGGTGGTTAATGTGCCGGGGCATTGGAGACCGCTGGCACCGATGACGGCACAGGTTCATCAATGCGTCGGGGCTTGTGCAGTGCATGCTCACAGCCATGAACGGGCGCGATTGTCTTCGGCACCGGTCAGTGACTTTCAGGGATTCTGGGGAGCGTTTGGCTGTTCGTGTTTTGCGTTTTGAGCTGGACGGCTGAAGAGCGCTTCTCCCGGTTCGTGGGAATTCACCGGCGGTGTACATATCCGTTGCTGCGGTAACGGATATGTACCCCCTCAACAAACCCAACAAACGCGCACCAAACGAGTCCGCGTGTATCCGTTTACAATGCCCGAATCTCCCGCACCGGCCTCCCCATGGACATCGATCTCGCCCGTACCTTCCTGGAAATCGTCCGCCACGGCAGCCTCGCCGCCGCAGCGGAAAAACTCCACGTCACCCAGACTGCGATCACCGCACGTGTACAGAAACTCGAAAACCAGCTGGGCAGCACGCTGTTCGTGCGTAACCGCGCCGGTGCTCGTCTGACTCCGAACGGCGAAGCCTTTGTGGTCTACGCCAATCAGCTGGTCGAAACCTGGGAAGCCGCGCGCCGGGACTTGCCGTTACCTGAGGGATACCACGACGTACTGCACATCGGCGGCGAAGTCAGTCTGTGCAACCCGTTGATGCTCAGTTGGGCCGCCGAACTGCGGGAGAAGATCCCCGGGCACGCGCTGCGCATGGAGATCCGCGACGGCGAAAATCTGCTGCGTCAACTGGAACTGGGGGTGCTGGACGCGGCGCTGGTCTATCAGCCCGAATATTGGCCGCGCCTGCAAGTCGAGCAGATACTGGAAGAAAAACTGATTCTGGTTCGTCTGGCCGGAAAGTCTGATCCCTACGTGTACATCGACTGGGGGCAGGACTTCCGTCGGCAGCATGATGCCGCGTTACCGGAGAAAGCCAAGGCGGCGCTGAGCTTCAACCTCGGCCCCCTGGCCTTGCAATACATTCTGGAAAACGGCGGCAGTGGCTACTTTCGTACCCGAGTGGTGCAGAGTTACCTGGAAAGCGGTGTGCTGGAACAAGTGCCGAAAGCTCCGGAATTCAGCTACCCGACCTATCTGGTTTACTCCCGCGACCGTGACTCGGCCACCCTGCAACACGCCTTCGACCTGCTGCGCGAAGTCATCCAGACCGACGATGACTGGTCGCAACGCTGGAACCCGCTGACCTGAGTCCGCTTTACACCGGAACTTGGCATTTGTGTCCCCTGGCTTTGGCCCGCCGGAAACGGCGGGATCGTCTAATCTGCTGGGACAACAATAACCACAGGTGAACGCAGTGAGGCAGACCACCGAGGCTTTTCGCAGCCGCTATCGCGCGGACATTCATCCACGCTACAACCCCTGGCTGCACGGCGGGTTTGTGCTGCTGTTCGGCTTGCTGGCCATCGGTGCATTCTGGAACACCGTGCATCAGGTGCTGCCGCTGGAATGGCTCGCCGTGCCACTGACGTTGTTGTTCTTCAACTTCGGCGTGTACGCCGTGCATCGTCACCTCGGGCATCACAAGAAAAGCTTCGCGCGGATGTTCTATGCCCGCCATGCCGGTGATCATCACAGCTTCTTCGCTCCCGGACACATGACGTATGACAGCGCCCGCGACTGGCGGGTGATCCTGTTTCCAGCCTGGCTGATCGTGGTGCATACGCTCGTCATCACCCTGCCCGTCTGGTGGCTGCTGGCGCAGTTCGATGCCAACGTTGCCGGCCTGGTCGGCGGCTGCCTGGTCCTCGGTTACCTGACCTATGAAGTGTTCCACGCCTGCGAGCACCTGCCGCCCTCAAACCCGGTGACACGCTGGCCATGGATCCGCCAGATGCGCCGCCTGCACGAACTGCATCACCGTCGGGAGTTGATGCAGGAACGCAACTTCAACATCGTTTTTCCACTGACGGACTACCTGTTCGGCACCCTGTATTGGGAGCCCGAACCCACGCACCTGCACCCGACGAGAACGCCCATGACCCGTATGCAGCATCAGATCACTATCGCCGGCAACCCGATTGACGTACTCGCCTACGCCAGCACCGTGACCCGTTGGCCGGAGTGGCACCCGTCGTCGCTCAAGGTCAAGGGCCAGGGCGGGCCGCTGCATGCAGGGTCACGCTTCGAAGAAGACATCCGGGCCGGCGGGCGCGAGGGCCATTTGAGCTGGGCGGTGAACGAGTATTTGCCCGGTCGTCGCTGGAGCGCTCGCGCCCAGGGCGATCATGGCTTGTCGTTGGTAGTGACTTACGAATGCGAGGCCGAGGGCGACGGCACCCGTTTTGTCCGCACTCTGGAATACCAGTTCAGCGGCCTTGGAATGCGCATCGCCAACCGTCTATTGCTGAAGCGGCGCATCGATCATGAATCGGCCGCCTCGATGCTGGCCTTGCGCGAAATGGCCCGCAAGCACCTGGCCCCGGCAGGAGTCACGGTGTGAGTCGAACCGTCGCGTTTCGCCGTGTCGTGTTGCTGGTGATCGTGGTCATTGCAGCGTTCCTGCTGCTGATGCCGACCAAAGTGCAACCCGTGGCCTGGACGCCGCCACCGGCGCCGTCTCTCACCAGTGGGCCGTACGCCGACAATCAACGTCTCAAAGGCGTGGAGCGTGTGGGCGCCGAGGATATCGATGGGCCGGAAGCCTTGCTGCTGGAGGACAACGTGCTCATTACCGGCCTGCATGACGGTCGGCTGATTCGCACCAGCCTCGACGGCAAGGTCACCAAAGTGCTGGCCGACACCGGCGGCCGGCCGTTGGGCCTGGCCCGTCACCCCAATGGTTTGCTGGTCATCGCTGACGGGATCAAGGGCTTGCTGTCGCTGGATGCCCAGGGGCGGTTGATCGCCCTGTCCACCGCAGCGAATGGCGTGGACTTCGGGTTCACCGACGACGTGGTCATCGACAAGTCCGGGCACTACGCCTATTTCAGTGATGCTTCCAGCCGCTTCGGATACGGCCACGACGGCGAGGCGATCATCGAGCACGGCGGCGATGGTCGCTTGCTGCGCTATGACTTCCAGACCGGCAAAACGGCAGTCCTGCTGGACAAACTGGAGTTTGCCAACGGCGTGACCCTGGGACCGGACGAGGCATTTGTGCTGGTCAACGAAACCGGCGCCTATCGCATCAGTCGATACTGGCTCAGCGGTCCGAAGGCCGGCACCCACGATCTGTTTATCGACAACCTGCCAGGCCTGCCGGACAACCTCGCATTCAATGGCAGGGACCGTTTCTGGGTGGCACTGTATGCCCCGCGCAACGCACTGCTCGACGCCACTGCAGCATATCCCTTCGTGCGCAAGATGATCGTGCGGGCGATGACCGTCCTGCCCAAACCGGTAGAGAAACGCGGGTTTGCCTTGGGGCTGGATGTCGAGGGCAAGGTGATTGCCAATCTGCAGGACGGCAGCCGCGACAACTACTCGCCGATCACCACGGTGCGTGAGTATGGGGAGTGGTTGTATTTCGGGTCGTTGAAGGCCAGACATATGGTGCGGTTGCCGTTGAGCAAGGCCTTGCAGTAAACCTGTGGGAGCGGGTTTGCCCGCTCCCACAGGACAGGTGTCAGGTCAAATCAACGCGGATCCATCTCGCCATCGCGCACCGCATTATCGGTTTCTTCACGCACGCGTTCCGGGTCGAGGTCGGTGCCGTCGTCCTGATCCATGGGGATGGCGCCTTCGTTGTTCGGCAGTTCGTCGATACCCGGTTCATCTTCAGGGTTGACGGTGGTGCGCCCGGGGCTCAAGGGCTCGGGACGGGTGGGGATGGGGTCGTAGCCGCCCTGCTCTTCGCTCGGGAATTTTGGGTCATTCATTGGGCACCTCGCATGGAGCCGTAAAGTCGGACTCTGATCATTCGAGGTGCCGGGATTTATCACCGTTCCAATTTTTCAGCCACCGGTCGTCGGTGGCTGAAGCGACACGTCAGGACGGTGCCTGAAGTTGTTGGACGATCTTGTCCTTGAACTGCAAGCGCTTCTCCTTGAGCTTCTTCAGAGCCTCATCACTGGGCGCATCCGATTGGGCGGTTTCAGCCTTTACCACCTCGGCGTCCGCCTGCGAATACTTGTTGATCAGTGAATCCAGTAACGGATCCTTGGTGCGTTTTTGCTGGACATCTTCCTTTGACAGTTTCAAATCCGCATAAAGGTCGTGTGGCACCGGCATGGAACACCTCCGTTTGTTGATCGGTGGCAAACGCGATCGATTGCGCTCACCAACTATCAGAATGGCCTCGGTTGGCGCGTTCTGTCGACCGCCTATCAGACCAGCGGTGTCCGTTCGTCGTCCTTTTGTAAGGCCGATTAAACCTTTTCCCGCCCGTCGGCCTCCACAGATTAACGATCACCTGATCGCCCATGAAAACCTGTGTGGAGAAAACCAATGGACGGATTCAACCTGCGCCACCTCACTTTGGCCGTAGCCTTGAGCACCAGCATGGGCGCGGCGTTCGCGGCCACTTCAAACGATTTCGTCGACAAGGCCGCCGCCGGCGGTATCGCCGAGATCGAAACCAGCCGGCTCGCCCTGGAAAAAAGCGCCTCGGCCGACGTCAAGGAATTCGCCAACATGATGATCACCGATCATTCCAAGGCGAACGATGAACTGGCGACCATCGCGAAGAAACACGACATCGAGGTGCCTGACACCACGACACTGGTGAAGCAGGCCAAGGAAAAGATTCTTGATATGCGTGACGAATCGTTCGACGCCGCGTACGCCAACAATCAGGTCAAGGCGCACGAAGACACCATCGAACTGTTCAAGAAAGAAGCCAACACCGTGACCGACGACAAAGTCAAAGGCGCCACGGAACTGAAAGCTTTCGCACAGAAAATGTTGCCGGGCCTGGAAAAGCACCTGGATGGGGCGAAAAAACTGCAAGCTGCCCATCCGAGCAAATAACGCGCCCCAAATAAAAAGACCGCCTCCATGATCCATGGAGGCGGTCTTTTTTTGCGCCAGTAGCCGGTACTAGCCGCCGTCGGTATCGATGTCGGCGTCCGTCTCCTCGCCAGGTTTCGGGCGATCCGGATGCGGCTTGAAGCCCGGGCTGAACTCATTGTCGTTGTCGGTGTGGCGATTCTTCTGGTCAACCGCTTTATCGGCACTTTCCGGTTCGGCGGTTGTAGCGTTTTCCTCAAGCTCACGTTGATCGGTCATATGCACCTCGTTCATCACTGGCAATGCGCGGCTGAAACACCGGCCTTGTAAATTCGAAGCTTTACGTCAGGCATCGTTCCATCGGTGAACGGGATGAAAATATCCAGCGGGGGAAGACAACTATTTCATACGAGAAATGTCACTGACTTGCACCGGTCGTTTTTTGAGGAATCGGCGCACACTTCCAGGGAGTCAAGGCACATGGCAGCACTGCAAACCACCACACTCAATGCGATGAAAACAAATCAGGCCCAACTGCTTGCCGATTGGGCTAACAGCCTTGAGACCAGTGGTGCCACACGCAATATCAAAGAACAGGATCTGAAGCAGGAGACTTCGGAATTTCTGCAGTTGATCGTCGCTGGCCTTGAAAACGGCAACAGCCAGAATGTAGCAGCGCCTGGCTGGGACGAGATTCGCCAGTTTCTGGAAAAGCTCTCCCATAGCCGCGCCCTGCTCGGCCAGGACTCGCAGCAGACCGCCAGTTTCATCTTTGCGCTAAAAGGCCCTCTGTTTGCACTGTTGCAAAATCATTACCAGGACAATCCGGCCCTGTTGGCCGAACAGCTCTGGGAAGTCTCCGAACTGCTCGACGCGCTGGGCATGCACACCATCCGCACGTTCCAGAAATCCCGCGAAGCAGTGATCAAGCGCCAGCAAGAAGAACTGCTTGAATTGTCGACCCCGGTGGTCAAGCTCTGGGACGGCGTACTGGCGCTGCCGATGATCGGCACCCTCGACTCGCAACGCACCCAGGTTGTGATGGAATCGCTGTTACAGCGCATCGTCGACACCGGGTCGGAAATCGCCATTATCGACATCACTGGCGTACCGACCGTCGACACCCTGGTCGCCCAGCACTTGCTCAAAACCGTGACCGCCATTCGCCTGATGGGTGCCGATTGCATCATCAGCGGCGTGCGCCCACAGATCGCCCAGACCATCGTGCACCTGGGGCTGGACCTGCAAGGCGTGGTCACCAAAGCCAACCTGGCAGATGCGCTGAAACTGGCCCTGACCCGACTGGGCATCACCGTCAGCAAGGCAGATTGAGCCGATGGAGCGTATTCCGATTTTGCAGATGGGCAACTTCCTGCTGGTGACCATCCAGGTCGACATGCACGACCAGTTGGCCCTGACGCTTCAGGATGATTTGTCCGAACGCATCAGCCGGACATCCGCCCGGGGCGTGTTGATCGATATTTCTGCGCTGGACATGGTCGACTCGTTCATCGGCCGGATGATCGGCACCATTTCCGGGCTATCGAAAATCATGGATGCCCAGACCGTACTGGTCGGCATGCAACCTGCCGTGGCCATCACCCTGGTGGAGCTCGGCCTTACATTGCCTGGCGTCTGCACCGCGTTGAATGTCGAGCGCGGAATGAAACTGCTTCAGGATCGGGTACGCGAGCAATGACCGTGCGCAGCAGCGGCACTCATCCGATCAACATTGAACAAGACGTCGTGCTGGCCCGACAGTTGGCGCGCAAGCTGGCCACCGAATGCGGCATGCGCCTGATCGACCTGACCAAACTGGTGACCGCCGTCAGCGAGCTGGCGCGCAACACCATGGTGTATGGTGGTGGCGGTGACATGGACTGGCAAATCCTCGACGAAAACGCGCGCACCGGTTTGCGCCTGGTCTTTCGCGACGAAGGGCCGGGCATCCCCGACATCAAGCTGGCAATGACTGATGGCTGGACCTCCGGCAGCGGCCTGGGCCTGGGCCTGACCGGTGCCAAGCGGCTGGTGGAAGAGTTCGAACTCGACACCGCGCCCGGCAAAGGCACTCGCATAACGATCACCCGATGGACATGAATATCGGCGGTTCGATGACGCAGGTATTAATCATCGAAGACAGCAGCCAGATCGGTCACGCACGCCGCAGCGCTCAGCAACTCGCGGAAAAAAACGGCTTTGACGCCACGGATGCCGGACGAGTGGCGCTGGTGGCCACGGAGCTTGCCAGCAACATTCTCAAGCACGCCACCCGAGGCGAGCTACACCTGAGGGTGGTGCCACGAATGTCAGGTGCAGGGATCGAAATGCTCGCCATCGACCGCGCCAAGGGCTTTGATTTGCAGGCGTGCCTGGCCGACGGATTTTCCACCCACGGTACCCAGGGCATCGGCCTTGGCGCGGTGTCGCGCCAGGCCGATGTGTTCGACGCATTTGCCGATGCGCGCGGGGCCGTGCTGTTGACGCGGTTTTACTCGCGCAGCGACAAGGCGCCGGACCGACGCATGGGCGTCAGCCAACATTCGCTGCACGGCGATCCGGCCTGCGGTGACGTCTGGCACCTGGCCTTCGACGGCCCGCGCATCAGTGCGCTGGTGATCGACGGTCTGGGGCATGGCGAGGAAGCCGAACGTGCCGCCCGCGCCGGCGAAAAAGCCTTCGCCCAGTCGCCGTTCGCTTCGCCGCTGCTGCTGCTTGAAGACATCCATAGCGCCATGACCGGCACCCGTGGCGGCGCGTTGGCCATCGCTCAGTTCGATGGCGAGGCCAACGCGCTGAGATTCGTCGGTATCGGCAACATCGGCGCCTGCCTGATCGCCCCGGACAAATCCCGCGGTATGGCCTCCCACCCCGGCATCGTCGGTGGGCAATACCGCAAAGCGCAACCCTTTGACTATGCCCACGTGAACGGACATTTGCTGATCATGTACAGCGACGGTCTGCAGTCCCGCTGGAACCTGCAGGATTACCCCGGCCTGGTGCACCGCCATCCCGCTGTGATCGCGGCCATTCTGCACCGCGATTTCTGCCGTGGACGGGACGATGTCACGGTATTGGTCATTGCTCTGGAGACAGCCCATGGCTGAGACACCCCTGAGTCAGATCGACGAACAGGCCGCGCTGATCGCGCAATTGCAGGGCGAAGCCAATGCCCTGCGCGAAGAGTTGGACGAGACCAATCAGGGGGTTCTGGCGCTGTACGCCGAACTCGACACCCAGGCTGAACAGTTGCGCCAGGCCTCTGACCTGAAAAGCCGATTCCTGTCGTACATGAGCCATGAGTTCCGCACGCCGCTGGGCTCGATCCTGAGCATTGCCAGCCTGTTGACCGATGAACTCGACGGACCGTTGAGCGTGGAACAGCACAAGCAGGTGGCGTTCGTCAGTAACGCCGCACGCGAGCTTAGCGACATGGTCGACGACCTGCTGGACCTGGCGAAAATCGAAGCCGGGCGCATCACCATATCGCCGGCCTGGTTCGACATGTTCGACCTGTTCGCCGCGCTGCGCGGCATGTTCCGCCCGATTGTCGATGCCAGCGCCGTGGACCTGATTTTCGAAGAACCCGTTGGACTGCCAAGGCTTTATACCGACGACAAGAAGCTCGCGCAGATTCTGCGCAACTTCATTTCCAACTCGTTGAAGTTCACCACACGCGGCGAAATCCGCGTCTCGGCGCAGCTGGAGGGCAGCGACCAGGTACGCTTCGCGGTGACGGATACCGGAATAGGTATCGCTGCGGAGCTGCATGGCGCATTGTTCGAGGACTTCTCCCAGGTCGACTCACCCTTGCAAAAACGCTTGCGCGGGACTGGCCTGGGTCTGTCCTTGTGCAAGCGCTTCGCTGCACTGCTGGGTGGTGAGGTCGGGGTCGAGAGTACACCGGGGGTCGGTTCGACCTTCTTTGTCATCATCCCGCTGGCCATCGCCATGGAGCCCGCCGATGAAACGTGATATCCGACTGCTGATCGTCGATGACAACGTTGCCACGCGCTACGCCCTGCGTCGACGTCTGGAGCGACATGGCTATGTCGTGCTCGAAGCGGGTACGGGTGGCGACGGGCTCGCCCTGATCGACAGCGAGTTCATCGACGCGCTGATCCTCGACGTCAACCTGCCGGACATGAGCGGTTTCGACATCGTGCGCAAACTACGCTCCGAAGCCGCCACCGCACTGCTCCCGGTGATCCACGTGTCCGCCGCGTCCATCCAGACCGGGGATATCATTACCGGTCTGGACGCCGGTGCCGACGCCTACCTGATCCACCCCATAGACCCGGACGTGTTGCTCGCGACCTTGCGCACGCTGCTGCGGGTCCGTGATACGGAAAACGCCCTGCGTGAAAGCGAAGCACGTTTTCGCGACATTTTCGTCAACGTCTCGGCGCCCATCGCCGTGCTGGACGCACAGTTCAAGGTGCACGAATGCAATCATGCGTTCGCCCGGCTGATCCAGGACAATCGCAACCCGGACGCCCTGCGTGAGTGCTTCGCCGACCAGCAGGAGCTTATCCTCGACGAGCTGCGCTTGCGCCTGGCCGCTGGCGAGCGCTGGAAAGGCACGCTGAACATGCGCTTCGAAGGTGAGCTGCGGGAAACCGAGTGGCAGATCTCGCCCTATCGCACGCCGGAGCTGAGCCTGGTGTTCGTCGAGGACGTCACCGAACATCGCCACCGCGAACGTTCGCATCTGGCCCGGCTGGATGATGCGACGTCGCAGCTGGAACATGAAATCGCCGAACGGGTGCGTACCGAAGCACAGTTGCTGCAAGTGCAGAAGATGGATGCGCTGGGCAAGCTCACCGGTGGCATCGCCCATGACTTCAATAACTTGCTGACCGGCATCATCACCAGCCTGGAGCTGATCCAGAAACGCGTCGCCGACGGGCGCACCGACAAGGTCCGGTTTTACACCGAAGCGGCGCTGAACTCGGCCACCAGTGCCGCTTCGCTGACTCATCGCCTGCTGGCCTTTGCCCGCCAGCAACCGCTCGATACACGGCCGGTGGACATCAACGAACACATCCGTTCGCTGGAAGAATTGCTGATGCGCACCATCGGCGAACACATCGCGCTGAAACTCGAACTGACCTCCAAAGCCGCGATTGCGCTGGTCGATCCGATTCAACTGGAAAGTGCGGTGCTGAATCTGGTGATCAACGCCCGCGATGCGCTGCCCCAAGGCGGCAATATCTGGGTCAGCACCTACGCGGCGTACTCCCACGGGGACCTGAAACTGGCGGACGGGGCGTATGTCGCGCTGTCGGTGCGCGACGACGGGACCGGCATCGAACACAGCGTAATCGATAAGGTGTTCGACCCGTTTTTCACCACCAAGCCACTGGGCCAAGGCACCGGGCTGGGGCTGTCGAGTATTTATGGTTTCGCCCGGCAATCCGGGGGCGACGCGCACATCCGCAGCGTGGCGCGACGCGGCACCGAAGTCACCATCATGCTGCCTGCCTCGGCTGATCCGGGCACCGTTGAAGAAGAACCTTCAGTCGTGGACCCGCAAGGCTCGGGTGAGCATGTGTTGATTGTCGAAGACATGCCGGCGGTGCGCATGTTCGTGACCGAAGTGCTGGTGGATGCCGGTTATCGCTGCACACAGGTCGGCGATATCGAAGGTGCACTGGAACGCCTGCAAAACGACCCTTCCATCAATCTGATGCTGACGGACGTGGGCCTGCCGCGCATGAACGGCCGGGAACTGGCGGACGTCGCCCGTGGCTGGCGCGAAGGGTTGCCGATCCTGTTCATGACCGGCTACGCGGAAAACGCCCTCAATCGCCAGGTGTTCCTCGGCGATGGCATGGACATGCTGATCAAACCGTTCCAGATCAGCGAATTGCTGGACAAGGTTCGTCGCACCCTCGACTGCGCCTGATAGACCGCCATCGCGGGCAAGTTGGAGCGGCGGGCGGCGATCCGATTGCCCGCGATGAGGCCGGCAAAGGCACCCCATCTCTCAATCCCCCCCAAGCAACCGAGCCAAAAACGGCGCCGTCCGGCTTTTTTTGTTCTTGGCGACTTTCTGCGGCGTCCCTGCCACGACAATCCTGCCACCCTGATCCCCTGCCCCCGGCCCGATGTCGATCACCCAGTCACTCTGCGCCACCACGCGCATTTCATGTTCGACGACAATCACCGTGTGCCCCGCCGTCACCAGCGTATTCAGTTGTTCGAGCAAGCGATCGACGTCCCGCGGATGCAACCCGGTGGTGGGCTCATCAAGCACATACAGGGTTGCGCCGCGCTGGTTGCGTTGCAGTTCGGTAGCCAGTTTGATCCGTTGGGCCTCGCCGCCGGACAACTCGGTCGCCGGCTGCCCGAGACGCAGATAACCCAGACCGATATCCCGCAGCACTTCCAGCGAGCGACGGATGCCCGGTTGCTCAACAAACACCTCGACCGCTTCGTCCACCGTCAACTGCAACACCTGGGCAATGTTCAACCCCTGCCAGGTAATCGCCAGCGTTTCGGGGTTGTAGCGTGCACCGTGGCAAGTCGGACATGGCGCGTAGACGCTGGGCATGAACAGCAACTCAACGCTGACAAAACCCTCGCCTTCGCAGGTCGGGCAGCGGCCCTTGGCGACGTTGAAGGAGAACTGGCCGGCGTCATAGCCTTTGGCCTGCGCCTCGGCTGTCGCGGCGTACAGCTTGCGTACATTGTCGAACAGCCCGGTGTAGGTCGCCAGGTTGGAGCGCGGCGTGCGGCCGATGGGTTTCTGATCGACTTGCACCAGACGCTTGATCGATTCCAGCCCTGCGCTGACCTGGCCGCCACTGACTTGCGGTGCATCGTCTTCCAGGCTCAGTTCCTCGGGTTCGCTGTCACTCGCGCCACGCCCGAGATGTGCGCCCACCAGTTCCAGCAGCGCCTGGCTGACCAGGCTTGATTTACCGGACCCCGAAACGCCGGTCACCGAAGTGAAGCAGCCCAGCGGAAACTCGACGCTGAGATTACTCAGGTTGTTGCGGGTGATGCCTTCCAGCCGTAGCCAATCGGTCGGCTTGCGGCTGGTTTGCGGCTGACGGACCTGATCGGCGAACAGGTACGCGCGCGTCTGCGAGTTCGTCACGTCGACCAGCCCCTGCGGCGGCCCGCTGTACAGGATACGACCGCCATGCTCGCCCGCCGCCGGGCCCACATCGATCAGCCAGTCGGCGCGGCGCATGGTTTCCAGGTCATGCTCGACTACAAACAAGGTATTGCCCGCGGCTTTCAGGCGCTGCAAGGCTTCGAACAGCGCTTCGCCATCCGCCGGGTGCAAACCGGCCGACGGTTCATCCAGCACGTAAATCACCCCGAACAGCTGCGAGCCCAGTTGTGTCGCCAGGCGCAAGCGTTGCAACTCACCGGACGACAGCGTCGGCGTGCTGCGCTCCAGCGCCAGGTAACCGAGCCCCAGATCGGTCAGCGTGCTGACCCGCTCCAGCAGATCCTGAGCGATACGCTGCGCGGCCAGGCGTTTTTCCACCGACAGGTTGGGCGTGTGGCGCACATCCGGCGCGTTGGCGTGGCCACTGGCGCCGTGGGCCACTCGCTGCTCACGGGCTTCGCGGGTCTGGTCGTGGGTCAAGACCTCGCCCGCCTCATCGGCCTGTTCGAGGTAACTGTGCGCCGCCACCGGCTTCAACACTTCGGCCACTTGCAGCAACGGCATTTGCGACAACTCGCCGATGTCGTAACCGGCGAACGTCACCGACAACGCCTCGCGTTTGAGCCGTTTGCCGTCGCACACCGGGCACGGGCTGCCGAGCATGAATTGCGAGACACGCTTCTTCATCAGCGCACTTTGCGAATGACTGAAGGTGTGCAGGATGTAGCGCCGGGCACCGGTGAAGGTGCCCTGGTAACTCGGCTCCATGTTGCGCTTGAGGGCGACTCGGGTTTCTTCGGGTGTGAGCCCGGCATACACGGGAACGGTCGGGGTTTCTTCGGTGAAGAGAATCCAGTCGCGCTGCTTTTTCGGCAGGTCGCGCCAGGGTTTGTCGACGTCGTAGCCCATGGTCACGAGGATGTCCCGCAGGTTCTGCCCCTGCCACGCCGTGGGCCAGGAAGCGACCGCGCGCTGGCGAATGGTCAGGCTCGGGTCCGGGACCATCAGGGCTTCGGTGACTTCATACACCCGCCCCAAACCATGACATTCCGGGCAAGCGCCTTGGGGTGTGTTGGGCGAAAAGTCTTCGGCGTACAGCATCGGCTGCCCCGGCGGATAACTGCCGGCGCGGGAGTACAGCATGCGGATCAGGCTCGACAACGTGGTCACGCTGCCTACCGAAGACCGCGTGCTCGGCGTGCCCCGCTGTTGTTGCAAGGCGACCGCGGGAGGCAGGCCTTCGATGGAGTCGACGTCCGGCACACCGACCTGATCGATCAGGCGCCGCGCATACGGCGCCACGGACTCGAAATAGCGCCGCTGCGCTTCGGCGTACAGGGTCGAGAAGGCCAGGGACGACTTCCCGGAGCCGGATACGCCGGTGAACACCACCAGCGCATCACGCGGGATATCGACGTCAACGTTCTTGAGGTTGTGTTCACGGGCGCCGCGCACTCTGACCATGCCGGAAGGAGGATTGGAGGTGCGCTTGGAGGTCATGGGGTGCCTTGAATGTTGTTTGCGAGCGGATGGACGCGATTCAGAATGTAGAAGCTGCCGAAGGCTGCGATCTTTTTATTTTTCTTTGGCGCGACGTCTAAGATCGAAAGATCGCAGCCTTCGGCAGCGCCTGCAGGTTCCGGGGTTAGCCATTGAGGACCGTGCGGACCATCCGGGTCAATGCCTCGGGGCTATAGGGTTTGCTCAGCAAATACGTGTCGGGGCTGAGTTGGTGATTGCGCGAAATAATGTCACGGGTGTGGCCGGACGTGAACAGCACGGCCACCGGTGGCGTCTGCACTTTGGCCCAGGCCGCCAGATCCGAACTTTTGATCAGCCCGGGCATGACCACATCGGTGAAGATCAGCTCCACCGCCAGGCCGTCCAGCAACATCTGCATGGCGGCATCGCCGTTGGCAGCCGTCAGGACTTGATAACCTTCTTCACGCAACAACTCCACTGCCGAGCTGCGCACCGCTTCATTGTCCTCGACCACCAGGATGGTTTCGTGGCCGCCGCGTTGCGGGGTGTCATGGTGCACCGTATCACTGAGCAGAGGCCGCAGGCTTCGCGGGAAATACAGCTGCACCCGAGTGCCCTGCCCCTCGACGCTGGACATCTCGATGTGCCCGCCACTCTGTTTGACGAAACCGAACACCATGCTCAGCCCCAACCCCGTGCCCTGGCCATCGGCCTTGGTGGTGAAAAACGGTTCGAATGCTTGCGCGAGCACTTGCAGCGACATGCCGACGCCCGTATCGGCCACGGCGACACGGACATAATCGCCCGCCGAAATCCCCTTGCCTGCGCAGAACTGGCGGTCGAGTGCGACGTTCTCGGCGCTCAGTTCGATGGTCCCTTCACCCTGCATGGCGTCGCGGGCATTGATGGCCAGATTGAGAATCGCGTTTTCCAGTTGATTGCGATCGACGTTGATGTACCAGGACGCTCGGGGCAGGCGCACATCTATCTGGATGGTTTCGCCCAACGCCCGTTGTAACAGCTCGCCAAGGCCTTCGAAGATTTGCCGTGGGTCGCACACCGCTGGCGACAGCGGCTGTCGGCGGGCGAACGCGAGCAATTGCGAGGACAGCTTCGAGCCACGCTCCACCGCCGCAATCGATGCGCTGACCCGGCGCTGCACGTTGGCATTGTCCGGCTCATGCCGTGCCAGCAAGTGCAGGTTGCCGGCGATCACCTGCAGCAGGTTATTGAAGTCATGGGCCACGCCCCCCGTAAGTCCGCCGATAGCTTCGAGTTTCTGTGACTGGCGCAGCTGCTCTTCTGCCGCCATCCGCGCTCCGACTTCATCGGCGATGCGCTGCTCCAGGTTTCGGGTGAACTTGAGCAGGGATTCTTCGGCGGTCTTGCGTTCGTGGATGTCGATCAACACCCCGGGAAAGCGGAATGGTTCGCCTTGCTCATCGAACTCGCAGCAACCACTGGCTTGCACCCACAGATAACTGCCGTCGGGGCGCACTACACGATATTCGGCATTGAAGGGCTCGCCGGTGGTCACGGATTTATTGACCTGCTCGTTGACCCAGCTGCGGTCGTCGGGGTGAATCCGCGCTTCAGCAAAGTCCGTTGGCAAGTCGCCAAGGTTGTGCCCGGCCGGATAGGAAAAGGTCCGGGCAAAGCGTTCATCGCCGGAGAGCAGATTGCCCTTGATGTCCCAGACGAACGAGCCGAGCAAGGCACCGGCATTCAACGCCAGGCGCACTCGCTCATTGTCGGCGCGGTAGGCATCTTCGGCTTCCTGGCGGCGGCGCTCGGAAATCACATGGTCAGTGGTGTCGACCACCATCGCCATGACACCGGCCGGCGCTCCCTCGTCATTGGCCACCGGGCTGTAATAGAGATCCAGCCAGACGTCTTCGGGGACGCCGTCGCGCAACAGCACCAGCTCTTTGTTGTGATAGGACAAGGTCCCGCCGGCCAGGCAGGTATCGACCACATGCCGGTTGAACTCGGCGACTTCCGGCCAGCCCAATTCCACCGGAGCGCCCAACAGATAAGGATGTCGGCCACCGGCGAACGACGAGTACGCATCGTTATAGATCATGTAGCCGGGGCGGCCCCACAGCATCACCATCGGCAGTGGCGAGGCGAGTAGCAGTTGCACCGAGCTGCACAGACTGGCGGGCCAGGTGTCGATACTCCCCAGCTCGGTCACGCTCCAGTCGAACGCGCGGATGCGTCCGGCCATTTCGCCGTCCCATCCGGCACACCCGTGGCTATCGTCTAGAAACTGCATCGACTGATTCTGAGTCCTGTGATTGGCGCCCGTTTGTTTCGAGCATCGCGGCTGCCAATGGTTTCATAGAGATTAGCTGATTCTTGCGGTAATCCGTGGCAGCTACAGATCCCTGTGGGAGCGTCAGATTCAAGATGGGTGGCTACACCTCGATCAGGTGCTTGAGCGGATGGTAGCCAGTTTTCAAGGTGGCGGCGACGTCGAGGATCGCCTTCTCGATGCCATTCAAATGCATGCAGGTCAGTTCGATCGCAGCGCTCTGGTTGCCGGCCTCGATGTACTCGATCAGGCGCAGGTGCTCATCGTCGCGACAGGCCTCGTGGCTGTCGTCATCCAGCGCGGCGGCGTACAGCGAGGCGCGGGAAATCAGCTTCTGGAACCAGTCCAGCAACACCGGGTTGTTCAGGCTTCGCGCGAGTTTGATGTGGAATTCGCCGAGTAGATGAATCAGCCGTTCGTGGTCGCCACTGCGGTGTGCTTCATCCTCCAGCAGCAGGTGATCACGCAGGTCCTGGGTCACCGCGGTATCACGCCGGCGACAGAGTTCGCTGACGATGCCGATCTCTATCAAGCGCCGCGTTTCGAACAACGAACGAATCTCTTCGTCGCTGGGCAGCGACACCGACGCACCTTTGTTGGGCTCGGTGGTGACCAGGCCGTCCGCTTCCAGTTGCTTGAGCGCGGCACGAACCGACGTGCGGCTGACATTGAAAAGTTCGGCCAGCGACGCCTCGCCGAGCTTCATGCCGGGACGCAACGAACGTTTGCTGATCGCCTCGTAAACCCCTTGGTAGACGCGGTCAACCGTGGTCTCGAGTTTTTTGTCGGTCATTCGAACACTCCCTTAGCGCTAAACAACCGGCCCCAGGCGAATGAGCAGCCTTTGAAAAAGGGGGTTGCACGAGCAGATTAATCCGGTTATTTGTAGATTGCATCCAGATATTGCATACAATAATTAGAGGATTGCACCATTATGGGTCAACCAATCGCCATCGAAGTGCGTAACGTTTCCAAGCGGTATTCCGACGATCCGGGGCTGGCTCCCGCCCTCGACAACGTTTCAGTCGACATTGCCGACAACGAATTCTTCACCCTGCTCGGTCCTTCCGGCTGCGGCAAAACCACCTTGCTGCGCACCATCGCCGGTTTCGAACACGTCAGCGAGGGCGACATTCGTCTCGCGGGCGAGCCGGTCAATGATTTGCCGCCGTTCAAGCGCCGGGTCAACACCGTCTTCCAGAGTTACGCACTGTTTCCGCATATGACTGTCGCGCAGAATATCGCCTTCGGCCTCGAGATGCAGGGCCTGGATCACAAGGTTATTCCTCAGCGCGTCGATGAGATGCTGGCGCTGGTGCAGATGCAACACCTGGCCAGGCGCAAACCCGCCGAATTGTCCGGCGGTCAGCAACAACGCGTGGCCCTGGCCCGGGCGTTGGCGCCGAAGCCCAAAGTGCTGTTGCTGGATGAACCCCTGTCGGCGCTGGACCTCAAGCTGCGTAAAGAGATGCAGGTCGAGCTCAAGCGCGTGCAGAAGGAAGCCGGGATCACCTTCATTTTCGTCACCCACGATCAGGAAGAAGCCCTGACCTTGTCCGATCGCATTGCCGTGATGTCCGCCGGCAAGATCCTGCAGATCGGCACGCCCAACGATATCTACGAACGGCCGCAGCATCAGTTCGTCGCTCAGTTTATCGGCGACATCAATTTCCTGCCCGGCCACCTCAAGCGCGGCCTGCAGAACGAAAAACTCTTCGTGCCCAGCGGCATGCCGGTGGAAATCCCCTGCCCGGACCAGGGCTTCGACGGCAGCAACGTGCAACTGGCGTTCCGCCCGGAGCGTTCGCAACTGGTTGAACCGGAACAACCGCATCACCTGCGCGGCGTGATCGAAGCGGTGTTGTATGTCGGCACCGCGACCCTCTACCAATGCCGCTTGAACAACGACATCAAGGTCATGCTGCGCGAAAACAACGAAGGCCTGAACCGCGGCCGGGTGGTCGGTGATCGCATCGCGGTCAACCTCCCACCCCACGCCTGCCTGTTGATGGAGGCCTGAGATGAGCGTCAGCAGCACTTCTCCCGCTCTCAACCGCGCGCTGTTGCTCAGCCCGGTGGTGTTGACCTTGCTCGCGCTGATCGCCATCCCACTGGGCATCATGGGCTACATCAGCCTGCTGCCGCGCAACGTGTATGGCGGTGTCGACTGGCAGGCCGACTGGCAATTGCAAAGCTACGTGCAGCTGTTTTTCCAGGAAGGTTTCGACGGTGAACTGGAACCGAACTGGGTCTACGCCCAGGCGTTGTTGCGCTCGGTGTTCCAGGCCGGCGGCACGACGTTGCTGTGCTTCCTGTTCGGCTTTCCGGTGGCATTGTGGATGTCGAGCCTGACCCCGCGCCGGCGCAACCTCATGGTCCTGCTGATCACCATTCCGTTCTGGACCAACCTGCTGATCCGCAACTACGCGTGGCTGATCATCCTGCGCGAACACGGCTGGGTTGCCCAGAGCCTCAACGCGCTGTTCCCGCAGGCGGGCGGCATCACCCTGCTCTACAACGACTTCGCCGTCAGCGTCGGGCTGGTTTACAGCTTCCTGCCGTTCATGATTCTGCCGATCTACTCGACCCTGGAAAAACTCGACTGGCGTCTGGTGGAAGCCGCCTACGACCTCGGCGCCAATCGCTGGCACGCACTGAAGCGGATCATCCTGCCGCTGTCGATGCCCGGCGTGATTGCCGGTGCGTTGCTGGTGTTCGTGCCGAGCCTCGGCGCCTTCATCACCCCGGCGATTCTCGGCGGCGGCAAGACGCTGATGATCGGCAACCTGATCCAGCAACAGTTCGGCACCGCCCGCAACTGGCCGCTGGGCAGTTCGCTGTCGTTCCTGTTGCTGGGGATTCTGCTGCTGTCCCTGGTGCTGTACGCCCTTTATAGCCGCAGCGCCGCCAAAACGCTTCGTCGGGGAGCCACCGCATGATCGCCCTGCACCTGAAAAAACTGCCGCTGACCCGCGAAGTCAGCCTGCTGATCCTGGCGTATCTGTACGTGCCGATCCTGGTGTTGATTGCTTATAGCTTCAACGCCAATCGCTCGGCGACGGTATGGACCGAGTTTTCATTCGCCTGGTACGGGCGAATTCTGGCCAACCCGTCGATCCAGACCGCGGCGCTGAACTCGATCATCGTCGCCAGCATCGCCACGGTTTGTGCCACGGCCATTGCGCTGCTCGCGGCGCTGGCGACATACCGGCCGTTCTACGGGCAGAAAATGGTCGAGGGCGGGATCAACCTGCCGCTGATCCTGCCGGAGATCGTCACCGCCGTGGCCACGTTGCTGCTGTTCATGGCGCTGGGGATCAAGCTCGGTTTGCTGACGGTGATCATCGCGCACATCGGCTTCTGCATTCCCTTCGCTTACCTGCCGATCCGCGCGCGGTTGAATGACCTGGACAAAAGCCTGCTGGAAGCGGCGAACGATTTGTACGCCAACCCATGGCAGGTGTTCCGCCGGGTGACGTTGCCGTTGTTGTGGCCGGCGGTGTTGTCCGGTTCGGTACTGGCGTTCGTGGTCAGCCTCGACGATTTCATCATGACTTTCTTTGTGGCCGGTCCCGGTTCGACGACGTTACCGGTGTACATCTTCTCGGCGATCAAGGCCGGCGTGACGCCGGAGATCAACGCGATCTCGACCCTGATGCTGGTGATTTCCATCGTGCTGGTGGTGCTGGCCTTCTGGCTGGGACAGCGCGGCAAAAACCAATAATCCTGGAGCGTTCTTTTATGAAAACAAAAAGCATGCGTTACGGCGTCGCCGGTCTGGCCCTCAGTTGCTTCACTGCGTTCAGCGTTCAGGCCGCCGAGCCCAAGGAACTGTTCTTCTACAACTGGACCGATTACTACCCCGTGGACTTGCTGGCCAAGTTCGAAAAGGAGACCGGCATCAAGGTCACCATGGACGGCTACGACAGCAACGAAACCCTGCTCGCCAAGTTGCAGGCCGGCGGCGCGGCGTATGACGTGATCGTGCCGTCGCAGTCGATCATGCGCACCCTGATCAATCAGGACCTGCTGCTGGAAATCGACGCGTCGACCCTGCCCAATTTCAAGTACGTCAAACCAGCGTTTCGCGACCCGAGCTTCGACCCTGGCCGCAAGTTCTCGGCGCCGTATCTGTGGGGAACCACCGGGTTTTCCTATGACAGCGCACGCGTGCCCGGCGGCAAACTCGACGACTCGTGGAAAGAGTTCTTCGAACCGCGCAAGGAACTGCAGGGGCAACTCGCCGCCCTCGATACGTCCAGCAGCGTGATCAATGCCGCCAGCCACTACCTGAACGTCGACGAGTGCAGCGAAAACCCGCAGGACGCCAAGCGCATTCTGGAGCTGCTGCAAAAGCAGAAGCCGTTCCTGAAGATGTACAGCTCGGACAACACCGTCGACCGCATGGCCTCCGGCGAAGTGATCATGATGCAGAACTGGAACGGCTCCACCGCCCGCGCCACCTTGCAGAAGAGCACGATCAAATACGTGTATCCGAAGGAAGGCCTGGCGATGTTCCAGGACAACTTCGCCGTGCCCAAAAGCGCCCCGCACCCCGGCAACGCGAAGATCTTCATCGACTGGATGATGAAACCGGAAAACGCCGCCGCCGTGTCCAACGCCATCGCCTATGACAACGGCATTCAGAGCGACAAGCTGATCGACGCCAAATGGCGGGTCATGGATGCGATCAACATGCCCGACGAGTTCGCCTCGCGCCTGCGCCCCGAGAAAGAGTGCAGCAACAAGGCGCGGGCGCTGCAGGACCGGATCTGGTCGAAGCTCAAGGGCTGACTTAACACCGAGTTGCGGCCATCGCTGGCAGGCCAGCTCCCACAGGCGTTTTGTGAACGCCGCAGATCCAATGTGGGAGCTGGCCTGCCAGCGATGAGGCCCTGACACACAACACAGAATCAGAGGTTTGAAATGACCCACCCCCGCTGGCTGCGCAACGTGCGCCCCTACGGCTCCACCGCCGAAGACCTGCTGATCGAAAACGGCCTGTTCAAACAGCGCCGCCCGGCATCGTCCGCGGCCCTGACCGCCACCGACATCGACGGCCAGAACCAACTGCTCACCCCGGCCCTGGTGGAAAGCCACGTCCACCTCGACAAAACCCTCTGGGGCCAACCCTGGCGCCCGAACAGCGCCGGGCCGACGCTCAAGGATTACATCACCAACGAGCGCCGCGTGCTGCGTGACGTGAAGAGTCCCATCGCCGAACGCGCCGGCGCCCTGCTGGAAAACTGCATCGCTCGCGGCTCCCTGATCATGCGTTGCCACGTCGACATCGACCCGGACTTCGGTTTGCGCCATGTCGAAGCCATGCAACAACTGCGCGAACGCTACCGCGACCTGATTGACCTGCAACTGGTGGTGTTCCCGCAAACCGGTCTGATCAGCCGTCCCGGCACCGCCGGACTGATGCGCGAAGCCATGGCCCTGGGCGTGGAAAACGTCGGTGGCCTCGACCCCTGCGGCATCGACAACGACCCCGTCGCCCAGCTCGATTTCGTGTTCAAACTGGCCAGCGAATTCGACCGTGGTGTCGACATTCACCTGCACGACAAAGGTGAACTGGGGCTTTGGCAAATCGCGCTGATCGCCGATTACACCGAGCATTACGGGCGTCATGGACGGGTAATGATCAGCCATGCGTATTGCCTCGGAATGCTGCCGTGGAGCCAGGTCAAACCGGTGGCCGAACGACTGGCGGCGCTGGGGATTTCGTTGATGAGTTCGGCACCCGCCGATTGCGCGGTGCCACCGTTCCTGGCATTGCGCGAGGCCGGGGTGAATGTGTGCCTGGGTTCGGACGGTATTCGTGACGCCTGGTCACCCATGGGCAACGGCGACATGCTGGAACGGGCGATGCTGCTGGCGTTTCGTTTCGACCTGAACAAGGACGAGGAACTCGCGGCGGCGTTTGCAGCGGCGACCGTGAATGGCGCGCTGGCGCTGGGCTGTGAAGATTTTGGCGTGGAGACCGGTCAACCGGCGGACTTCCTGCTGATGCCGGTGCAGACGCTGGGTGAAGCGGTGGTTTCGCGGCCCGTGCGCCAGGTTTACCGGCGCGGCGAGCTGATTGCCTCCGGCGGCCGACTGCTGGAAAGCCGTTTGTGAAGCGCATTGGCCTGAAAAGCAGCTGCGTGGTCGGTTTCGACGGCACGCAGCATGTGCTGTGGCGCGACGGCGAAGTGGTGTTCGAAGGCTCGCGGATTGTGTTTGTCGGGCGTGATTACCCGGGGCCGGTGGATCAGTGGATCGATTACGGCAACGCGCTGATCGGCCCCGGTTTCATCGACCTGGATGCACTCGGCGACCTCGATTCCACGGTGCTGACGCTGGACAACGGCGATGAGCGCGACATGGGCCGGATGTGGTCCGAAGACTATCTGGCCGCCGGTCCACGGGAGAGTTACACCGCGGATGAAGAAGTCTTCAAGTACCGCTACGCCTTCACGCAGTTGATCCGGAATGGCATCACCACCGCCATGCCGATCACCTCGATGTACTACCGCGAGTGGGCCGAGACCTACGACGAATTTGCTGCGGTGGCCGGTGTGGCAGCCGAGCTTGGACTGCGGACTTACCTTGGCCCCTGCTACATGAGCGGCATGAGTTACTGGCGCGCCGATGGAAGCCTTGGGCATCACTGGGATGAAGCACGGGGCATGGCCGGGCTCGACGCGGCGGTGCGGTTTTTCGAGGATTTTGACAGTTCACATGATGGTCTGATTCGTGGCGCGCTGCTGCCGGATCGCGTCCAGACCTGCACCCCGGCGCTGCTGCATCGCACCGCCGCGCTGAGCCATGAGCTGAAAGCGCCGATGCGTTTGCATTGCTGTCAGGGCCTTGGCGAAGTGGCGATGGTTGAGCAGTTGCGCGGTGTTTCGCCGCTGGCGTGGCTGGAGCAGTTGGGTCTGCTGACGCCGCGCAGCCTGCTGCCCCACGGCATCTACACCCACGGTGATGAAGACCTGCAACGGGTGGTGCATGGCGGCGCGAGCCTGGTGCATTGCCCGGTGGTGTTTGCCCGGGACGGCGAGGCACTGAACTCGTTCGGGCGCTATCGGGCCAAGGGCATCAACTTTGCGCTGGGCACTGACACCTGGCCGGCGGATGTGCTGGAGAACATGCGTCAGGGGTTGAACATCGCTCGTTTGATGGAGGGCGGTGGTTCGCTGACCAGCACGCTGGATATGTACAACGCCGCCACCCTCGGCGGGGCCAAGGCGCTGGGGCGTGATGATCTCGGCCGACTGGCGCCGGGGTGCAAGGCCGACATCACGGTGTTCAGTCTTCGCGGCCTGCATTTGGGGCCGCTGTTCGATCCGCTGAAAAACCTGGTGCTGGCCGGGCGCGGTGACGACTGCATCGCCAGCTTCATTGATGGCCGCTGCGTGATGCAGGACGGTCAGGTTCAAGGCGTCGACTACCCCGACCTGCAACGCCAGGCCCAACGACAATTCGAAACACTGATGCGCAGCCACAGCGATCGGGCGTTTGGCCAACCGGACTGGAAAACCCTGTTCAAACCGGCCATCCCGTTCGCCGACGACTACAGCGCACACGCGCCGCTGAGCGCAATGGATCCCCTTCTCTAGAGATTTCTGCCCATGCAAAGCTTCGACTTCAGCACCCTGAGTGCGCGGGACAAATACAAGATTCTGATCGGCAGCGTGGTGCCTCGCCCTATCGCCCTGGTCACCACGATTGATGGCGAAGGACGAATCAACGCCGCACCGTTCAGTTTCTTCAATGCGCTGTCGGCCGACCCGCCGATCCTCGCACTGGGCGTGGAAAACTACGGCGACCAGAGCCCCAAGGACACCACCCGCAATATCCAGCTCAATCAGGAATTCACCGTCAACATCGTCAGCGATGCGCTGGTGGAAGCCATGAACGTCTGCGCCGTGCCCTTTGCCCCCGGCTTCGACGAACTGACCGCCGCCGGCCTCACGGCCATTCCCGGAACCACCGTGAAATGCCCTCGCATCGGCGAGGCGCCCGTGGCACTGGAGTGCCGACGAATGATGGCGCTGTCCATCGGGCAGTCTCGGGAGATCATCTTCGGCGAAGTGCTGATGGCCCATGTGCGAGACGAACTGATTGACCCGAAAACCCTGTACATCGATCAACTGGGACTCGATGCGATCGGGCGGATGGGTGGGCATGGGTATGCGCGTACCCGGGATTATTTCGACTTGCCGACCCGCTCGTTGCAGGCGTGGACGGATGCACCGGGGGGTGGCGAGCGGTTTTGGCCTGTTTCCAAGTAAGCAGCCGCCACACAAAACCTGTGGCGACGGAGCTTTTGTGGCGAGGGGATTTATCCCCGTTGGGCTGCGAAGCAGCCCTAAAACCAGCTACCGCAATAGTTTCAGATTAACCGCGCTCACCGGGTTTACGTCTGCTGCGCAGCCGAACGGGGATAAATCCCCTCGCCACAAAAAAGCTCACTTGCCACAAAATCCCCTCACACAAAAGCTCCCCCTCGCCACAGGTCAGTGGAAATCCCGGCTGCGCACATGGATGCCGTCGAGTAGCGGGCTCAAATCACTCAAACGCCCGGCAATCAAATGCCGCACCTCGCCTTCCTTCTCCCAGCGCCCATCGACCTTGAGCAACTGCGATCCGACCAACACCTGCCGTTGCCGATCAGCCAGGTCACGCCAGACCACCACGTTGACGTTGCCGAACTCGTCTTCAAGGGTGACGAAGGTCACGCCACTGGCGGTGCCCGGACGCTGGCGACCGGTCACCAGCCCGGCGACGCTGACCGGTCGGCCATGCTCGACCTCCAGCAGCTCCCTCGAACTGCGGCAACGCCGGGCTTTCAATTCGCCGCGCAACAGGGCCAACGGATGCGGGCCGAGGGTGGTGCCGAGGCTGTTGTAATCCGCCAGCAGGTCTTCGCCGACCGTGGGTTTGGGCAACACCACCGCGTCCTCTTCCTGGCTCGGCAAACCGGCGAACAAACCCAATTGTTTCTGCACCCCCGCCACCTCCCAGCGCGCCCGATGCCGATCACCGGCCAGCCCTCGCAACGCGCCGGCATCGGCCAGTTGCTCCTGCGCACGGGCATCGAGCCGCGCCCGTTCGCCAAGGTCGGCGATGTCGATAAACGCCCCCTTCGACCTCGCGATTTCGATTCGCCGCGCCTCGTCTTCGCGAAAACCCTTGATCATCCGCAGCCCCATGCGAATCGCCGGCTGCGCGCCGATAATCGGTTCGAGGCTGCAATCCCAGTCGCTGGCGCGCACGTCCACCGGGCGAATCTGCAAATGATGCCGGCGAGCGTCCTGCAGAATCTGGTCCGGGCTATAGAAACCCATGGGCCAGCTGTTGATCAGCGCGCAGGCGAAGGCTGCCGGTTCGTGGCATTTCAACCAGCAACTGGCATAGGTCAGCAAGGCAAAACTGGCGGCGTGGGACTCGGGAAATCCATAGCTGCCAAAACCTTTGATCTGCTCGAAAATCTGCGCGGCGAATTCTGGCGTGTAGCCTTTTTTCTTCATGCCTGCAGCAAGGCGATCCTTGTGCGGTTCGAGACCACCGTGACGTTTCCAGGCCGCCATGGAGCGGCGCAACTGATCCGCTTCGCCGGGACTGTAGCTGGCGGCGACAATTGCAATCTGCATGACCTGCTCCTGAAACAACGGCACACCGAGAGTACGTTTCAACACTTCCCTCAACTCTTCGGAGGGGTAGCTTTCGAGCTCTTCCTTGTTTCGCCGCCGCAGGTACGGATGCACCATCCCGCCCTGAATAGGTCCCGGGCGAACGATCGCCACCTCGATCACCAGGTCATAAAACTTGCGGGGCTTGAGCCTGGGCAGCATCGACATTTGTGCCCGGGATTCGATCTGGAACACGCCGATGGTGTCGGCACGGCTGATCATGTCGTAGGTTTGCGGGTCTTCGGAGGGCACCGTCGCCAGGCTCAAGTCCAGGTTGCGATGACGGCGCAGCAGGTCGAAACAACGACGAATCGCGCTGAGCATGCCCAAGGCCAGAATATCCACTTTGAGCAGCCCGACCGCATCAAGATCATCCTTGTCCCACTGGATGATAGTGCGCTCGGCCATCGCCGCGTTTTCCACCGGCACGAGGCTGTCCAGCGGCTGCTCGGAAATGACGAAGCCGCCGGGGTGCTGGGACAGGTGCCGGGGGAAACCGATCAGCTGTTGCGTCAAGCCCAACACCCGGCGCAGCACCGGGCTGTCGGGGTCGAAGCCCCCTTCAAGCAGGCGCTCCACGGGTGGCGTTTCATCACTCCAGTGGCCGCAGCAATCGGCCAGGGCATTGATCTGGTCCGGCGGCAAACCCAACGCCTTGGCCACATCGCGTACCGCGCCGGCCGCGTGATAGGTGCTGACCACCGCGGTCAGCGCCGCACGGGTCCGGCCATAACGCTGGAACACGTACTGCAAGACTTCTTCGCGGCGTTCGTGCTCGAAATCCACATCAATATCCGGCGGCTCGTTGCGCTCCTTCGAGAGAAAGCGCTCAAACAGCATGTTCATGCGCTCCGGGTCGATCTCGGTGATGCCCAGGGCGAAACACACCGCCGAGTTGGCCGCAGAACCTCGCCCCTGACAGAGAATTTTCTCGCGTCGGGCGAAGGCGACAATGTCCTGCACAGTCAGGAAATAGCTTTCGTAACCCAGCTCGGCGATCAGCCCCAGCTCCTTGTCGATCAGCCCGCGCACCTTCTCGCTCGCGCCTTCGGGCCAGCGCTCGCGAATGCCGCATTCGGTCAACTCGCGCAGCCAGGACGCGGCGCTGTGACCTTCCGGCACCAGTTCGCGCGGATACTGATAACGCAACTGGCCAAGATCAAAGGTGCAACGTCGGGCAATGGTCACCGTTTCATCGAGCAACGCTTGCGGGTAGATCGACTGCAAGGCATCGAGGCTGCGCAGATGCCGCTCGCCATTGGGGTGCAGGCGCAACCCGGCTTCGGCCACCGGCACGTGATAACGGATGGCGGTCATGGTGTCCTGCAAGGCGCGTCGGCCACGGGAGTGCATGTGCACATCGCCGCTGGCCACTGCCGGGATGCGCAGTTCCCGCGCCAGCATCAACAGCTCGTTCAGCCGTCGGCTATCGTCCTGGCCGCGATGCAGCTGGACCGCCAGCCACAGGCGCTCGGCGAACGTCTGTTTCAGCCAATGGCCGCTTTGAAAATCATCGACCGCATCCGGCACCCACAACACCAGCAGTCCCGGCAATGGCTCGCTGAAATCCTCCCGCAGCACCTGGTACTGACCTTTCTGCGTGCGCCGCCGCGCTCGGGTTATCAGCCGGCACAGGTTCTGGTAGCCCTCGAGGTTCTCCACCAGCAGCACCAGTTTCGGACCGTTCTCGATACGCACTTCGCTGCCGATGATCAGCGGCAGTTCCACGGATCTGGCCGCTTGCCAGGCGCGGACAATGCCCGCCAGGGTACATTCATCGGTGATCGCCAGCGCCTGATAGCCCTGTTTTTTTGCCCGCTGAAAGAGTTCAAGGGCGCTGGAAGCACCGCGCTGGAAACTGAAGTTCGACAGGCAGTGCAACTCGGCATAGCCGATGCTCATGCGAACCAGCCCTGCAACCACAACGGGCCGTCCTCACCGACTGCGCGATAGGCCCAGCCCTGCTGGCCGGAACGGGTTTCGATCAGGTAGTAATCGCGGCGCACGTCGCCGCCGTCCCACCAACCGGACTCAATACGCTCCGGGCCCATGAGGATACGCGTCGAACCCTCGTGCACCGCCTGTGGTTCATTCAACAACCAACCCGGACGCTGCACGCCCGACATCCCCCCGCAACGCTGGCTGTCGGCACTGGCCTGCCACGCACACTCCGGCCGGTGATCGGCCTGGAACCGCAAGCCCTGCACCGCGTCATCCCCCAACCGCGCGCGCAAGCGTTCGCGCAGTTGCTCCCAGGGCAAGGACTGCTGCGGACGATCGTCGAACAGTTCCTGATACTGGGGAACGAAGGCCGGCAAGTCTTCGGCGCGCAGGCGAAAACCGCGCACCGGCGCCTCGACCTGAACCTGTTCCAGGCGCCCTCGGGCCAATTCGAAGAGCATTGCCGGATCGCGCTCGGCGCTGAGCAGACCGACCTTGATCACGCTGTCAGGTAACCCGGCGTGTTCCAGGTGCAGGTCGAAACGTTGCACGCCGCTGTCGCGACCGCACAGGAACGCCGACAGATCGCCGGTCAACCGGCGCAACGGAAACAGCAGCGCCTGATGGGACTGCACGTCAAAATTGAGTTCGATGCGCACATCGAAACGGTCCGGTGGCAGGTAGAACGCCAGGGCCAGTCGCCGCGTGCCAGACAGGGCATCGAGGTGTTTGAGCACCTGAGACTCGAAACGCCGGGCCAGACTGTGCCGGGGCAACGCCTGCACCTGGCTCAAGGTGCGCAACCCCATGCGCGACAATGCCGTGGCGACGCTGGTCTCCAGCCCGATCCGGTCGACGGGCAATTGCCCCAGATGATGCTGCAAGGCCTGGTCGTCGGGCACCACCAGACTGTCATAGGCATTGGCCAGAATCCGCGCCGCCACCGGGTTGGGGGCCGCAACGATCCGGTGCCGAAACCCCAGCTCGCCGAGTTCGGCGCGCAATCGTGCTTCGAGTTGCGGCCAGTCCCCGAACAGCCCCAGGCTGGACTCGATTTCAAACACCACCGCTCGCGGATAATGCACGCTGACCTGGGAACTGAAGCGGTAGGCCCACGCGGCGAGAAACTGCTGCCAGTGTTCGATCTCGGCAGCGTCGTATTCCGCCGTGACAAAGCCTTTGCTCAACGCCTGGGCGGCGGTCATCGACTGACCGGGTCGCAAGCCCAGCGCCCGCGCCGAAACGTTGACCGCCTGCAACACCCGACGTTGCGCCGGGCCGGTCAGCAGCGCCAGTGGCTCATCGGGGTCGGCGCGCTGACGCAGTACCGCGTCCAGCGCCAATTGCGGAAAAAGAATGCACACCCAGCGCATGGCAACCTCAATGCCCCACGGGGAAGGCAATCGGCGCCGAACGGGCCAGCCCGCCCCGGCACTTGAGCACGCGCAATTGCGCAGGCCTGGCATCGATGGCGATGCGCAGGGCCGCAGGTGAAGGGTTGATGGCTTCATTGAGCGAGCGGTAGGCGAATGCCAGGGTGGAACCGGTTTCCGCCGCCACCTGCAAGCGCCGCAACGCCCGGTCATCAGCCTTGTGCGGCCAGCACAGCACCACGCCGCAACTGCCCGAACGCAGGCATTGTTCCGCCGCCCACAGCGCATCGCGCTCGCTGGCCTGGATGATCGACAACTGGCGCAGATCGACCCCGGCGTTCTCCCACGCTTGCGGATACGGCACGTACGGCGGCGCCACCAGCACGATGCGCTCGCCCGCCGCCGACAACCGTGCCAGCGCCGGCCACACCAGTTGCAATTCGCCAACGCCCTGCCCGGCCAGGAGGATTTCGGTCAGCGCCGCTTCCGGCCAGCCACCCGTGGGCAACGCCGCATCCAGCGCCGCATGCCCGGTGGGTTGCGGGCTGACGCTCGGGGGCGCAGGCCGGCCTTTCCAGACCTGGCCGCCATTGAACAACGTGTCCAGCGCGACGACGGCCCCCATCACCCTTGCCTCACCAGACCGCAGAACACCCCTTCGATGGCGAGGTCCTGATCGGGATGAACGATGATCGGCTTGTAGGCCGGGTTGCGGGGCAACAGGCGAACAGAATCGCCGACCCGCTCGAAACGCTTGATGGTCACTTCGCCATCGAGCCGTGCCACGACGATCTGACCGTTAAAGGCCTCGGGATTGCGGTGCACGCCCACCAGATCGCCGTCGAGAATACCGTCCTCGATCATCGAGTCGCCCTTGACCCGCAGCATGTAGTCCGGCACCCGCGAAAAAATCGATGGATCAAGCAACAACCGACTGTGCACCTCGGCATCGGTACCGATCGGCGCACCCGCCGCCACCCGGCCGAGAACCGGAATGTCCAGCAACTCGGGCCGCGCCGCTTGCCCGAGCAAGCGAATGCCCCGGGCCTGATGCGGGTTGACCTCGATGAAACCGGCTTCGGTCAGCGCCAGCACATGCTTGCGCGCCACGCTGCGAGAGGCGAAACCAAAGGCCTCGCTGATTTCAGCGAGGCTCGGGGACTGGCCGTGCTCCGCGATTCGATCACGGATAAAGGTCAGGATGGCGGTACGGCGGGGAGTTAAAGTCGTCATGGAGTACATTTGTACTCTTTTGGCTTTTTCCTGGCAAGGGCCTGTAGGAGCTATCGAGTGAAACGAGGCTGCGATCTTTGGGTTTTTTAGCCGCGCGTTAGAATCTGGTCCATCACCCAGTCGGTTTTCAGAGCCTGTTCGGCTACCGCGGGATGCTGCGCTTCGCCACGAATGTGCGCATTCATGCCCAGCACGTGATGCCACTGGATGTGCTGATGATTGTCGATGTCCAGGCGGAGGGATTCCTCGGCTTCGAGTACCACCGGGTGCTCATCAAAGACCGAAAAGCTGATCCGCCCCTTGCTGCCAATCACCTCGACCCGATCCTCACGACGGTCCGCGACAAAGTTCCAGCAACCCATGCCCATCGCCCCCGACGCAAACCGCCAACTGGCGCTGACGGCGTCTTCAGCGGCATACAATCCAGCCTGCCGCGCGGTAAACCCGGCGACTTCGACGATGTCGCCGAGCAGGTACTGGAACAGATCGAAGCCATGACTGGCGAGGTCGGCGAAGTAGCCGCCACCGGCTATCGTCGGGTTGGTGCGCCAGTTGTCCGCGCCGCCGAGATCAGCAGGCGATGGCGCCTTGGTGAGCGTCCAGGTCAAGTGCCGGACCTCACCGATCCGCCCCTCCTCCAGCCATTGCCGCACTTGCTGGAAGCGCGGCAGCGAACGTCGGTAGTAGGACACGAAAAGATGCAGCCCGGCCTCGGCGAACACCTTCTGCATTTCACGGCTCTGCCCGGCATTCAGCGACATCGGTTTCTCGACGCAGCAATGTTTGCCGGCAACAGCCACCATCAGGGCATAGGCGTGGTGACTGTCGGGTGGCGTGGCGATGTACACCGCGTCCACCTCGGGATCGTTGATCAGCGCTTCAGCGTCGGTGTAGACCCGGGCGATGCCGTGGCGCGCGGCATAATCGCTCACCGCGTCCAGTCGCCGCCCCATCACCGCCACCAACGCCGAGCCGGGTGCCTTGTAGAAGGCCGGCCCACTCTTGCGTTCGGCGACGCTGCCACACCCGATCATGCCCCAGCGCACCACGTTCATATTCACTCCTTGATCGTTACCCGATGCGCAGTGCGCGCAGGTCCAGATGACCGTCCTTGAGCGGCGGGCACCAGTAGTAACCGCCGGTAATCGGCCGGCTGATGCGGTACAAACCGTCGGTGATGCCGTCTTCCAGACCGCTCATGCGCCGCAGTTGCGCTTCGAAGGCATCGAGGGAAAAACCGAACGCCAGGAACATCAGGCCGGCACGATCCCCTTCGATCCACGGCATCGAACGGCGCACCACGAACGCTTCGGGGGCGAAGCTTTCCTGGGCGGTGCGTTTGACGTGGGCGGAGATCGGCGCGTCATCGATTTCTTCGTTGTCGCTCAAGCGACGGCCCATGATGTTGTCCTTCTCATCGGACGGCATGGCGTGGAAGCCTTTGAGGTCATGCTGCCATTGCTGGATCGCGGCGAAGCTGCCACCGACCAGACCGTCAGCGCCTTCACCGACCAGCGCAGCAGCCACGGCGGCTTCATCGTGCGGGTTTTCGGTGCCGTCTTCGTAACCGGTCAGGTCGTGGCCGGTCATGTGGCGGAAGGTTTCGTTCATCTGCACCAGACGCAGGGCAGGCGCCAGCGCGGCTTCGATGGCATTGCTGCGATTGAGCAATTCGCCACGGTCGACGCCATGCAACCAGCACCACAACGCGTGTTGGGTCGACGGATTGTCGACGCCGACGCCGGTCAGCGCCGGAAACGGCCGCAGCCCTCCGATCTGCCCGTGCAGCGCCTTGACCAGGGATTCACCGAAACCGACCACTGCCGATTTCCCGTCCACCAGCTGTGCCAGCTTGTCGAGCGCGGCCAGCAGTGCATCGACGGATTCCAGCGCGAAGAACATATGACGGGCTTGAGGCGGTACTGGGGTGGCGAGAATGCCCGGCTGGTAGTAACTCATATGAACTCCTTAAGAAAGAGCGCGAAGTTTACCCGCAGCGTTCGCCGTTGTGTGTTCTCAGGTCAAAAGATCGCTGGTTCGTGAAATCCGGACTTAAAAAGTCGGGTCAATAAGGCGTATAACCCTTGAAGTGAATTCTGAACTGCAAGCCGCCAGCGCATGGCTTACATCACATGGAGTAGCGACATGACCACAGCACACATCCTCGGCAACCTGTTTCCCGACTCCAGCGACATCCCCGAAAAATACCGCCTCGACGGCCAGACCGAGCAACGTGAATACCTGGTCGACGGCGAACTGAAAACCTGGTCAGGCCCCCTCGCCCAAGTCCGCAGCCCGGTATACCTGACCGGTGAAAATGGCGACGAACAGGTCATCCTCGGCAGCACACCGCTGCTCGATGCCGACACCGCACTGACCGCCCTCGACGCCGCCGTCCGCGCCTATGACCGGGGCCAGGGCCTGTGGCCGACCATGCGCGTGGCCGAACGCATCCAGCACGTCGAAACCTTCCTCGGTCGTATGCGCGAACAGCGCGACGCGGTGGTCAAGTTGTTGATGTGGGAGATCGGCAAGAACCTCAAGGATTCGGAAAAAGAGTTCGACCGCACCTGCGACTACATCGTCGACACCATCAACGCCCTCAAGGAACTCGACCGCCGCTCCAGCCGTTTCGAACTGGAACAGGACACACTCGGCCAGATCCGCCGCGTTCCGCTGGGCGTGGCGCTGTGCATGGGGCCTTACAACTATCCGCTGAACGAAACCTTCACCACGCTGATTCCGGCGCTGATCATGGGCAACACCGTGGTGTTCAAGCCGGCCAAGCTTGGCGTGCTGCTGATTCGCCCGCTGCTGGAGGCGTTCCGCGACAGCTTCCCCGCCGGGGTGATCAACGTGATCTACGGCAGCGGCCGCGAAACGGTCAGTGCGCTGATGGCCAGCGGCAAGATCGACATCTTTGCGTTTATCGGTACCAACAAAGCGGCCAGCGACCTGAAAAAACTCCACCCGAAACCGCATCGTTTGCGTGCTGCGCTGGGCCTGGATGCGAAGAACCCCGGCATCGTCTTGCCCGAGGTGGATCTGGACAACGCGGTGAACGAAGCAGTCACCGGGTCCTTGTCCTTCAATGGCCAGCGTTGCACCGCGCTGAAAATCCTCTTCGTCCACGAAGACGTGGTCGAAGCGTTCATCGACAAATTCAATGCCAAACTCGCGAGCCTCAAACCGGGCATGCCGTGGGAAAGCGGCGTGGCCCTGACGCCGCTGCCGGAGTCGGGCAAGGTCGACTATCTGCACGCGCTGGTTGCGGATGCCGTGAGCAAAGGCGCTCGCGTGGTCAACCCCAATGGCAGTGAAGCCCGCGCCTCCTTCTTCTATCCGGCAGTGTTGTTCCCGGTGACGCCGCAGATGCGTGTCTATCAGGAAGAACAGTTCGGCCCGGTGGTGCCGATCGTGCCTTACCGGCATCTGGATACGGTCATCGATTACGTCCTGGAGTCGGACTTCGGCCAGCAACTGAGTATCTTCGGCACCAACCCGGTGGCGGTCGGCCGGCTGGTGGACACCTTCGCCAACCAGGTCGGGCGGATCAACCTCAACGCCCAGTGCCAGCGCGGCCCGGACACCTACCCATTCAACGGCCGCAAGAATTCCGCCGAAGGGACGTTGTCGGTACATGATGCGCTGCGGGTGTTTTCGATTCGCACGCTGGTCGCGACCAAGTTTCAGGAGTCCAACAAAGACTTGATCAGCGAGATCATCAGCGGCCGCAGTTCGAGTTTCCTGACCACCGATTACATCTTCTAAGGACAACGAGCCTGAGCACCTTCAGAACCCAAAGACTGCCACCCCTGTTGCGCCGGGTACTGCGTCCGTTACTGGACCCGTACCGGCGCTATCGCCACGCCAGGCTGATTCACGCAGTGCGCGTATCGCTGGGGTTGCTGGCGACGATCCTGCTGACCACCGGCATCCACCTGCCCCACGGAGAGTGGGCGTCGGTGACGATGCTGGTGGTGATCGGCGGTTTGCAGCACCACGGCAACATCGGCAAAAAAGCCGCCGAGCGCGCCATCGGCACCTTGATCGGCGCAGGCGTCGGCCTTGTGTTGGTGGCGCAACAGGTCTGGCTCGGGATGCCGTGGCTGACCTATTTTGCGATGTCGGTGGTCTGCGGATTCTTCTCGTACCACGCCATTGGCAAGGGGGGCTACACGGCGCTGCTGTCGGCGATCACCGTGTTTATCGTCGCAGGGCATGGCGATAACCCGGTGACCGACGGGCTGTGGCGCGGGGTGGATATCCTGATCGGCATTGCCCTGGCGCTGGCATTTTCCTTCGCCCTGCCGCTGTACGCGGTTTATTCCTGGCGTTACAACCTGGCCGATGCCCTGCGCGATTGCGCGACGGTTTACGGGCGGATCATCAATGGCCAGCCCGTCACCGATGACGAGCACGTGAAGTTGATGAATCGATTGAATGCGGTGATGGTGCAACTGCGTTCGCTGATGCCGTCGGTCTCCAAGGAAGTGAAGATATCCATGACCGAGCTCGATGCGATTCAGCGACATTTGCGGATGTGCGTCAGCACTCTGGAAATCCTCAGTAACACTCGACCGGATACCAATGACCCCGCCGCAATGGCGAATCTGCAATCGGCGCTGAAAGCGGAACATCGGCTGATTCGGGTGCAACTGGTGGGGATGGCGCGGGCGTTGAAGTCCGGCGCGTCGCAACGGCTCAGTCGACCCGCCGAACTGCCGGCGGATTCAAGCCTTGACGAACCGGTCTATAACCCGCTGGACGGCTACCGGTTGTTGATCCGGCAACTGGCCAGCAACATTGGCGAGATGCGCCAGCGTCTGGCCAAGACTGCGCCGCGCTGGAATATTTGAAGGTGTTGTAGAGCGTCGTGATGGCCTGACGAAATGCAGGCTGTCGCGGAGAAAGGTTCGACGACGCCATTAACTACACCTCGCTGCACGCAATAAGCTTTTTTTGATAGTCAGAACAATCCCCACCATTAGAATAACTGATGCTTATGGAAGGTTTAAATTATTCAACTAAAAGGAATTAGTTTGCCAAGCAATAGCATATTCCGCCCTCACGCCCCCTCCTCTTCATTTACGTTGGCGAATGCAAACGCCAAACACGAAAACAATCAGCCCGAACATGAAAAAATAGCCGGCCAATTACTTCAAGCTTCCAATGTAACAGAGTCGATAGTAATCCTTGATCCAGCTTTCGCATCCGAGCTAAAAAATCGAACCACAGCCTTCATCAACAAAATAACTGACTGCCAGCCTGCACATTTTTTAAAAGAACCTGATATCGCTACCACGATTCTGGGGCAGTTCAGTACCACCAGCACAATTCCGAATCGCTTTCGCCCTATCGAGGGTTTGAGCCATGCAGAAAAAACGGACTACAAGCAGGTATCTAATGCGGAACAAACCAACATTCTCCGCTGCAATCTCCTATCATTAATAGACGAAGACCTGCAAGAGGCATTCAAATCGATCCTGAGCGAATGGGAGATATTCGGGCTATCGGCATGCGAAATTGATTTACAAACTTACGGAGACTTCAAGACACTCTATGATGAAGTAATGGAAGAACATGCCATCATAAAAGAGGATTACTCAAAAGTTGACTTCTCTGCCCAGAACATAAAATCCAAAATTACTGACATCCGTTGCCTCAATGCAAAATTGACACCGTTACAGATTTTTAAAGCGGCGTACCAACTCGGCGACATACCTGCTGTTGCAAATTTTCGTTTCATGGACAATCCCGCCAGCAAAGACGATGGCAAATATAGGGAATGGATGTTTCACTTCGACAACAGTAACTATGCTGCCGAGTTCAAGCTGATCACTACTCGTATAACAGACACGTTAAAAGCGAACCAAGAGCAATGCCTCGCAGCCTTCCCTTACAACACCAGCCAATTCATTCGTTTTACCGACACTGAAGCAGCGACAAAATTTCCAACAATGGAAATACTGGAAAATGAAATCAGCCATGTTTCGGACGCACGTTATGTAGTCATCAAGAATCCACATAATAACACTCCAATCGAGACCGGAATCCGGACCGAAATGATCGCGCATCATCGTTCAGCCAGTAATAAAGAGGGGCTGGATCAAGGCGAGCACAGAAGTGCCGAATTAATGACATTTCATGGTATTGGCCGTTGCCAACCTTTTCTTTCCTCACAAGAATTAGACCATGCCACGACGCTTACGCCCTTGCAAACTTTCGTATTGGGTGGTTTTAAGAACAGCGACCCTGAAAAATTCATCGAATACATAACTCTTGAAAAGCAGGCTGTTAACAATCAACTGCATGAACTCATCAAAGCAAACCGAATCAAGTCCATAGAAAGTATAACAGTTGCAAAATTCAGCCCTGCTGGCACGGTCGTGGTAAACGAAGCTGTATTCAAAAAGCAAATGGACACTTACGACAATCTCCCAGAAGTCATTGAACAAATTCCTCGCCTGACAGGAGGCAGCGACGACCTGAAAAAAACCATCTTCCAAATGGTCCCGATGCTAATGAACTTCGACCAGAATGCCGAGTTAAAACCCGACTGTTCGGAAAACAGAGCTTTTCCAGCCCGTACCCAGATTCGAGAGAGAACCAACGAAGGCTTCTGCGCGCCTTTGCGTCGAGATCTGGAGCAGGTGCAGTTTAATATCCACCCAAGCTACCTGCTTCGAATGGATGAAATCATCGACATTGCGAAAAACATCCATGAGCTTTACAGGGATCACTCTGCAATACTTAAGGAACGCCCACACGACAAACAGCTCTTGCAATTATTTGAAAGTCGAGCAGAACTAGCAAAAGAATACACAAACCAACTGCCATCAAGAGCGTCACTCCCTGAAACGCACCAGACACTTTCTCTTTTTATTTATTACATGATTGACGACCTCGACAAAGCGGCTCAGTCACTGCTCGCAAACAATATCAAAATGAACGCTGACCAAATGAACAGGGTAAAAGATGCGCAATGTAAAATATTGCAGCACTTTGTTACCCACCGCCTTCTCAATGACAGTATCCCACGCTAAGACCAGTCCGCCACCGCTATCAATATAAGCATCAAAAGCAATCAGCCATGGTGGTATTAAGTAGCTGAAATTGCATACCGAGAGATCCCCGATGATAAACTGCAACTCTAAAGTTTCGGTCTGCACATTCAACCCCATCACTGCAGACAAAGAGCCGAATACCGCTCAATTGACTAACAGCAAAGACAAAGGTTCGTTTATTAATATTGCAGACGTGCGCGGGACTGGTGGTGGAATTGAAAAAATGACCCACCCCTCCGCTCAGGTCAGTGAAACAGATCTTTTTTCACCTTACATGATCGAACTGCTCGGTAAAACAACGGCACTGGCTTTCGCAGAGAAAGTACTTCAAGCGCCCAGACAGCAGCTGCTGGATAGCTTGGGAATTGATGACACTCAAAAGACGGAACGCCAGACCAAACTGCATTCAGACCAGATTACGATTTCCCGTTTTTATACATACTCAGTAGAGCCGAAGCCGTCATCCATTACGTTAAATGGGTCGCCTTTTATTGAACAGGAACCGACCAATCCATACTTCATTAATCAAAAAATAATCACGCCTGATTTCAGGGTTCATCGTAACAATGAAGACGCACACAGACTCAACTTGTTGCAGTGCAAATCAAGGGACGACAGCGAAGTATTCTTCAATAAAGAGCCTATTCTACAACTACAACAGTACAACGCATCCACTTACTTACATGAGTCCCATTTACGGGATGATGGCAAATTACAAAATAATGCACACTACTTCACCGAGATGGTTAGTTATTTAGCTCAGAGGGGTAGCCCAGGTGATTTCATAGTACAGAACTCGCTGGAGAGCAGTTCCGATAGAACAACAGCGCATTTTCAGTACATTCCCGATGACGTCATCCTTCCCATATTTGCACATACGCCGCGAAGTAGTGACATTTCAGAGGCGAAGATCATGGACTGGTATCTACCATCCGTGTGGAGCACATTTGATCTTAGTGAGCCTGACTGGATAGACGCCAGCAAAAAATTACAACACCTTTGCCAAGAACTCCTGGATAGTCAACACATCAGCACTACGCCGCTTTTCAGAAAGCTGGAGGGCGAAAGAGTTGATGCTTTTCTTATTTTCAAAAAAGATTGTTCAATACAATGGAACATGACTCCAGAGAGTATTCAGAATACGCCTGGGTGGTTGGAAGCCAGTGGCATATTCATTGCCAACAGTGGAAAGTCCGAAGTTTTTGAAAGACTAGGGGCCCGCGCTTACTATGAAAGTTACCGCGTAACGGCTGAGAGCATGGATACCATCAACCGTATTTTCGCGGATGTGCTCACTCGACACTGATGACTATGCGGCCACGCGTCGCAACTTCAGGCTCCAGCCTTGCTGCATACCCGCAGCGGCCAGCAAAATGGCGGCGACACCGATCCACTGCAGCGTTTCCAGGCGATGGCCGAAGGCAAACCAGTCGACGAAAATCGCCGCAATCGGGTAGATGAACGACAACGCGCCGGTCAGTGCCGTCGGCAACTTCTGGATTGCGCCGTACAGCAACACATACATCACGCCGGTGTGAACAATGCCGAGTGTCACCAGGCTGGCCCAGGCACTCGGTGCTTGGGGCAACGCGGAAAAATGCGCGAACGGTGCGAGCAACAACACGCCGGTGCTGACCTGAATCAGCGCAATCAGGTGCGGTGGTGTGCCGGTCAGGCGTTTGATGATCAACGCGGCAATCGCATAAAGGAAAGCAGCGCCCAGCGCCAGCGCGATGCCCATCAGGTAATCATTGCCGCCCTCGCCCTGTTCACCATGCGCACTGACAATCGCCAGCATCCCCAAAAACGAAATGCCCAGCCAGAACAGTTTTTGCAGGGTGATTTTTTCGTTGAGGAACAGCGCGGCCAATCCGACCAGCATGAATGGCTGAACGTTATAGACCGCTGTGCCGATGGCAATCGAGGCGCGGGAGTAAGAGGCGAACAAAAGCACCCAGTTACCGACAATTGCCACGCCGCTGAGCACGGCCAGCAGGAAGGTGGTGCGGGTAAGAATGCCGGGGCGCAGGAAGCCGAATGCCGCGCAGATCAGCAATAACGTGCCGGCGCCGAACACACAACGCCAGAACACCACGTCCAGCACCGGCTGCCCGGACACCAGCACAAACCAGCCGATGGTCCCGGAAATCAGCATGGCGGCGGTCATTTCGAATGACCCGTGACGAATTGTTTTGTCCATCATCAGACTCCTGTGTTTGAGCCCAAAGTATGCCAATCCGCTGGGGGGCTTCTCCAGCGCAAAAAGCAGGCTAAACTCGGTGTCTGCCTTTTTTATCAAGGCGGTATCGATTAATTGCCTTACAGAGGTTGCGCCATGACTGATGATATCGACCAAGTGCTGATCACGGCGTTGATGGAAGACTCGCGGCGTTCGCTCAAGGCCCTGGCGAACCTCAGCGGCCTGTCCTCGCCCAGCGTCGCCGAGCGTTTGCGCCGCCTCGAAGAACGCGGCGTGCTCAAGGGTTACACCGTCGAGATTGATCCCAAATTCTTTGGCTATCAACTCCAGGCCATCGTGCGTATCCGCCCGCTGCCGGGCCAGTTGCAGGAGGTGGAGAGGCAGATCCAGGCCATCCCCGAATTCACTGAGTGCGACAAGGTGACCGGCGACGACTGCTTCATCGCCCGCCTGCATGTGCGCTCGATGGAGCAGCTGGACACCCTGCTCGACCGCCTCAATACCCACGCCGAAACCAACACCGCGATCGTCAAGAAGACCCCGGTCAAGCGACGGTTGCCGCCGATGGCGTGAGCCTTTCCTCAAATCGCAGACAAAAAAAACCCGCTTTCGCGGGTTTTTTATTTCACGCCTTGCGATTAATCGTCGCGGCTCATGATGCCGAAGATCTGCAACAAGCTGATGAACAGGTTGTAGATCGATACATACAGGCTGATGGTCGCCATGATGTAGTTACGCTCGCCGCCATGAATGATGGCGCTGGTCTGGAACAGAATGCAGACCGACGAGAACAGCACGAAACCTGCGCTGATCGCCAGTTGCAGCCCGCTGATCTGGAAGAACAGGCTCGCCAGCGTTGCACCCAGCAACACGAAGAAACCGGCGGTGATGAAACCACCGAGGAAGCTCATGTCCTTGCGAGTGATCAGCACGTAAGCCGACAGACCGCCGAACACCAGCGCCGTCATCGCGAACGCCGAGCTCACCACTTCCGCGCCGCCCTGCATACCCAGGTAACGGTTGAGGATCGGGCCTAGCAGGAAACCCATGAAACCGGTCAGGGCAAACGCCGACACCAGGCCCCACGCCGAATCACGGAGTTTGTTGGTAAGGAAGAAAAGGCCGTAGAAACCGATCAGCACCACGAAGATATTCGGGTAGCCGACGCGCATCTGCTGGGCGACAAACGCCATCACGCCGCTGAATGCGAGGGTGAGTGCGAGTAAGCCGTAAGTGTTGCGCAGGACGCGGCTAACCTCTAGCTGCTCAGCCTGCACGCTGTTATTAACTGCGTAATCCTGTTCGCGCATGGCGACACTCCTGTTGGTTTGAAACGTTCAGTCGCAAAGATCATAACAGACGCTCTGTAACAAGCCATGCAGAGAGTTTGACAGTGTGTTTCATTCAGGTATTATGGCGCCCGCAACGCAAACGGAGGTGTGGCCGAGTGGTTTAAGGCAACGGTCTTGAAAACCGTCGACTGTAACAGGTCCATGAGTTCGAATCCCATCGCCTCCGCCATCTTTATACGACAAAGCCCTGATTATTCAGGGCTTTGTCGTTTCTGGCATTTGGGAATTTTGCTCCTCCCACTCTGGATCATTCGCATCTTTTCGTCAGTTTGCGCAACCTTGCTCAAGCGGCCATTGAATCCAACTCCAAATTTGCGCACGGCCTAAAACGCCTTAACCTGCAATTGTCGTCTATGCGGGCGGAACGAACTCTAGCGCTGGCGCACGTTGCCTCACCTCCCGCGTTATCGCGGAAGGCTCGGCGTGCACCAGCACTGCACGCTACAAGGTGTAGGAAATGCCAACTTGTACTGTTCGCGGTGCCCCCGGATAGGCATAGACGTTACCGAATGCGCCTTCTTCATAGTCACGATCGAACAGGTTTTTCACGTCAAGATTGAGCCGCACCTTGTCATTGATCTTGTAGAAGCTGAGCAAATCGACAACGGTATAGCTGCTCATCGAAAACGCGGTGTTGGCGGTTTGCCCGGCGCGCTCGTCGACGTACTTGAGCCCGGTACCCAAGCCCAGCCCCTTGAGGGTGCCGTCCTGGAACTCATACATATTGAGCAGACTGAAGCTGTTTTTCGGGATGTTCAGCAAGCGCGTGCCAGAGCGCAGCACGTTATCTTTGGTCACTTCGGCATCGACATAGGCGTAGCCGCCGATCATGCGCCATTCGGGCGTGAGGTTGCCGGCAACGTTGACGTCGAAACCACGGCTGCGCACCTCGCCAGCCGCAACGCTGAAGGTCGAATCAACAGGGTCGGTGGTCAAAACGTTGCGTTTCTCGATCTGATAGATCGCCGCATCGACACTCAACTGCTGATCCAGTGCTTCCCACTTGATACCCATTTCGTAAGACTTGCCCTTCTCCGGCGCAAACCCGCCGCCCTCGCGGCTTGCGCCGGTGTTGGGTTTGAAAGAGCGCGCAGTGTCGGCATAGACCGCCAATGTCTCGGTCAGGTCGTAGGTCACGCCGATGCGCGGGGTCACCGCGTTGTCACTGGCCTGCCAACTCTTGCCGCCGGGCACGTAGGTTTCGTAGTCATGTTCGAAGCGTTCGAAACGCGCCCCGGCCAGCACCTTCAATTTGTCGGTCAATGCCACTTGATCCTGCACGAACGCGGCATACGTCTTGAGGTTTTCCTTGTCGTGAGTCGGCGTGCGGGTGAGTGCCGGACGTGGCTGGCCATACACCGGATCGAAGATGTCGATCGGGTAGGCACCGATAGCTCCGCTGGAGCGTTGAATGATCGACTTGTAGTCATAATCCTCATACTCGATACCGGTGAGCAACGTGTGCTGCAAACCAGCGGTATCGAAATGGCCGGTCAGATTGAGTTGGGTGTCCTTGTCGGTCCACTCCAGCTTGCGATAGTTGAAGTTGCGCCCTAACGTGCGGCCGTCAGCGGCAATGCCGTTGGCCTCGACCGCGTTGCCCTTGAGCGAACCATCGAGCCACTGGAAACCGCCCCCCAGCGTCCAGTCGTCGTTGAGCATGTGTTCGAAACGCAGTTGCGCCATGTTGTTGTCGTTGTGCAGTTTGCCAGCGTCTTTTTCGCCGAAAAAGCTGTCGCGGGAGGCGGTGCCAATCTGTTTGGCGTAGCGGGTAACGCCTCGATCCAGAGGCGCGTTGTTACGCATGAAATCACCTTCGAAAATGAGCTTGGTCGCGTCGGTTGCCTGCCACGTCAGCACAGGAGTGATACCGTAGCGCTCGTTTTCGACGTGATCGCGGAAGGTGTCGCCGCCCTCGCCCACTACGTTCAGTCGATAGGCCAGGCGCCCCTCTTCGTCGAGCGGGCCGGAAGCGTCCAGCGTGCCGCGCTTCATGCCCTGATCGTTGAGTTGACTGCCCAGGGTGACGGTGCGCTCGGGCAACGGCTGTTTGGAAACCACATTGAAGGTGCCGCCAGGATCACCCCGACCGTAGAGCATGGTGGCCGGGCCGCGCAGCACTTCGAGTCGCTCGATGGTGTTGGCATCCGGCATGTTCGGGTAGCCGCGGTTGATCGGAAAACCGTTGCGGTAAAACTCGCCGGTGGTGAAGCCACGAACGGTAAACGTGGTCAGGCCCTGCCCACCGAAATTGTTCGCCCGCCCCACGCCCCCGGCGTAGTCCAGAGCGTCCTGCAAACGGGTGGCGCCCAGATCCTCGACTGCATCCTTCGAGACCACACTGATCGATTGCGGGGTTTCATGGATCGACGTGTCGGTACGCGTGGCGCTGGCCGAGCGCGTCGCCCGATAACCCTGCACCGGGCCGTCCGCCCTTTCGTAATTCGCGGTACCGATAACATCGGTTGCGTCCAGCTCAAGCGTTGAGGGAGCTACATCCGTTTGTTCAGCCCATGAGGAAGACGACAACGCTTGCAATACACAAATGGAAAACAGGGTTCGACGCATGGAGAGAGAAACCTTTACGAATAGGCCAATACAGGGAGTGAAACCGCCAAAAACTCCCGCGCATGCTATACAAAACCATTCGCAAATAAAACTTATTCCCATTAACATACAGAGAACAGCATCGATAAAGTCATCACTTCCTTGAGACAAGGGAAGGACCAGGTTGAAACAAAAGATCGACGCGATCCTCTCCTCCATGTCGATCACGCCCGACCAGCTTAAATCAGTCGATTTCAGCAAAAAGTACTATCACACCCCCGGCAAACTGGCGATGAAGGCCGGCACCGTCATTAACAATCCACTGGTTGACCTCAAAAGCAAGCGGGTAGGCGTTCAGCGCGCTTTTACCTACGATCGCTATGCCAGTGACAAATTTGCCGCAGCGGGTATTGAAGTCGTGCGCCAAGGCTCCCAAGGTGAAGCGTTCCAGGACCTGGCGTCCGGACGCCTGGATGCCACCCTTGCCGACATCGTCAATATCGATGAAAGCTTTATCAAAACCGACGCAGGCCAGGGCTTCGCATTGGTAGGCCCCGACGCAGAGGTTGTCTCGCTCCTGAAACCATTGGGGGCACGGGTAAACAAAGGGGACGCGCTCTTTGACGTCTTCGATCCGATCACTGACCGCCATACACGAGTTTGCGCGCGGTAGGGATGGCCGTTATCTGCCCCCACCGCACAGATCCAGACGTGAGCAACTACCGCATACGGCTCGTGCCAAGAGCACCTGGCGCGAAGCGATCCTCAGGATTCGAGTGTGCACTCGTCGCCCGAATCAAACCGGATTGGGCCGCAACTCGTGCACCAGATCAATCAGTGCGCGCAATCGCGCCGGCACGAAGCGATGGCCCGAGTAGTAGAGCCTCAACCCGCCAAACGACGGGCACCACGGCATCAGCACCGGCACCAGGGCCCCGCTTGCAAGTTCTTCCCGGATGAACCCCTCGGAAATGAAACCGATGCCAAGGCCCAACAACACGGCCTGTTTGATGGCCAGCAACTCATTGAACACAAGGCGCACCGGCAGCTCCATCTGCAACTTCTGGCCGTCGCGCTCCAGCTCCCAATGGTAGAGACCTCCGTGGGCCATGCGCATGCCGATGCTGTGGTGGGTGAGTAGGTCTCGGGGATGCTCGGGCACGCCATGGTGTTCAAGATACTCAGGCGCAGCCACCACGAGCATTCGCATGTCACCTGACAGCGCCACAGCAATCATGTCTTGCGGTACGGACTCTGCCAGGCGAATCCCGGCGTCGAAGCCCCCGGCGACGATGTCGACCATGCTTGACTCACTGACGATGTCGATGCGCACCTCGGGATAGCGCTGAGCGTACTGCTTGAGCAGCGGATCCAGCAGCAGGTAGGCCGCGCCATACGGTGCATTGATGCGCAGTGTGCCGCTGGGTTCGTCGGGGCCGACGCTGGCCTCTTCGCCGGCACTTTTGATCTGCGCCAATGCAGGGGCAATGCGCTCCACATAGCGTCGCCCGATGTCGGTGAGGGCAACGCTGCGCGTGGAGCGATTGAACAGGCGCACTTTCAGGCGCGCTTCCAGGCCGGCCACTGCGCTGCTCACGGCGGTGGTGGACATGCCCAATTCCTGTGCCGCGCCTCGAAAACTGCTGCGGCGCGCAACGGCCAGAACCACTTCCAGCTCGGTCATTCCTGTTCTGTGCATGGATTGTCCTGAAAATACGGATGCTACATAAGCAAAAGGATAGCTTATCGGAACAATAAGCCCCTCATAGACTTCGCTGCACAAAGGCTCATTTGAACGAGGAATCGCCATGCAGCGCATTGAACACATCTACATCAACGGCGAGTTCGTCATACCGCACGGTCAGGAATGGTTCGACCTCCATAACCCGAGCACCGAGCAAGTCATCGGTCAGGTTCGGTTGGGCGATGCACTGGACGCACAACGTGCGATCGCAGCCGCCAAGGCCGCATTTCCGGCCTGGTCTCGCACCCGTCGGGAGGAGCGCATTGCGGCACTGGAACGCATGCACCGGGCCATGGCGGCAAGGGAGGAAGAACTGCTGGAAGCCATCCTCGTGGAATACGGCGCGCCTGCGGTTCGCGGGCGCTGGATGGCGACTTACCCGATGGATGTGATTGCGCAAGCGATCGATGCACTGAAGGCGTTCGATTTCGAAGAACAGGTCGGCATGGCCAAGGTCATTCTGACGCCCGTGGGCGTTACGGGTCTGATCACGCCCTGGAACAGCAATGCGGGCTTCATCTGCAACAAGCTGGCCACCGCGCTGGCGGCAGGCTGCACCACCGTCATCAAGCCCAGCGAGATGAGCGCGTTGCAGACTCAGGTCGTGATCAGGGCGTTGCACGAAGCGGGGCTGCCACCGGGTGTATTCAATATCGTCAACGGGCGGGGCGATGTGGTTGGCGAGGAAATCGCCCGGCATCCCGACGTCGCCAAGCTCTCGTTCACGGGTTCGTCCGCTGTCGGTCAGCATCTGGTAAGAACCGGCGCCGACACCATGAAGCGCGTGACGCTCGAACTGGGCGGCAAGTCGCCCACCGTGGTGCTTGACGATGCGGATTTCCAGGCGGTCATGCCAATGGTGCTGCAAGCCGGATTTCTCAACAGCGGCCAGGCTTGCATCGCGGGCACTCGCATCCTTGTGCCGCGCCGACGGTTGGCAGAGTTCGAGAGGGTTGCGAAGGCGTGCGTCTCACAGATCCAGTCGGGTGATCCACGCAACGCCGACACCGACATTGGCCCAATGGTGAGCCAGAAACAATGGGAACGGGTGCAGCGCTACATCCGTAGCGGCCAGGAAGAAGGCGCGCGGTTGCTGGCGGGTGGCGAAGGTCGCCCGGAAGGCTTGCACGCCGGATGGTTCGTGAAGCCGACGATCTTCACTGATGCCAACAACCGGATGCGCATCGCTCGTGAGGAAATCTTCGGCCCCGTGCTAACGATCATCCCCTACGAGGATGACGCCGATGCGATCAGCATTGCTAACGATACGGACTATGGGCTGAGCGCCCTGGTGCTGGGAAAGAGCCACGAACGCTGTGTGAATATCGCCCTTCAGATCGATTCGGGACGTGTGCTCATCAACACCCTGGCCCACGAACCGCGTGCCCCCTTCGGTGGTTTCAAGCATTCAGGCCTTGGGCGGGAAATGGGCCGGTGGGGGATGAGCGCGTATCTGGAGCCCAAGACATTGGTCACGTTTACCGCCCCATAAATCGCTGATTTGACGCCAATGACAACGTGATCAGGGGGCGAGTATTTCCTGCAGAAATTCAATGAACACATTGATGCGACTGGAGCCGCGATGGTTGGGCAGATACAGCGCGTTGATGCAGGTGCTCGCACTCCCTGGGTTGACTTCATACTGCTCCAGCACGCGAGTCAGCCGACCGGCGCCAACATCGTCACGCACCAGCCAATCGGCCAACAGCGTCACCCCGCCACCCGCCAAGGCGGCCTCCCGCAGGATGTCGGCATTGTTGCTTTGCAGTCTTCCCTGCACATTCAAGCGGATGATTTCTTCATCGCCCTGGAATGTCCAATTGTGGTGACCCATGCGGTAATCAAACCGCAAGCATTGATGCTCCAGCAAATCACGAGGGTGATGGGGCAGTCCGGTGCGCATCAGGTAGTCGGGACTCGCCACCACCCAACGCTGGAAATCACCCACCTTCTTGCTGACGATGTCATCACTGACGACCGATGAACCGAGACGCACCGACACATCGATCTGCTCGCTGAGCAGGTCACTGACCTCGTCACTCAGCGAGAGGCTGATCTCCAGGCCCGGATGGCGATCGAGCAGCCGGCTCAAATGGGGAGCGATGATACGCCGGCCGAATTCCACTGGAACGCTGGCCCGTAAACGCCCTTGGGCTTCGCTGCCACGGTCGGCAACGACGGCGTCGGCTTCATCGATGGCTTCGAGGATCGCCACTGCCTTGTCGAAATAGCTCTGCCCCGCCACCGTGACACTCGTGTTGCGCGTGGTGCGGTTGAGCAGGCTGGCGCCCAACTCACTTTCCAGCCCCGCGACCTGCCGCGTCACTGACGAAGTGGAGATGCCGAGCTTGCGCGCGGCTGCCGAGTAACCACCACAGCGGACCGTTTCGACAAACATTTTCAGCGCCAGCAACTTGTCCATAAGCGAAGTCCAGGATCGAAAAGTAATAGTGATGACTATGCATGACCCGGCCCGGGGTGTCTTGCATGGCTGTGCTCAACCCCGGGACTCACTGCAGCGAAATGCTCAATGCCCAATCCGGGTCAGCTGATGCCCATGATCCGGTTGCCCATGCTCACACCCCAGTCCCCCATGCGTTTGCCTTCTGCCAGTTGCAGTTGCTGCCAGGCCAGAAGGGCTCTGTCGATGTCGCCTATGTCGTCGATCGCTTGAGCCAGGGCCAGTGCATTGCGGGCCGCCTTGGCCGTGCTTCCGGCCGTGTGAGGGCGCGGCACAAAAGCAGCGTCACCCGTCAACAGCACGCGGCCAAACACCATTCGAGGGACGTTGAGATCAAGGATCGCCTGCACGAAAATATCCTTGGTCTGGCGAATCAGTTCACGAAACGCCGGATTCGCCTGCTGCTCACCCATTTTCCTGATGTAAGCCTCCTGCTCCGTTGCCAAGGCGCCCGGAGGAATGGAGTGGCTACGCCGATGGCCCTTGTTATCGGTGAGCACAGCGTCTAATTCTGCGCCCTGCGCAGCCTTCAAATACCAGAGCCAGTTGAACCGTCGCTCGCCGGGATCAACCGAGCCGTTCAGGCCCGGCACCATGTATTCCAGCATCAACGATTCGGGGTCCTGCTGAAACACAAAGTCCTCGTAGATTTGTGCCTTGGCGAAGTCTGGAAGTCCGTCTTCATCGACTAATCCACGCCAGACCACATAGCCTGAATAGGTATACCCAGCCTCCGGCAACACCAGACTTCGCACGGTCGACCCTGCCCCATCGGCGCCGATCAACACGTCGCCCTCGGCACTGCTGCCATCTTCAAACATCGCGGTCACACGTTGCTCGTTTTGAACCAGATCAACCAGCGTTTTACCCCGGTGATAGTGCTCGGCAGGGAACGCAGAGAACAATGCGTTGTACAGCGTGTTCCAGGACGTCTGGGTTTGCGGCATCGACTCCTTGTGCACGACGGTGCCGGCCCGATCCAGATACAGGCGATCATGGGACCGGACCCCGAGCGCATGGGTATGTTTGATGTCCGAATAGCGAAAATGCTGCAAGACATCCGCTTGCAGGACAATGCCTCCGCCACGGCTGTCCATCGCCGCGGGGGAACGCTCGAAAATATCGACGTGCCAGCCAATCGCACGCAACGCCATGGCGGCGAACAGCCCTCCCAGGGAACCACCAATGACCAGGGCCTTCGGAACGTCTGCACTCTTCATTACCTTTCTCCTCGTAGCCTGGTGATTCCCACGTTGCGTTATGCCAACACCGGATAGTCGATGTAGCCCTTGGCGTCGCCGCCAAAAAAACTGCTGCCGTCCGCCAGGTTGAGTTCGTTACGGCCACGCAGGCGCGCCGGCAAGTCGGGGTTGGCAATGAACGGGCGACCAAAAGCGATCAGGTCGGCACGCCCCTGTGCGATGGCCTGTTCGGCCGTTTCGCCGGTGTAACCACCCGCCAGCATCAGTACGCCGTGGAAGTCAGTGCGTAGCTGTTTGATGATGGCGTCCCAGCGTGGATCGTTACTTTCGTCGAGCACGGTGCCGACCATCATCGGTTCCACCAGGTGCAGGTAGGCGAGATTCCAGTGGTTGAGTCGGGAGGCAATGTAGCCGAAGGTCTGTTCCGGGGTGTCATCGTCCATCCCCATGAAGCGCCCCATCGGTGTCAGGCGAACGGCGACGCGTTCGGCACCGACTTCTTCGGTCACGGCCTCCACCACTTCAAGCAAAAGCCGCGCACGGTTTTCGATGCTTCCACCGTAGCGATCACTGCGCTGATTGCTGGCGCTGTTGATGAATTGATCGAGCAAGTAGCCGTTACCTGCATGGATTTCCACACCGTCCATACCGGCCAGAAGCGCATTGCGAGCCGCCTTGCGGTAATCGGCAACGATCGCTTCGATGCCCGGAATATCAAGTTCCTGGGGAATCGGTACATCACCCCAAACCCCCTCGCCCTTTTCATTCAGGATGAACGTCTTGCCCGGCACCGGCTGCGCGGTCGGTGCCACAGGCAAGCCGCCGTTGGGTTGAAACACCGGGTGTGACACCCTCCCTACATGCCAGAGCTGCAGGAAAATGCGACCGCCTTCTGCATGCACGGCTTCGCTGACCGCTTTCCAGCCCTGAATCTGCTCGGCGCTATGAATGCCGGGCGTCCAGGCGTACCCCTGGCCCTGCTGCGAAATCTGGGTAGCCTCGGTAATGATCAACGCCGCGCTGGCCCGCTGACGGTAGTACTCGACGTTCATCGAGGTCGGTACGTTGCCAGGCTGGCCCGCCCGGGAGCGCGTCAGCGGCGCCATGGCGACGCGGTGATCGAGGGAGAGTTGGCCGAGTTTGATGGGGCTGAACAAGTGATGGGTCATGATGAATTCCTGAATGGCTATGGATTGAAAAAAAACGGCTCAAGCCGCCCGGTTTCGTCTCAGTATCTGGATCATTACTTCGATGGGCTGAGCGCCACTGATCCTGTCGCCTGCGATCTGAATACTCGGAACCGAGCGCACACCGGATGCCCTGGTCATGGCTTCAAGTTTCAACACTTCAGCAGTGCCTTCATCGGTGTTGAGAAAGTCGACAACTGCTTCGCGGTCCAGCCCTGCTTCGGCAGCGATGTCCGCGAGCACATTGAGGTCGCCGATGTCCCGCCCTTCGCCGAAGTACGCCTTGAAAATGGCTTTGACCAGCAAAGAAGCGTCTCGGCCCGCCTGTTGTTCTCGCCATACCAGGCGATGGCCCGCCAGGGTATTGGGGGTTTTTTCGATTTGCTCATAATCGAATTCAAGACCGACAGCCCTGCCAGCGTGGGTAACCTGAGCATCCATGGCCTGGCTACGCGCCCAGCTACCGAATTTGCCAGAGCGATAGGTTTTACGATCCATGCCCTGAACAGGCATGTCCGGGTTCAACTGATAAGGCAGGAAAACAACCTGGCGATCCGTTGAAAAATTCGAAGCGGCCAGTGCGCGTTCCAGATGCTCTTCACCGATCCAGCACCAAGGGCAGATGAAGTCGTAAGTCACGTGAATAGTGGATGGGTGCACACTCATGAGGGTCTCCATGGTTGAATGTTTTCACACCCCCAAGGTAGGTGCCCGGACCCCGTCAGAGAATCCATCGGCTGCACAACGCAGCGTTTCGCAAAACGCAAAGGTGGGGAAATCACCCCACGGGAAGGCTGTCTGAACCGAGAAATTCGGTCAGGAAATCAATGAACGTATTGATACGTTTCGATCCGCGATGATTGGGCAGGTACAGAGCGGAGATCGCCGAACTCGAACTGTTCGGATTGACGACAAATGCGTCAAACAAGGCGGTCAGGCGACCGCTGTCAATGTCATTGTCGACCAGCCAATCCGGCAACAGCGCCACCCCGCTGCCGGCCAGCACGACTTCACGCAAGATCTCGGCATTGTTGCTCTTGAATTGCCCATCGACGGGGACACGGGTCTCTTGACCCTTATCGGCAAATGTCCAGACCTGTTGCGACGTGCCATAGCTGAAGCACATGCAGTCGTGTTGCATAAGGCCCATGGGCTGGTCGGGAAATCCTCGCGCATTCAGGTACTCCGCGCTGGCAACGACCCGGCGTCGAAAGCTGCCGATGCGGCGACTGACCACCGCTTCCATTGCCGCTGGCGACCCCAACCGGATCGATAGATCGATGCGTTCGGCGAGCAAATCGACGATATCGTCGGACAGTGTCATGTCCAGGATGAGCATAGGGAAACGCTCTAAAAGCGTGCAGATGTGGGGGGCGATGAGGCGGTGTCCAAACGCCACGGGCACTGAAATACGCAACTCGCCTGCCGGGACTTCTCCCCGATCCGACACCGACTCGTCAGCGTCCGCCATGGCGTTCAGGATATCCCGGGTTTTCAGGTAATAAGCACCACCGACATCAGTCAACGTGACTTGCCGGGTAGTACGATTAAGCAGCACGGCACCGAGGTCATCCTCAAGCCTGTCGATCATGCGGGTCACTGAAGAGGTGGCCAGATTGAGTTGTCTGGCGGCAGACGAAAAGCCCTTGGAGTCGACCGACTGGACGAACATTTTCAGCGCGAGCAGCTTGTCCATGAACCTCCTTCAATGTCATCGGTACGCTCCTTGAGGACCTATCTTTGGACATCGACTGGGACTGCGCGAGTTAACTGTTGTTAATTCTGCCGTCGTTGCGCCTGGCGCAATGTAGCGTTGCGCCTTGGTGGGGTACTCCATCACAACCGCCCTCTCTAAGCTCACCCTTCAGAAGTCGCCGTAGGCCAATCGCAAGCGGCGGATTGAAAAATCTGTCGTTAACTCAGGCGAGGTAAGGCGATGAAGCGCAAGACGATCATCGGTGCCATTCTGGCAATCAGCATCGTGGGGACAGGGTTCGCCTTCTGGATGATGTGGAGGCCGGAAATTCCCGTCGCCAGTCAGCATCAGAGTGCAGGCCGCGAATCCGTGGACAGGGGCCGACGCGTTGTCGAAGCGGGAGACTGCGCGGTCTGCCACACGCGACCAGGGGGTGCTTACATGGCGGGCGGTTTGCCGCTGATAACGCCCTTCGGAACACTCTTCACCACCAACATCACCCCGGACCGGGAAACCGGTATCGGCGAGTGGTCGCTGGACGCCTTTGAGCGGGCCATGCGCGAAGGCATCGCGCGCGACGGCCATTTTCTCTATCCGGCCTTTCCCTATGTGCATTACCGAAAGATGAGCGACGCCGATATCGCGGATGCCTACGCCTTCCTGATGAGCGTGGATCCGGTGAAATACACCGCCCCTGAAAACCACATGATTTTCCCCATGAACTTCCGTCCGCTGGTGTCTTTCTGGAACCTGTTGTTCCTGCATGGTGAGCCGCTGCAACCACTGCCAGACCGCTCAGCGCTCTGGAACCGTGGACGCTATCTGGTCGAAGGCGCCGGGCACTGCTCGTCCTGCCATTCGCCGCTGAATCTGATTGGCGGGGAGAAAAGCAGCGAGCTGTTCAACGGTGGTGTCGTTGATGGCTGGACGGCCCCTGCCCTGCGCGGAATGGCCACGGCGGAACATCCCTGGAATGAAGACCAGTTGGTCGCCTACCTGACGGGCAAGGTCGCCGAAGGACATGGCGCAGCGGCAGGCCCGATGTTACCGGTCAGCCTGAGCATCGCGCAGATGCCAGCAGAAGATGCCCATGCCATTGCGCAGTACATTCTCGACCTGAAAAAGACCTCTTCGGAGGCGCCATTGCCGCCTTGCATCTCTGAGCCCAAGCCCGATGCCGTCGCACTTGCCGGCGCCTCGTTGTTCGAAGGTGCCTGTGCAAGCTGCCACGGCAGTGCCGCACCGATGCGTGTCATTGAATCAAGACCTGCTCTGGCCAGCACTTCGGCAGTGACGGCCGAATCGCCACGCAATTTGATCCAGACCATCCTGCAAGGCATTCCGATGTCCACCGCCGCTGCGAGCCACTACATGCCGGCCTTCGCCCATAGCCTGGACGATGCCGACGTGGCTGCAATTGCCCGGTATCTGCGCAACGAGAGCTGCGCGACCAGGCCCTGGAAGGACTTGGAGAACACTATCAAGAGCATTCGGGCACAGGAGCAGCAACCGTGATCACACTCGACATCAACGGCAAGACTCATGAACTGGACATCCCGGAAGACATGCCGCTGCTGTATGCCTTGCGCAACCAGGTGGGGCTCAATGGCGCTAAATACGGCTGCGGCTTGGGTCAATGCGGCGCATGCACGGTCTTGGTGAACGACAAACCGGTTTTTTCATGCCTGACACCGTGCGGTGCGCTGGCGGGAAAATCAGTGCGTACCGTGGAGAGTCTGGGCAGCGCCGACCAACCGGGACCGTTGCAAAAAGCGTTTATCGACGTCCAGGCAGCCCAGTGCGGTTATTGCATCGCGGGGATGATTGTACGGGCACAGGCTTTGTTAGAGACCAACCCTCAGCCGGACGACGAAACGATCCGTCGCCACATGGCGCCCAACTTGTGCCGCTGCGGCACCCATGTGCGGATCCTCGCCGCGATCAAGTCGGTCATCGAGCAGGGAACCAAGGTATGAAAACCTTAAAGCAAGACGTCAATCTGAGCCGCCGCGCCTTCGTGATAAACGGAGCATTGGTGATGGGGTTCGCGATGCTTCCCGGTATTCCGCGCGCCTTCGCTGACACCGAAGTGGACACCTTGGGCACGCAAATCCTGGCGCCTGACCTGCCGGGCAGCCTGCGGGCCACGCCCTATCTGGACGCCTGGATCCGCATTGACGCGAAAGATGGCATCACGGTCTACACCGGCAAAGTGGAACTGGGCACCGGCGTCAAAACTGCGCTGCTGCAGATCGCTGCCGAGCGCCTGGAAGTGTCGCCCGGGCTCATCCGTTTTCTCACCGCAGACACCGCGCTGACGCCCAATGAAGGCTATACCGCCGGCAGCCATACGATCGTCGACAGCGGCACTGCGTTGTTCAATGCCGCGGCCCAGGTACGTCAGCTATTACTCGAATCTGCGGCACGACAATGGCAACAGAAAGTCGATAGTCTGAGCACGCGGGACGCAGTCATCTACGATGCGCAAGGCCGCAGCATGACCTACGCACAAGCGGTTGTCGGGGTTCAACTGCATCGCTTTGCATCGGCCAACTCCCCCTTCAAGCCAGCCGACAGCTTCACCCTGATCGGCACATCACTGCCTCGGCTGGACATTCCCGCCAAGGTCAGCGGCGGTGCGGCGTATGTGCAGGACATGCGCCTGCCGGATATGCTGCATGCCCGTGTGATACGTCCACCCCGGCGCGGCAGCCAGTTGCTGGACATCGACGAAGCCGCCGTCAAGCAACTCCCCGGCGTGGTGAAACTGGTCCGCAACGGCAGTTACCTCGCCGTGGTCGCCACGGATGAATGGCTGGCGGTCAAAGCCATGCGCGAGGGCTACGCCACTGCCCGCTGGACAGAAGGGAATCCGCTGCCCGACTCGACACACATCCATCAACTCCTTACCGAGTTGCCAGCGCGGCGCTACCCGGTGAGCGCCAAAGGAAACCTCGCGCAACCTGCACCGCGTGCCTACAAGGCACGGGTGACCAAACAGTACCTGATGCACGGTTCAATCGGGCCGTCCTGCGCGGTGGCCTGGTTCAAGGACGGAACACTGACCGTCTGGACCCACACTCAAGGTGTCTATCCTTTGCGCGCGGGCATCGCCGAAATGGTCGGCTTGCCAGCGACTCAGGTGCGTTGCATCCACACCGAAGGCTCCGGTTGCTATGGCCACAACGGCGCGGATGACGCCGCCGCCGATGCTGCGCTGATCGCCATGGCCCTACCGGGCAAGCCGATTCGGGTGCAATGGATGCGCGAACAGGAAAATCTCTGGGAGCCCTACAGCTCGGCGATGCTTGCCAACGTGGAAGCAGGACTGGATGACAGCGGACGCCTTCGTGACTGGAAATACGAACTCTGGAGTACTCCGCACAACGAGCGCATCGTCAATGCCGGGCGCCTGTTGCCGGCCTGGCTCCTGGCAAGCCCCTTCACCCCTGCCCCTTCGATCCCGATTGCCCAACCCGAGGGCGACGGCGACCGTAACGCGGTTCCGTTGTATGAGATACCCAACCTGAAGGTCGATCTGAACTTCGTTCTGACTATGCCATTCAGGACCTCGGCCATGCGTTCGCTCGGTGCCCATATCAACGTGTTCGCCATCGAGAGCACCGTCGATGAACTGGCGGCGCAGGCCAGCGTGGATCCGGTGCAGTTTCGCTTGAATCACTTGACCGATCCGCGAGCTCGCGCGGTGGTGGAGCGCGTGGCCAGTGAGTTCCGCTGGCCGCAAAAAGCAACCGGCCCCGGCAGCGGGATCGGCTTCGCCTTCGCCCGCTATAAAAACATCATGGGCTACTGTGCGATCGCCGTGCAGTTGCATGTGCAGCGCCAGACCGGGCAGATAACGATTGATCGCGTCGTCACCGCCGTCGATGTGGGGCAAATTGTCAGCCCCGATGGGCTGCTCAATCAGATCCAGGGCGGCATCGTGCAGTCCGCCAGCTGGACGCTCTATGAAAGCATCCTCTATGACGCCACTGGCATGCACAGCTTCGACTGGAGCGGATATCCGATCATGCGTTTCCCCGAGTTGCCGCAACGGGTCGAGGTCCACATGATTGATCAGCCGAACCAGCCTTTTCTTGGTGCTGCGGAAATCGTCCAGGGTCCCATGGCTGCGGCGTTGGGCAATGCAATCAGTGATGCCACCGGCAAGCGCTTGCTGGATCTGCCGCTGGCACGACGTGGCTGGCAGGATGCACTGGGATCATGATCTATCCCGCTTCAGAATAAAAAAAGGGCGGTCAAGGATCACTTGCACCGCCCTACCCCCATCAAGGGAAATCTTGCTCTTCAATAAAACACGCCGTTGGAAGAGAACGACATGTACACGCAACACTCGTTAAAGTGCTGCCTGTCAGTTGCGGCAGCCAGCCATAAACCGCACGGGCCCGCCGAGTTTTAAAGTTCCGGACATCACCGCTCTGAAGTGAGCAACCTGATTCATTAAAACAATGCCAATTGGTAATTTATAATCACGCGGTTCTCATCTTGCTGGCGGGTGTTCGGGATATTGTTTCGCACCATTGCATTTTTCCACATGACACCCAAACCTTTGAGGGGGCCCGATTGCACGACGTAGGCCAGCGTAATATCACGCTCCCATTCACTGGAATTGCTGGAGGCAACGGTATCGATACCATCGCCTTTAACATACACAACACCCGCCGTCGCACCTGCCAAGCCCAGTGTTGCAAAGTCATAAGAGTAACGGGCTTGCCATGACCTCTCGCCTACACGTACGAATTTCTGAACCTGCATCTCCGTGATGGTATAGGTGGTCGGGCCGTCACCCTGATTTAAATACGGAAAGTCACTTTTACCATTACTTACTTCATAACCTGCGCCAAAGGTGTGACCCGCAACCGCATAGGTAAATAACCCACTGTACAAATTATTGTCGACTTCTCCCTTCAAGGTATTACCGCCGTAGTAACCTGTCGTGAAATACGCAGGATCATGGCCGTTTGCACCATCACTTTTACTATTAAAGTAGCGAAGATCACTGGTCAGTACGCCAGGACCTATCGCCCAGTTGTGAATGAGCCCGAGAAAGTTCTGCGTGTAAAAATCTTCCAGATTGCCGTAATAGTACTGCAAGGTCAGATCTTTAGTCAGTTTGTAATCGCCACCGGCGTAGACGAACTTATTACTGAAACGACCGGTAACAGCATTATTAGCACCGGCGATGGACATGTTTTCGTTGTTACTGGAGTTGCGTCCCTTCACCTTATCAATTTGCCCACCCACCAAGGTCAGGTCTTTGATATCGGCCGAAGTCACTTGGGTCCCTTGCCAGGTTTGCGGCAACAAACGTCCGTCATTGCTGAAGATCACCGGCAGTTTCGGCACCAGCGTTCCAAGCTTCAGCTCGGTCTTGGATATTTTCATTTTACCGGTCAGGCCCAGGTTGGAGACATCGTCAACCGCATGATCGCCGTCACTCGGAAACACGATGCCGCCGTAGTTCGTGCCCGTCGGATTGCCATGCTTGCCGGCGCTTGAATCCAGCTTGACGCCCAGCATGCCCAACGCATCCACTCCGAAACCTACCGGCCCCGGGGTGTAACCCGAGATGAATTCGAGCTGAAAGGCCTGGCCCCACTCCGCTTGATAACTCTGGTTGGCTGCTTTCTGAGCGGGTGTTGCTGAGTCTCGGTAATCGCTATTGATATAGAAGTTACGCAGTTTGAGCGCAGCTTTACTATCTTCGATGAAGCCCGCCGCATGGGCTTGCTGCGCCAATACACACAGGGCTGCTGCAACAGTCAAAGTACACTTCATTGGTTCGCACCCAAGTTGAGATTTATTGTTTTTGTACAAACTTTTCAGCGTTTTTCAGGCGTAGTTATTCACAAGTCCTGCACGTTCATGCAGCAACTATTTAATGTGAATGTTAATAACCCGAATTAATCAGCGCTCAACTGCGCCTTCCATGTCGCCGGCGTACCCAATTCAGAATCCACCAACTGATTTTCAAATCGATTGCGCTCACTGACAGCACTGGCGGAACGATCGGTGATGGAGAACCAGAAAATGCCAATAAATGCGACAGCCATTGAGAACAGGGCCGGGTATTCATACGGGAACCAGGCTTGCTGATGATGCAGGATCTTGACCCAAACCGTCGGACTGAGAATGCACAGGGTGATTGCCGATACCAGCCCCAGCGATCCGCCAATCACAGCGCCGCGTGTCGTCAGGCCCTTCCAGTAAATCGACAACAACAGCACTGGGAAATTGGAACTGGCGGCGATGGAGAACGTCAGGCTCACAATAAAGGCGATGTTCTGTTTTTCAAAAGCAATCGCCAGGAGAATCGACAACACCCCTAAAACGATGGTCGTCACACGAGAGACACGCATTTCTTCACGGTCAGTGGCGGTGCCACGGCGCAAGGCATGCGCATAGAGATCATGAGAAACCGCAGAAGAGCCGGCAAGGGTCAACCCCGCCACGACTGCCAATATCGTCGAGAACGATACTGCACACATGAACCCCAGGAAGACATTTCCGCCGACGTTGTGTGCGAGGTGTATCGCAACCATATTCACGCCGCCCACTATTGCGCCCGATGCATCGTGATAGGCAGGATTACTGGCAACCAGGGCGATGGTGCCAAAGCCGATAATGACGATCAGTGCGTACCCTATGCCGACAAGACCCGTGGCATAAAGAATACTTTGGCGCGCAGCCTTGACGTTACCGACGGTGAAGAACCGCATGAGAATGTGTGGAAGACCTGCCGTGCCGAAGACTAATGCCAGTCCCAGGGAAATGGCAGACACCGGGTCGGTAATCAGACCGCCTGGGCTCATGATTGCTACATGGGAGGGATGAACCTCGGTCGCTTGCGTGAACAGCTGGTTCAGGCTGAATCCGAATTCGGATAACACCATGAACGCCATGAAGACACAGCCGGTCAGCAGCAAGACTGCCTTGATGATCTGAATCCAGGTGGTCGCCAGCATCCCGCCAAAGAACACATAGATAACCATCAGCGTACCCACGAGAAGTACTGCCGCGGTGTAATCGAAGCCGAACAGTAACTCCACCAGTTTTCCGGCGCCTACCAGCTGAGAAACCAGGTAAAGCAGAACGATAACGATCGAACTGGACGCCGAAAAAGCACGTATGGGTCGTTGTTTCAGCCGATAGGAAAGTACGTCCGCCAGGGTGTAACGCCCCAGGTTTCGCAATGGCTCTGCAATCAGGAACAGAATGATCGGCCAGCTGGCAAGGAACCCGATCGAGTAGATCAGTCCATCGAAACCACTGGTAAAAACCAACGCGGAGATGCCCAGCAAAGACGCCGCAGACATGTAGTCTCCAGCGATTGCCCAACCATTTTGGAAACCGGTAATTTTTCCACCTGCTGCATAGTGATCGGCAACGCTATTGTTTTTACGTGCAGCCCATCGCGTGACAAACAGAGTGAAAATGACAAACGCTAAAAACATGCCGATGGCAATCGGATTATGTTTTTGTGCGGCGGCAGGGACATCGGCCGCATAGACCGCTACCGAAGCAAGGACGGCGGAGATTGCAATGAGTAGACGCTTCATTTGTTGAAGCTCCTGATGATTGTTTTTATTTCAGGGTCGTAGCAGGTGTTAGTGCGCCATACATAGACAGCAACAAGAACAATCGTGAAGGCGAGCATTCCAAAGCCAATCGGCACACCCCAGGTCATCGGTTGCCCTTCGACGATAGGTGTACCCAAACGGGCAGGTATAAAGGCCAGGGAAAGAATGAAGCCGAAATAGACCGCCAGCATAAGCGCCGTCATGCTCCACGAAAATATTCGTCGCTGCTTTACCAGCGCACGAAACTGCGGATTTTCGAGAATCGGGTTTTGAAGTGTGTCATCAACCTGATTAGCGGACATGGCCGGGCCACCGTCTCGCGGATATGCATGTTCCATGGTTGTCTCCTGCAAAGGGCGTGTGGCTGAATTAAAACTTCACCGGCACTGCGGTCTCACGCATCACGGCTTCTGGAGTCCGGTATAACTCAGCCATTTCGCGCTCTTCTTCACTCTTCAGTTGCGCCTGCATGTAGGCACCAAGATGCCTGGCATGTTGAACAATCGATGCCCCGAAACGACAGCGTTGCTCGCTGTAGTCCGCCAATGCCTCTTCCACGGATGCATGTCGCTCAAGTGCTTCGACGATTGCCAAGGCATCACCGGCCGCCTTGGTAACACCCATCCCGCAATGGGGACGCGCCACAAATGCCGCGTCGCCCAGCAAAGCGACACGTCCGAAATTCATTTTCGGTACTTCCAGATCGTAAATCGGTTGGAATAACGGCTGAGCCGCTTTCTTTACGACTTCCGCAAACTGCGGGGCAAGTAAGGTCTCTGCGGATTCGTACATAGTGTCGAGCACGTCACGGCGTATCAGCGCCGGAGGGATACCGCCTTCAAATTGCTTGCCGCTTTCATCCCTCAGCAAATCGCGCAAATCGTCATTGTCACTGGTGCGGTACCACACAAAGTTGTAACGACGCTCCCCGACACGGGTGCTGTTGGAATGCCCCGCAACGGGATACCCCAGGATCTGTTCGTGCGGAGGCAAGCAAAACGCGAATTTATCGAACAGGGCTGCGTGGGCAGAGTCAGACAGGACACTTTCATCCACTAACCCACGCCAGGCGATATAGCCGGCATATTGCAGGTGCACGTCAGGTAAAAAATGCTGGCGAATCGTCGAACGAAATCCATCCGCCGCGATAACGACGTCTGCCTGGTGAGTCGTACCATCAGCCAATGTGACGCTGGCATGAGTTTCAGTGCTTTCAACGGAGACGACGCTACCACCGCAGCGATACAGCGAGTCCGGAAATGCGGCGCGAAGCACCTGATACATCTTCCCCCAGGCGGTCAACGTCTGTGGGAGCACGTTCTCAAGTACGACATCACCGTCCTGGGCCAGCGTGACCCGTGAACGCACATCGATACCTACGGATGCATCGAGGGGAATTCCCGCTGCGGCCATCGCTTCAAACAATTCAGGGTGTGTAACGATGCCTGCGCCACGCCCGGCAAGCTCATCCGGAACGCGTTCGAAGACCTCGACATCCCAACCTTTGCGCAACAGCATATTGGCTGCAAACAGACCACCCAGCGAGCCGCCCACGACAATGGCGCGGGGTTTGTTCAATGAATCGATCATGAGCGTACTCCCGCAGTCGCTGCCGCATGGGCGGTGTAAGAACCGACTGCTTCAATTTCGGAGGCCGGGAAGTTGAGCTCGATGGTGACGCCAGACGGGTCTTCGATGAACACCTGATGCAGGCCGAGGCTCGGAACGGTGCGATCGCGCCAGGCAATGCCCTCGGTCTTGAAGACGTTCCAGAACTCAACCAGGCCGGTTACCAGAAACGCAATGTGGTCGACAGTCCCAGTGCCGGTCAGCGGGATGTCCTTGTCACCAAGGTACTTCTTCAGACCTTCGGGGTTGGAGGGATCAATCCCGATAATGTGGACGGTGCCAAAGTCTTCCTCATCCCCTCCCATGTACAACCAGACGCCAGGAAAATCGAACGGCGGCCGGTAGCCAGGCTTGAAACCGAGCACCCTTTCATAGAATCGACTGGACCTCTCCAAGTCGAACGACCGGATCGAGTAATGAGCGAGCTTCAGGACGTGCATGGTGCCTCCAACTGTTTTTGTATTTATTTATCACTTGATAAACAATACGACCTGACGAAATTGAAGGCAATAGCTGGAGGATCAAATTTTCGCAGGACTGACCGGAACGACGTCGCGGCGTCGCTGAAAGAGAACACGCTTCAGGCGTTGGGAAAGGGCTTTTGCAGGGCAAACAGACGCGATAACGACCCTCGCCACCCGCTCAGCTGAAGGCTGAAACAGGTGATGAGTGGTCGACAAAAAAGAGGGTCGAAGCAGGAGATCAGGGGGCAGGAAAAGGGGAACAATTCACTCGGACCGAAGCCGATCAATTCTCGCCGAGGTCGTTATCGAGTTGCTGCAGGACGTGGGGACTGCCGTTAAGGAACGCATCGACCATCTGCTCGATCTGCGCATCAATGTCCTCAGTCACTGGAAGATCGTAAATCCATTTGCGCACGCCGATATAGAAAATGCTGGCATGCAAACTCCAGATCAGCTCAAGCTCTTTTTCATTGATCGTTTCACCTGAGGACGGCGCCAATCCATGAGCATGGCGAATTTCTGCAATGACAGGAATGAAGACGCGCTCACGCAATTTAGCCAGATACCGATCGTTGATGCCTTCACGTGTCAGCCCGGCGAATACGAAGATACGAATCCATTCTCGCCGCAGAATCACGCTTGCGTATGAAGTATAGAAACGAACCAGGCGAGGCTGCAGGGGTTCCGAACGATCCTTGATGATCGCCTCCCACTCGGTATCCCACTGATAGACCTCCTCGTAGACACGGTCTATCAAGGCCTCTTTGCTAGGAAAATATCGATAGAGCAAGGGTTGGGTAACGTCAAGTTGTCGCGCCAGCTCACGGGTACTCCCCGAGAATCCGCACGTTGCAAAATGCTCGATGGCTTTCTGCACAATCTGCTTTTCCCTGACCTCTGGCGAAAGGCGTCGAGTCGTCGACTTGACGAGGCCTTCGGAGTCGGCTGATTTTCCAGGCTCTTTCTCGTCCACATTTTTTGAGTCTTGCATAACGCCTCACTAGAGCTTCATCGAGGCATCATACAAAACAAAAGAATGCGCTGGCTATGAACCCGATTTATCAGGCGCAATCAGCTCTGCGACAAGCCTTCAGGCCCCAGCAATTCGCTGATGAAATCGATAAACGCATTGACGCGCCGGGAGCCACGATGATTGGGGAGATACAGCGCAGAGATGGCCGAACTCGCATCGTTCGGATTGACAACAAATGACTCGAACAACGACGTCAATTGACCACCCCCAATATCATCATCGACGAGCCAGTCAGGTAACAAAGCCACCCCGCCGCCGGCCAGCGCGACCTCCCGCAAAACCTCCGCATTGTTGCTTTTAAAGCGCCCCTCCACGGGTACCCGAGTCTCTTCACCGTCGTTCAGGAAAGTCCAGACCTGTTGCTTTGGGCCGTAACTGAAGCGCATGCATTCATGCCGCAAGAGGTCCATGGGATGTTCAGGGAAGCCATGGGTCTTCAGGTACTCAGCATTGGCAACCACCCGACGTCTGAAATGGCCGACGGGACGACTGACGACACCATCCATCGCTGCTGCCGAGCCCAATCGGATCGACAGATCGACGCGCTCGCCCAGCAATTCGACAATGTCGTCAGACAGCGTCATGTCCAGCACGAGTTGCGGGTAACGCTTCAAAAACGAGGCGATATGAGGCGCAATCAGACGACGTCCAAACGCCACCGGGACGGAAATACGAAGATGCCCTGCGGGCACTTCCCCACGGTCAGTGACTGAAGCATCCGCTTCGGCTACTGCGCTCAATACCTCCCGCGCTTTCAAGTAGTAGGCGGCCCCGGCATCTGACAACGATATCTGACGCGTGGAGCGGTTAAGCAAAACCGCCCCCAGTTCCGACTCCAGCCCATCGATCATCCGGGTCACGGAAGACGTCGCCAGGCCCAACTGCCGAGCGGCAGAAGAAAAGCCCTTCGAGTCCACAGCCTGGACGAACATCTTCAACGAGAGCAACTTGTCCATGACACTCCTTGACTGCTGCGGAGTCTCATTGAGCCTGCCCGGCTCGACGAGAAACCATCGAAAAGGCGACCAGAGCGATCAGTGACAAAGCGCTACCCACCGCTGCAACAGCCAACCAGCTGGCGTGTTCATAAAGCGAACTGGCCACCGAGGAACCGATTGCGCCGCCAATGAAGATACTGATCATGTACAACGCATTCAGACGACCTCTGTTCGCCGTGCCCAGGGCGTAGACGGCTCGTTGGCCCAGCACCATGTTCATCTGCACCGCAAAATCCAGCGCGATACCGGTAACCGCCAAACCAATCACACCGTAAAGGGGATTGATGAAGGCCGGAAGGAAGCTCACAACGCCCAGCACCATGGCCAACTGTGAGGCACGTCGAGTGTGTCCGGCATCAGCGAGTCGACCGCTTATAGGCGCGGCGACTGCACCGATGGCGCCAACCAGGGAGAACATCGCGATCTGACTTTGCGTGAGGCCAAACTCACGGCTCAATACCAGCGGCACCGCAGTCCAGAACAAACTGAACGCCGCAAACATCAGCCCCTGATAAAGCGCACGCTGACGCAATACCGGCTCGCGGCAAAACAGTTGCCCAAGGGACATCAGCAGTTGACCGTACGACGCCCGATGGGCCGGCTGCCACTTGGGCATGGTCATGGCGATCACGATGGAGATGATGAGCATCAAGGCAGCCGCCCCGATAAACACGGCTCGCCAGCCGAAATGATCAGCCACCAGGCTCGACAGCGGCCGCGCAAGCAGAATCCCTAGCAGCAAGCCCCCCATGATCCCGCCAACCACCCGGCCGCGAGATTCTTCCGGAGCCAGATGCGCAGCCAACGGGATAAGCATTTGCACGGAGACCGAGCTGAAACCGATGAGTGCCGAGACGACAAGAAACACGCTCGGCTGCTTGGCCAGACCGGCGGCGACCAGGCTGAAGATCGTAATCACGATCGTCGCGACCATCAGTCGGCGGTTTTCTACCAGGTCCGCCAAGGGCACCAGGAAAAACAATCCGAGTGCATAGCCAATCTGAGTCAGCGAAACAATAAAGCTCGCGCTGCCATTCGACATGCCGATATCCGGGGCGATCAAGCTGATGATCGGTTGTGCGTAATAGATGTTGGCCACGATGGCTCCGCAACAAAACGCGAACAGAAGCACCAGCCCTCTGGTCATTGAAGTTTTTTGTATCGTCGTTGCTGTACTACTTGTAGAAGCGCCCATTCCATAAACTCCTGAGATTCGACAGCGGTGACTCTCCAAGGAAAGATCACTCGCATTGATGTTTGTCAGGTCAACAAAATAGGCGGCACTCCCCCTCCAGAGAATATGGGCAGGACGCAACGTCATGTTGCGTCAAGCGCAAAAGACCCCGGGCCTGGTCAACGTTTCCTCTTGGGTCAATGACACGACAGGTTCTTCCACCGCCGTTTACCGACCATCGACAAGCCGTTCGGGATGAGCGTAGACTGCTATTGATCGATCGATCATTTATAATTTTTTGACGACGGGAGACCTTTCAGTCTCTCCAGACCCAACGGCTTCAACCCAAAAACACCCCCGCCTTTTACGCGACGTTTAGCCAGCCTTGGCCGAAATAAAAAGGGGTGGAAAACAATAAAATCTCTTGAGTGAGGTGAAACTCATCGTGATGCTAAGTCTTCGCAGCAAAATCATTCTTCTGACGATCATCCCTGGCCTTTTGCTGGCTGCAGTGATCAGCGGTATCACCTTTTGGGTTTTGCAAAAGCTGGCATCCGAGGAAGTCGAGCAGACGCGCGACCTCTTGATCAATGAGCGAAAAACTTCGCTCAAGCACTATATGGAAATTGCCCAGGCATCGATTCAGCCGATCTACGACGCTTCCGGATATGGGGATTCCAACGCTCGGGATCAGGCCGTCAAGATTCTGCGTACGCTGAGTTTTGATAAACAAAACTACTTTTACGGCTACGACTCTTCGTCTGTTCGCGTGTTCTCCGCCAATCTGAACACCGATATCGGCAAGAGCTTTGTCGATAGCAAAGATGCCGACGGCGTATACGTCATTCGGGGACTGGTTGAAGCGGCCAGGACGGGCACTCATTTTTTCCGCTATCAATGGCAAACACCCAGCAGCCCGAAACCTACACCCAAGCTCGGCTACACCGTTTACCTGGATAAATGGGACCTGATCGTGGGTACCCAGGTGAACCTGGACGATCTTGAGGTTCAGGTGCAGGCCATCGCCAGCGAGCGCTATAAGCGAATCGGCCAGCACACCACGTACATCCTTTTCCTTGCTGTTTGCGTGCTGCTATTCGTGGCGCTGATTGGCATTTGGCTAGGCAACAGCATTGTGAGACCTGTGCTGGCCATCAAGAAGAAACTGGACGACATCGCCGCTGGAGATGGCGACCTCACACACCGCTTGCCCGTTTCGAGCAACGATGAGCTGGGCGATTTGGCTCACTCGTTCAACTTGTTTGTGGAAAAAATTCATAGCCTTGTACGTCAGATCGCTGAGATGACCGGGCAATTGACTGCACTGGTCGAAGAGATGTCGGCCCAGGCACAACGGTCAGAGCAGGCCATGGATCGTCAGCGCCAGGAGACCGATCATGTGGCGACAGCCATACATGAAATGTCCACGGCTGCGCATCAGGTTTCCGTCAGTGCCCAAAGTGCTTCGCTCGCAGCACGGGAAACCAGCGATGTGGGTGGGCAGGCAAGGGATGTCGTCAACAGGAGCATCGAAAGCATTCATTCGTTGATTGAGGAAATCGGCCAAAGCAGCGCGTCCCTGGACAGCCTGAACAAGGATGTGCAGTCGATAGCCGGTGTCGTTGACGTCATTCGTTCTATCGCGGAGCAAACCAATCTATTGGCTTTGAACGCCGCCATTGAAGCAGCACGGGCCGGCGATGCGGGTCGTGGTTTTGCGGTGGTCGCTGACGAAGTCAGGGCCCTGGCCAGCCGTACGCAGAAAAGCACTCAGGAAATCCATGGGATGATCAGCCTGCTGCAAAAAGGTACTCAAGGCGCCATGATCACAATGGGCCGCTCCAGCGAAACAGGCCGGACAACGGGGGAGCTGGCAAACCGTGCGGGAATGTCGCTGGACGCCATCAGCCAACTGATCGACACCATCAATGACATGAACGCTCAGATCGCCAGCGCGTCCGAAGAGCAAAACGCCGTGGCCGAAGAAGTAAACCGCAGTATGAGTCACATCTCACAGGCGGCTGACGTAGTCGCCGGGGACGCCAAGAATGGCGCACAAACCTCCAGAAGTCTCACGGATCTGGGGAGTCGACTGGGTCGTCTGGTTGGCCAGTTTCGTATTTAGATTCTGGCCTGCCATACACGCAATCGGGTCGATCAGGCGAGCGCAACAGGACAACTGCACGCTCGCCTGTCACGCTCAGTGGGGCGCGCGAGGGATGGTCTTGAGCAGGTCTTCGGGGCTGATGTGACCGACGATCGGTTCCATGACGCTGCCCGGTTGCGGCAGATCGAGGATGTGTCCCTTGATCTTGCCGATGACGTGCATCTCGCAAGGCTTGCAGTCGAATTTCAGCGTCAGCACCTCGTCACCGTGCACCAGTTGCATCGGCGCGACCTTGGTGCGCACACCGGTGACGCCTTTGGCTTGCTTGGGGCAAAGGTTGAAGGAGAAACGTAGGCAGTGTTTGGTGATCATCACCGGCACTTCGCCGGTTTCCTCGTGGGCCTCGAAGGCCGCGTCGATCAGCTTCACGCCATGTCGGTGATAGAAGTCGCGGGCCTTCTGGTTGTAGACGTTGGCCAGGAACGACAGGTGCGATTCCGGGTACACCGGCGGCGGGTTGGTTTCGGCCTTGCGGCCTCCCCGTGGGTGGGCCAGCAGGCGGGCCGCGGTCAATGCTTCGATCACTTCGCGGCGCAAGGCCTTGAGCTGCGAATTGGGGACAAAAAATGCCTGGGGCGCATCCAGTTCAATGGCGGTGGCGTGGTAGTCGGTGGTGCCCAGTTGACCGAGCAAGTCACGCAGTTGCTCCAGGGCCTGCTCCGGCTTGTTGGCCAGACCGAACGGGCCGTCCAGGGAAACGCTGGCGCTGACGCCCTCCTCGCTGGTGGCGGTGAGTTGCAGGCGCTGTTCGTCCAGCCGTGCGACCCAGGTCAGGCCGATACGACGTTCGGCAGACGTCTTCTGCAAGGCTTGCTGCCAGTTATGGTCCAGGTTGCGGCTCAGTGGATGGTTGGGCCGCAGCTTGTACATGCCTTCCGGCATCTCGTTGGGCTCGACGCGGTAGCGATAGCGCTTCTGGCCCTCTTCGTCGAACTCTCCCCTGGGCTCCGCGATATTGGCGCGGAATCCCACCACCTCGCGCTTGATCTGCACATTGAGGCCATCGCCGTTGGACAACGGTTCGAAGGTCACCACCTGCAAGTCGCGCTTGCCAACCTTCTCCACCACGCCCACCGGCAAGCCGGTGAAGGTCGGTGAATCGAAGGCGCCGATGTCGATCTTGCGCTCGCTGACGAAGTAGTCGGTGCTGCCACGGTGGAAGGTCTTGTCCGGGTCGGGCACGAAGAAGTGCGCCGTGCGGCCACTGGAAGCGCGGGCCAGGTCCGGGCGGTCTTCGAGAACATCGTCCAGGCGCTGGCGGTAGTAGGCCGTGATGTTCTTCACATAGCCCATGTCCTTGTAGCGCCCTTCGATCTTGAACGAGCGAACGCCGGCTTCCACCAACGCGCGGATGTTGGCGCTCTGGTTGTTGTCCTTCATCGACAGCAGGTGTTTTTCATAGGCAACGACGCGGCCCTGGTCGTCCTTGAGGGTGTACGGCAAACGGCAGGCCTGGGAGCAGTCGCCACGGTTGGCACTACGGCCGTTCTGTGCGTGGGAAATATTGCACTGGCCGGAGAACGCCACGCACAGCGCGCCATGAATGAAGAACTCGATCGCCGCGTCGGTCTCGTCGGCGATGGCGCGAATCTCTTGCAGGTTAAGCTCGCGGGCGAGTACCAGTTGGGAGAAGCCCGCCTGGTCAAGGAACTTGGCTCGCGCCAGGGTGCGGATGTCGGTCTGGGTGCTGGCGTGCAGCTCGATCGGCGGGATATCCAGCTCCATCACGCCCAGGTCCTGGACGATCAACGCATCGACACCGGCATCATACAGTTCGTGGATCAGCTTGCGGGCCGGCTCCAGTTCATTGTCATGCAGGATCGTGTTGAGGGTGGTGAACACCCGGGCGTGGTAGCGACGGGCGAATTCCACCAGCCCGGCGATTTCACTCACCTCATTGCAGGCGTTGTGGCGGGCGCCGAAGCTTGGGCCACCGATATACACGGCGTCGGCACCATGCAGGATGGCTTCGCGGGCGATGCTCACGTCACGGGCGGGACTGAGCAGCTCCAGGTGATGTTTAGGTAGAGACATGTTTTTTTATCTGGTTTGTCACGGTCGAGGCACGCATTGTAGCGGCGAAACACTTGCCAGGCACCCGTGGCCTACCGAGTGGTAGCCGCCCCCATACCGCCAGCCCGGTTCGCACCCACGCCGACCACTCGGCCAATCGCCGCCGTGAATCCATGGCAACAAAAATATGTTTGCTACCATTAGAGAGCAGCATCGAGGCTGAGGCCTGGCTCGCGAAATCGGCTTTAACCTTCCTGACATTGATCCATTCCATTCAAGCCTGCCTGAGCATGTGGGGGGCCAATGCGCATTCCATTGTTTTTCGCGGTGTCCGCGGCACTGTTGTTACACGGATATTCCTGTCTGGCGCAGCCATTGGATGCGACCGCGAACGGTGCTGAAACCGCGCCCGTCACGGCGGCCGTCAAAGATGCCGTGTTCAATCAGGAGCAGCTGGATCAAATGCTGGCGCCCATTGCGCTTTACCCGGATCCACTGCTGGCCCAGGTACTGATGGCCACCACGTACCCCGGCGAAGTCACCGAGGCGGTGACCTGGTCCAGATCACACCCGGACGCCAAAGGTGACGATGCGGTCAAACAAGTGGCGAGCCAGACGTGGGACCCGAGTGTACAGGCGCTGGTCGCCTTCCCGCAGGTGCTGGCAACGCTGGGGCAGGATCCCGTTTGGGTGCAACGTCTGGGAGATGCCTTCCTGGCGCAGCCCGACGATGCCATGGAGGCCGTGCAACGCCTGCGTCATCAGGCGCAAGCGGCAGGCAATCTGCAGAGCAATCAATATCAGAACGTGACGGTCCAGAACTTTGCGCCACCGGCACCTGCACCCGCCACTTCGGCTCCGGCTCCGGCTCCTGCGCCTGCCAGCAGCACTTCCACCATCATCATTCAGCCCTCCGATCCACAGGTGGTGTACGTCCCCAGTTACAACCCGACCACCACATACGGGACCTGGTCCTATCCCGCGTCACCCCCTGTTTACTATCCGCCACCGCCAGCCTATTACCCCGGCTCGGCGTTGATGGCCGGACTGGCGTTTGGTACCGGTGTGGCGATCGTCGGCGCGCTGTGGGGTGACTGTGACTGGGGTAACAACGACATCGACATCGACGTCAACCGATACAACAACATCAATGCCAACAACCGGATCACCAATAATCAGAACAAGTGGCAGCACAACACCGTTCATCGCGATGGTGTTCCCTATCGAGACAGAAAGAGCCGCGAACAGTACGGCCGACAACTGGACGGTGCCAGTCAGCGTGAGGCCTATCGAGGGGATAATGCCGAGCGCGCCCAGGCTCGTGAACGGGCCCGTGGTGCCATGGACAAGCGTGGCTTCGAACAACCTGCCACCAGCAACCGCGAAGCCCGGGATCGAGCGCGCGAAGCCCAGTCCGCAACCAACAATCGGATGCAAGGCACGGACAGAGCGAAGTTGTCCGACAGGAGCCAGGGTAACGCCAGAAACGCTCGAGAGAGCCAGCAACCGAGGAACCAGGCTGCTCAGGCGCGCGGACAGGGCACGGCGCAAAAAAGGCCATCCGCCAATGCGGGCAGTGCCCGCAACAATGCATTCGCCGGCGCGCGATCACCGGCCCAGTCCAACGCACAAGCCAGTCGTGGCCGGGCCAGCGAGATGTCCGCCCAGCGCGCCAGTGCTTCGCGATCAGCCGGCCACCAGATCAGTCGGCCGTCGAATCCACCCGCGCGTCAACGAGGGGGTCGTCGTTGAAAAACAATCCTCGAATAAAGTCACTCATGGGTGTGTTCCCCCAGGTATTGGCGATGGTTGCCGGCGTGGCGTGGTCGTGCGTTGTTGCGGCACAGCAGACATTTCGAACGCCGGAAAAGGCCGCTCAAGCGTTCGTCGAAGCCCTGGGTACAGAGCACGCCGATCAGTCGCGCCTGACAGAGTTGCTGGGTAAAGAATGGCACAGCTACATACCCCGTGAAGGGGTTCAGCGCAGTGATGTGGATGCTTTTTTGAAGCAATACCGCGAGCAACATTCCATTGAAAAAACCAGTGACCGCAAGGCGCTTCTGTCGGTCGGCAGCGACCACTGGACACTGCCGATACCCATGGTCAAGGTCGAGAAAGGTTGGCGCTTCGACATCAAGGCCGGCCAGGCCGAAATCCGTGCCCGTCGAATTGGCCGCAACGAACTTGCGGCGTTGCAATCCGTACGGACTTATCACGACGCCCAGATGGACTATTCGTCAGTGGACCGTGACGGTGACGGCGCACTCGAGTATGCGCAGAAAATCTTCAGCGCCGCCGGCAAGCACGACGGTCTCTATTGGGCCAACGACGACAGCGATCAGATCAGCCCGTTGGGGTCCTCGTTCGGCAAAACCATTGCCGGCGAAGACTGGCACGGTTACCACTTCCGTATTCTTGATGGCCAAGGCCCTTCGGCACCTGGCGGCGCCTACAGCTACCTCATGGGTGACAAGATGAGCCGTGGCTTTGCACTGATCGCCTGGCCGGCGAAATACGCTGACACCGGGGTCATGAGTTTCATGATCAGCCATGAAGGCCAGGTGTTCGAGAAAGACCTGGGCGCCGAGGGTGAGAAACTGGCGCGGTCAATGAAGCGTTTTGACCCGGATGACAGCTGGAAGGTAGTGCCTGCCGACCAAGAGTAAACGCTTCGAACAGCGCGCTACTCTTGATCTGCACATAGAACTGAGGGTCGCATCGAAGGAGGTCAACATGAGCACCTTGAAACTTCACCCTGTACTGGACAATGGTTTCCAGCCCGCCGCCGCGAATTTCACAGGTGGCACCCTGCAATGCCTGTGTGCGAACGACAAGGTCGAGGTCAAGATCGACGCGCAAACCCTGCATAACCACGCGTGCGGCTGCAGCAAATGCTGGAAACCGCAAAATGCGATATTCGCCGTCATTGCCGTGGTACCCCGGGATAAGGTCAGCGTCACGGCCCACGGCGAAAAACTGGCCATTGTCGACGAAACCGCCACCATCCAGCGCCACGCCTGCAAACAGTGCCACGCTCACCTCTTCGGGCGCATCGAAAACAAGGACCACGCCTTTTATGGCCTGGACTTCGTCCACACCGAGCTCTCACCCCAGAGCGGATGGGCGCCACCGGGCTTCGCGGCGTTCGTGTCCTCCATCATCGAAACCGGCACACCGCCCGCACAAATGAAGGCCATCCGTGAGCGTCTTCGCTCGATCGGCCTGGAGCCCTATGACTGCCTGTCCCCGGACTTGATGGACGCACTGGCGACTCATGTCGCCAGACAGAAAGGCCTGCTCCCCGCCTCCTGATTGATCGACCGCCGCGGCTCTGGGCCGGGAGCTGCCGGTGGTCGTGGCCTTTCGCTTGTCACCGGCGTTTGACTAAGCTGAATAGATAAGGACGAACTGAAATCCAAGTGATAGCGGCCACCCGCGAATCCGGACGGGTATCAAGACGGTAACTCGCAAAGGAGATGACCATGTACGCGGTCATAAGAACCTACTCGGGTCGTGACGCAAAAAAACTTTTCGATTTTCTTGAAGAGCAAAAGGCCGACGTCGAGGCGGCCCTGCGCAAAGTACCTGGCCTCGCCAGCTACACACTGCTGCCTCTCGGTGATGGCGGTATATCGATAACGGTTTGCACGGACAAGGCTGGCACCGATGAGAGCATGAAAGTCGCACGCGAATGGATTGAGAAGAACGCCTCGCACATCCATACGTTCCCACCGGTCGTCACGGAAGGGCCGGTCATTGTGCAAATCAATTAGCGCGCCCTGATGCCCCCTCACGACATTATCGCTGTCCCGTGGATCACGCAGATTGTCTGCGCCAAGTGCCGGGTGATGTACCAAACTGGCGTTTGAATGCACGACTGAACGCCGCTTCGGATTCGTAGCCCACTGCAAAGCCAATCTGCGCCACATTGCCGCGACCTTCACGCAGCTGTTGAGCCGCCACGTGCATACGCCACAGCGTCAGGTATTGCATCGGTGGCTGTCCGACCAATGCCGTGAATCGCTCCGCAAAAACCGAGCGCGACATACCCACTTCAAGCGCCAGGGCGTCTGCAGTCCAGCGCTCGGTTGGACGAGCATGGAGCAGCGCCAATGCGCGCCCGATATGCGGATCCCGCAAACCTGCCAGCCACCCGCGCCGCTCAGCGGGGAGGTTCGCGACATACTGGCTGACGGCTTCGACGAATAGCAGTTCGGATAGCTTGGCGATGATCGTTGTCGAGCCGACGCGCCCCGCCGCAATCTCACTGACAGCGAAACGGAACGAGCTTTCAATCCAGGCTCCCGATGCAGTCGCGCGCACGTCCAGTTTCAATAAGGATGGCAGCGATGAAAGCAAAGGACTGAAGGGTGTGTCCGAGCCGAGGAATCCACACAACAACTGCGTGGCCTCGCCGCCTCCGCCGTACTTGATTCGTGAAATGCCGCCGACTTCCGGCGGCTGGACAACTTCGCGCGCATGCATGGGCGCAATGCTCAGGTCGCTGCCAAAAGTATGAACATCATTGCAAGGAAGCAGAATGAGTTCACCTGCCTGCACATCGACAGTCGCGCCACCGTCGATTCTTAATTGCATGTGCCCCGCGGCGACAAAATGCGACGCAATGACATGTCGAGGCGTCGCCAGGAACGGTTTGCAGTCGTCCGCAGAGAGCCTTCCGTTGATGCACCAGGGCGCAGTGAATTCCGCCTCGAGAAAAACCCCTCCAGACAGCCGAATCACACGCAAGACATCAGAAAGTGCATCCAACAATTGCCAGCCCTCCTTTCCGGAGTCCGGAGCATGTAATCAGGCGCGCCGGTCATTCTTCGCCTGAACTGCGAGGCCTAGATTAGCACCAACGTCGACTCAGTGATCGTGACGCTCCCCCCAGAGGCTTCACCCAGGGGTCATTGGCTCCGACGTTCCCGTAATTGCCCCGTTCCAATTCGACCAGGAAAGCAGGAGATCACTATGAACACCGTCGCTACCAGACCCGGCTCAGTCTCGGGCAACGCCGACCGATATGCCCAAATTGTCAGATCATCAAAGAAAGCGGAATGGCAGATCGATCGCGATTTGCTCCAGGACCGACGTTTCGACTTCTCGCGCAAATTCTTGCCCGACGGACTCTCCCAGATCGACCGCCTGACCTTTCTCAACGCCGACGAGGCGCGCCTGCTCAGTCAAATTCAGGGCCGAACCTATGCATTTATCTTTGGCCTGGTCGAACGTTTTATCAGTGCCAAAATGCTCGATCAAGGTCGGGGCCATGTCTTTGACGATCAGCTCGCACTTGAAGCGCTGGTGCGATTTTCCAACGACGAGATCAAGCACCAGGAGCTGTTCCGGCGCGTAGAGACGATGATCGGTTCGCAAATGCCAGCGGGATATCGGCAAGTTGCCGATCCCAACGATGTGGCGCGCGCGGTACTTGCGTCCAGCACCTGGTCGGTGCTGGCGTTGACCTGTCATATCGAACTGTTTGTTCAGACGCACTACGTAAAAAGCATCGCCCCGCGCGAGGAGTTGTGCCCACTCTTCAAGGATGTCTTCAAATATCACTGGATGGATGAAAGCCGGCACGTCGTACTCGATGAGCTGGAGTGGGAGGCGGAGCACGCGAAACTCTTGTCGGCCGAGCGCGACCAGGCAGTCAACGATCTGATAGCTCTGGTGGCAGCCGTCGACACCCTCCTGCAGGCACAATCGGCATCCGACGCTGACTACTTCATTGGAAATGTCTCACGATTGCTCAGTGCCGATGAGACAGCGCAAATCAAAGCCTGCGTGCTGAGCGCCTACCGTTGGCAATACATTATCTCGGGCGTGCAGCATCCACACTTTGGCCGGCTGCTTTCGCGCATGACAACACCCGCACAGATGTCCAGGATTCAGGCCGCACTGGCCCCCATCATGAGCCATTGATCGACAGGGCGCGGCCGACCACACATCGGTCGCGCGGCTGGGGAATGACGTGCTGAAAATGATTGATCGAGGATCGCCGCCATGACGATACCGATGTGGATGTTGCTTGGGTTTGCGACCTGGACTTTGCTGCTGTTGATGGCAACCGTCGGGGTGTATCGCTGGATCAGAATCCTGTTTTCGAATGTTCCGATTGCCTCTTTCCGCAGCGATCAGGTCGATGGCGAGGACTGGTATCGGCGCGGGATGAGAGCACATGCCAATTGTGTGGAAAACCTGCCTGTCTTTGGCGCCATCGTGCTCGTGATTTCAGCCCTTGGGGTCAACAGCGCTGCAGTGAACTACTTGTCCACACTCGTCCTGATCGCTCGTGTTTGCCAGTCGCTGGTTCACGTAGCCCACGTACAAACCGATGCGTTCGTGGCGGTTCGGTTTGCCTTCTATTGCGTTCAGTTGATCTGTTTTCTTGCGCTCATTGTTCTGGCCGCTTGTTACGGCGCATGAGGAACTTCAACAAATGGAGCGCTTTCTCAGGACAAAAATACCCTCCGCGTTTTGCAGTGTCAGGAAGACGCCCGAAAAATAAAAGGGAACTGGCACTAAGCCACTAATGTCCGAGCCGCATCACCTGGAGAATTGGCTGATGCGCTCTCGGCATTTTGAAATCACCTACTGTTTGAATCACTCGCGTCGAATGTTTGTCCAGCCGGACACTCACATGACCGATGAAGATGCGTGGTATTACGCGTGTCTGCACGCAGGCGTGGGCCTTTTGTATGGGGCAGACAACGCTCAGGGCAATCATGCGAACCTGCTCGACCACGCTGAAAAGTCCGGTTTGACCGATGTCAAATGGGAGGAATTGCCGTAACCCGCGATTGAATGCCCTTCCCTGCACAGGCAAAGATTTCAGCCTCCCGCTACGCTCAACACAACGCATCTTCCTCTACATGAAATGAGGTCGACCTTCCTATGCTTTTATATCCGAGATTATCCGCCGGATTGCTTGGCGGGCTCCTTCTTGCTGCATCGGTTGCAAGCAACGCTCTGGCCGATGTCAAAACCTGCGAGTGCGAGTTCAGCAGCCGGGACTATCAAGCCTACGGCACGAGTGGTGCCTGTGGTGTATTCATGTACGCAAAGGCCAGTATCTGCGAGATCTCTTTCGCCGGTATCGGCGCCAATCCAGATGTGCTGACCAACCCGAGGCTGGGAACTAATACTCAGCAGGCCCAGTTAGACGTCGCACCGGATATTTTCAGTCGTTATCTCGAGTTCGTAAAAACAGGCAACGTCACGCCTCTGAGCGAGCAAAAATTCATAGAGCGCAGTTTGCCCGTCATGGCCCGCGCCAGCCTGTTTCGCGCAGCCCCGCAAATAGCAGAAGCGCCGATCAAGCAGCTGGATGCCGTGATTCAGGACGTGGCACACAAATACAGCGGCGAACTGGAAGCGATTTTCCTCGGAAAAAAAGAGCCGCATACCCTCCAGTGGGATACCGAGAGCAAGGTTGAACTGGGTCGCGGTTATGTCCAGATCAATTACAGAAAGGATATTCAACTGCGCGTTCTTTACTTCTCGCCAGCACAGAGGTGAAGGTCATGAACTTCACATGCCTTGAAGAATTATCGGACCTTGACCGGACGGGTTTGATGGTGGCGATGATCGCTGCCGCGATCTTGCTGCTTCTGGGCCTTGGTTTGTCCTTTCACCTGAAATTCTGGCAAGCGCTCACGGAAATCATCTATGACAAAGTCCACTTGAAGTTGCCGCCTCCCCTGCTGTGCCTGCTGACTTGCTTCGCTGTATTGGGCGGCATCTATGGGTGGCTGAATAACCACTATCCGGCCGACAGTATTATTTTCAAGGATAAGCCCTGGACGCTTGGGGAGATCAAACAGCGACTGGAGACAGTGTCAGGGGTGGATATTCAACTGAAAGGAGACGTGGCGAGTTTTGCCATTGATAGAAGGATAAGCGGGGCCTGCGCGGCCGATGTGCTGAAAGCGATTTGTGACCATTACCGGGATCAACTGATTTGTCGCAATGAGCCCGCGCGAACCATTATCGAACGTAAACCCTGAAAGTTGCTGCATACAAAACAACTGTGGGAGCTAGCCTGCTAGCGATGGCGGACTGTCAATCAACAAGGATGTTGAATGTTCAGCCGTCATCGCTAGCAGGCTAGCTCCCACAGGGATTGCTGTTAAGCCGACAACCGGGTCAACAGCACTTCGGCCCGGCCTTGCTGCCGTAACGAGCTTCCTGGCGCTCCCGGAAGAACACCTCGTAACTCATCACCGGCTTGTCCGGGTGTTTGCTCTGCATGTGCTCGACGTAGTTGTCGTAGTCGGGCATGCCGACCATCAGGCGCGCGGCCTGACCGAGGTATTTACCGAGGCGACTCAGGTCATTGAACATGTTCGCAATCCTCGATCAAGCGTCCGGTATGGCCTGGAATGGCGCTTCTTTATCCGTGCGTTCCTTGGTACCCCAGGCGGCGATACCGACCTTGAGGGCAAAGAACAGGATGCTGAAGACTACGAACAGGAACAGCGCAGTCAGCGTTGCGTTGGTGTACGCGTTGTAGATCACGTGCTGCATCTGCTCGATGCTTTTGGCCGGGGCAAGCACCTGACCGTTGGCCAGTGCATCGCTGTATTTCCTGGCCAGCGCGAGGAAACCGATGGCCGGATTGGCATCGAACAGCTTGATGAAGCCTGCGGTAACGGTGCAGATCAGCAGCCACACCGCCGGCAGCATGGTGACCCAGACGTAGCGTTGGCGTTTCATTTTGATCAGTACGACGGTGGCCAACATCAGCGCGATACCGGCCAGCATCTGGTTGGAGATACCGAACAGCGGCCACAAGGTGTTGATGCCGCCCAGCGGATCGATCACGCCCTGGTACAACAGGTAACCCCACATCGCCACACAACCGGCGGTGGCGATCAGGTTGGCGGTCCAGGAATCAGTACGCTTCAGCGCCGGCACGAAGGAGCCGAGCAAGTCCTGGAGCATGAAGCGTCCGGCACGGGTGCCGGCGTCCACCGCGGTCAGGATGAACAGCGCTTCGAACAGGATCGCGAAGTGGTACCAGAACGCCATGGTGTTTTCACCCGGCAGAATGTTGTGCAGGATCTGCGCGATACCGACTGCCAGGGTCGGAGCACCGCCGGCGCGGGCCAGGATGGTGGTTTCACCGATGTCCTTGGCCACCGCTTGCAGGGCTTCCGGGGTAATCAGGAAACCCCAGCTGCTGACGGTCTGCGCAACCGACACAGCGTCGGCGCCGACAATGGCCGCCGGGCTGTTCATGGCGAAGTACACGCCCGGCTCGATTACCGAAGCGGCGACCATCGCCATGATGGCCACGAAGGATTCCATCAGCATGCCGCCGTAACCGATGTAGCGAGCATGACCCTCACTCGCCAGCAACTTCGGCGTGGTGCCGGAAGCAATCAGCGCATGGAAACCCGACACCGCGCCACAGGCGATGGTGATGAACAGGAACGGGAACAGACCGCCCTTCCATACCGGCCCGGTGCCGTCGATGAATTGGGTCAATGCCGGCATTTTCAGGTCAGGCATGGTGATCAGGATGCCGATCGCCAAGGCAATGATGGTGCCGATTTTCAGGAACGTGGAGAGGTAGTCACGCGGTGCCAGGATCAGCCACACCGGCAGTACCGCAGCAACGAAACCGTAGCCGATCAACATCCAGGTGATCTGGATGCCCGTGAAAGTGAAGGCCTTGGCCCAGACCGGATCGGCAGCAATCTGCCCACCGAGCCAGATCGAGCCGAGCAGCAGCAATACGCCGATGACGGAGATTTCACCGATACGACCCGGACGGATGTAGCGCATGTAAATGCCCATGAACATCGCGATCGGGATGGTCGCCATCACCGTGAAAATGCCCCACGGGCTTTCGGCCAGGGCTTTGACCACGATCAACGCCAGCACCGCGAGGATGATGATCATGATCAGGAAGCAGCCAAACAGCGCGATGGTGCCGGGGATGCGGCCCATTTCCTCACGGACCATATCGCCCAGGGAGCGACCGTTGCGGCGGGTGGACATGAACAGGACCATGAAGTCCTGAACCGCACCGGCCAGCACCACGCCGGCAATCAGCCACAGCGTGCCGGGCAAGTAGCCCATCTGCGCCGCCAGAACCGGACCGACGAGCGGACCTGCGCCGGCGATGGCCGCGAAGTGGTGACCGAACAGTACGTGTTTGTTGGTCGGTACGTAGTCCAGACCATCGTTATTGAGGACAGCGGGGGTGGCTCGATTGGGGTCGAGTTGCATCACCTTGTTGGCGATGAACAGGCTGTAGTAGCGATAAGCAACGAGGTAGATGGCGACGGCTGCGACTACGATCCAGAGGGCGTTGATCGCTTCGCCGCGGCGCAGGGCCACGACACTCAGCGCAAACGCTCCCAGAACAGCCACGGCAAACCAGGCGAGGTGTTTAGCCAGACGGGGCATAGCGTGTCTCCTGCCGACAGCCAGTGACTGCGGCGGTAATTTTTATAATTGTGTCCGCTGTGCGGAGCTGGCCCAATATCCGCGCATGCCGTCCACAAATAAATCCGCGTTACTACGTACGTGGTCTCTACGTAGTTCTACGTAGAGACCACTGATCTCGCAGCTGAAATGCAATACCCCTGTGGGAGCAAGCAGGCTGGCTCCCACAGGGGTTTGTGTTTTCAACTCGCTGACTTCCCAACCACAGGTCATTCCGTCCAGCAGCGCTACTGGACGCGCATCTCTTTGGCATATGATGCCCGCCTTCGCCTAATGCCGTCCCTGTAGGAGCGAGCTTGCTCGCGATGGACTCAAGAACAACGCGTAAATCCAGCCAACACGCGTTTTCATTGACGACCTTCGCGAGCAAGCTCGCTCCTACAAAGTCCTCAGGAGCCCAGATGCAGCTCAAACACAAAATCGTCGCGCTCGGGATTCTGCCGCTGGTGCTGGCGATCGCAGTCATCTGTGCGCTGGTGATTTCCCTGAACCGTCAACTGGGCGATCAACAGGCGCAGCTGATCGAAGACAGCATTCTGGCCAGCAAGCGCGCCGAACTGAAAAACTACGTGGAAATGGCCCAGAGCCTGATCGCGCCGCTGTACGACGACGGCCACGGTGACGCGCGCGCCCAGCAGCAAGTGCTGGAAGAACTGCGCAAGCTCAGCTTCGGCATCAATGGCTACTTCTTCGTGTACGACCGCGAGGGTCGCAGCCTGATGCACGCGCGGCAATCGGATCTGGTGGGTCAGTATCTGTGGGACATGAAAGACCCGCACGGCCTGCCGGTGATCCAGGCCTTGCTCAAGAGCGCGCAATCCGGCGAAGGTTTTCAGCGCTACGCCTGGAACAAACCCTCCTCTGGCGAGGTGACCGACAAACTCGCCTACGTGGTGATGCTGGATCGCTGGGGCTGGATGCTCGGCACCGGCATCTACCTTGAAGACGTTGAACGCGCCACTCAGCAGGCCCGAGACGAAGTGGCGATGGGCATTCGCAAAACCATGCTGGCGATTGCCGCCGTAGCGCTCGTGGCCGTGCTGTTCGTGTTTGCCAGCGGCATGACCCTGAATGTCAGCGAACACCGTCTGGCCGACAAAAAACTGCAACGCCTGACCCAGCGCATCGTCAGTTTGCAAGAAGAAGAACGCTCGCGGGTTTCCCGAGAGTTGCACGACGGCATCAGTCAGGTCCTGGTCTCCATCAAGTTCCAGTTCGAACTGGCCAGCCATGTCCTGGAGAATGGACAGGACAAAGGCTTGAGTATTTTGAGAGAGGCCACGGAGCGGCTGGGAGACGCGATTGGCGAGGTTCGCAGCCTCTCCCACGACCTGCGCTCCTCCTTGCTCGACACCCTGGGCCTGTCCGCGGCCATCGGTCAACTTGCCGAGGAGTTCGAGCAGCGCAGCGGGCTGACGGTGACCTACAACGATAACGAATTCGACTGCCACCTGGTCGATGGCGCGGCGGTCTCGCTGTTCCGCATCGTCCAGGAAGGCCTGACCAATATTGAACGCCATGCACAGGCGAAAAACGTTTCCATCAACCTGCACGGGTCTGAAGAATCCATACGGCTGACGGTGGTCGATGACGGTGTCGGCTTCAACGTCGCCCAGGTCGAACGGCGTCATGCCGGGATTGGCCTGCGCAATATCCGTGAGCGTGTCGAGCATTTTGGCGGTCGATTCGACCTGATCTCGATGCCGGGAAGAAGTGAGCTGGACGTGCTGCTGCCGATGAAAATGCCCGGCGCAAAACGCTGACCTGACAATAAGAGTGAATACTCGTGATGAACCTGCCCTCCCCGATCCGCGTCGCCCTGGTCGACGATCACTCTTTGGTCCGCGACGGGATCAAGGCGCTGCTGTCTGTCATGGCCCCGCTGGAAGTGGTCGGCGAAGCCGAGAATGGCGCGGACGCCATAGAGATGGTCGGGCGCTGTCAGCCGGATCTGTTGCTGGTCGATATCAGCCTCAAAGACATGAACGGCCTGGAGCTGACCCGGTTGCTGCGCAGCCAGTACCCGTCGCTCAAAGTGCTGGTGCTGAGCATGTACGACAATTACGAATACGTGAGTGAGTCCGTTCGCTCAGGTGCCAGCGGCTATGTGCTGAAGAATGCGCCGTCACGGGAAATCATTGCGGCTATCGAAGCCATTGCCAGCGGCGGGACGTTCTACAGCGCTGAAATCGCCCAGCGGCTCATCGCCGATAAAAGTACCGACAACGAGCTGACGCCCCGTGAAAGTCAGGTGCTGTACAAAATGGCGCAAGGGATGAACAACAAGGAAATGGCCCGCGACCTGGACATCAGCGTGCGCACCGTAGAAACCCATCGCCTGAGCATCCGCCGCAAACTCAACATCGACAAACCGGCGGCGCTGGTGAAATACGCGATCGATCACGGGATCATTTCGCCGTAAACCACGCAAACACCACCGACACACCTACTTGCCGGAGACCGCTGTGCCGCCCTTGACCGCCCGTGAGATTTACCAGCTGTTGCGTGATGCCGCGCTGGAGGTTCGCCCGCTGCGACTATCGGGCGAACCGGCCGAGCCCGGCGTGGTGCAGGTCGATATCGAGGGCTGGCGCCTGACCCTCGATGTCGACGGCACCCACCTGCGCCACTGCCAGCATTGCCAGAGCCCGGATGGCCGCGAGGGCAGCTTCGACAGTTGGCAACGTTACGGCACCGACCCGGTGAGTTTGCTCAGCGGCTGGGAGCAGGCACAGATCGAGCGTTTGCTGAGCGCATTCAAAACCGCGGTTTAAGCGCTTTCCAGTCCGGTTTGTAGCGCTGCATCTGTTTCACGTCATCGCGCTGACGAATGCCGCAGGTCAAGTATTGATCATGCAACTTGCCGAGCTGATCCTGATCCAGTTCCAGGCCCAGCCCGGGTGCACGGGTGATTTTCACGCAGCCATCGACAATCGGCAGCTTGCCGCCCTTGATCACTTCTTCATCCGGCTCCTGCCACGGGTAATGGGTGTCGCAGGCGTAATCCAGATTGGGCACCGCCGCCGCCACATGCGCCATCGCCATCAGGCTGATGCCCAGGTGCGAGTTGGAATGCATCGACACGCCGAGACCAAAGGTGTCGCACATTTTCGCCAGCGCCTGAGTGTCACGCAGCCCCCCCCAGTAATGGTGATCGGCGAGGACGATCTGCACGCTGTTCAACGCCACGCTACGGCGGAACTCGTCGAAATCGGTGACCACCATGTTGGTCGCCAGCGGCAAACCGGTGCGTTTGTGCAGCTCGGCCATGCCGTCGAGGCCCGGCGTCGGGTCTTCGTAATATTGCAGGTCATCGCCCAGCAGCTCGGCCATGCGAATCGAGGTTTCCAGTGACCAGTTGCCGTTCGGGTCGATGCGCAGCGGATAGCCGGGGAAGGCTTTTTTCAGCGCCTTGATGCACGACACTTCATGCTCCGGCGGCAACGTGCCGGCCTTGAGCTTGATGCTCTTGAAGCCGTAAGCCTCGATCATCCGCCGCGCCTGGGCGACGATCTGCTCTTCATTCAGCGCCTCGCCCCAATTGTCTGGCTTATAGGGTGAATCGACGTGTTGCGCGTACTTGAAAAACAGGTAGGCGCTGAACGGAATCTCATCGCGGATCGCCCCGCCCAGCAGGTCCACCAACGGCACGTTCAACGAATGTGCCTGCAAATCCAGGAACGCCACTTCGAACGCCGAATACGCGTTGCTCACCGCTTTGCTGGCGTGTGAGCCCGGCGCCAGTTCGGCACCGGCAATGCTCGCGGGTTTGTTCGCCGCCACGGTGGCCTGGACGATGCGGCGCAGTTGATTGAGATTGAACGGGTCAAGGCCGATCAGTTGCGATTGCAGTTGTTGCTGGATCAACAGCGCCGGCGCATCGCCGTAACTTTCACCTAGGCCGATGTAGCCATTGTCGCTTTCGATTTCGATGATCGAGCGCAGCGCGAAAGGCTCGTGAATCCCGCTGGCATTGAGCAGCGGCGGATCACGGAAAGCGATGGGGGTGACGGTGACTCGTTTGATTTTCAAGAGGCTGCTCCCTTTGGATCAGGTTTCAAAGCGGGGTGACTTAAAGAGGTGGGCGCTGCTGCGGTATCGACCGGTTTCCCCTTCAGCACGTTGTGTGCATCGCCCCGCGGTGCCGTGCGGGCAAAGAAGATCACCACTGCCGCCACCAGTGAAGTGGCTGCCAGACCGTAGAGGCCACCTTCGATGGATCCGGTTTTTTGCTCGAGTAAACCGAACGCCGTCGGCGCAACAAAACCGCCCAGGTTGCCGATAGAGTTAATCAACGCGATCACTGCCGCCGCGATGCGTGCGTCCAGATAGCCTTGGGGAATCGGCCAGAACAACGCCGAGGCAGCCTTGAAGCCAATGGCCGCAAAACAGATGGCAACGAAGGCGAAAATCGGCCCGCCCGTGGTGGACATGAACATGCCGAACGAAGCAATCACCAAGGTCAACGCAACCCAGGCCTGCTGGTGTTTCCATTTGCTGGCCATGGCGGCGAAGGCATACATCGCGACGATGGAAATGATCCACGGAATCGAGTTGAACAGGCCGACCTGGAAGTCGCCGAGGTTGCCCATTTTCTTGATCATGCTTGGCAGCCAGAAGGTGGCGCCGTAGATAGTCAGGGCGATGGAAAAATAGATGAAGCAGAACAGCGCAATCTGCTTGTCAGCCAGCAATCTGAACATCGACGGCTTCACTGTCTGCGTGGTTTCGCGGGCCTGCTGCTCCAGCGCGATGGCGCTCACCAGTGCGTCCTTTTCTTCCGTACTCAGCCAGTTCGCCTCACGCGGATGGGACTGCAACCAGAACCAGACAAACCCGCAGAGCACGATCGAGGCAAAGCCTTCGATCAGGAACATCCACTGCCAGCCGTGCAGGCTGAAACCACTGACGTTCAGCAAGGCACCGGAGACTGGCCCGGAAATCACCGAGGCAATGGCCGAGCCACTGAGGAAGATCGCCATGGCCTTGCCGCGTTCGGTCGACGGCAGCCATTGGGTGAAGTAGTAAATGATGCCGGGGAAGAAACCCGCCTCGGCCGCGCCGAGAATGAAGCGCAGCACATAAAAGCTGGTTTCGCCGCGCACGAACGCCATGGCCATGGCCGCCGCGCCCCAGGTGAACATGATGCGCGTCAGCCAGGCGCGGGCGCCGTAGCGTTGCAGCAGCATGTTGGAGGGGACTTCGAAGATTGCGTAACCGATGAAGAACAGCCCGGCGCCCAGGCCATAGGCGGCGGCGCCGATGCCCAGGTCAGTTTCCATGTGGCTGCGCACGAAGCCGATGTTGACCCGGTCGATGTAGTTGACGATGAACATCACCACGAACAGCGGCAGCACGTGGCGCTTGACCTTGGCCGCTGCGCGGGCGAGCACAGTCGGGTCCGGCGGACTCTGGAGGGTATTCAAGGGGCGACTCCCGTTCATTGTTTTTTTAGGGACGGGCCGATCATGGACGCGGACATTGATCCCGTCTAATCTAACTTGGCATTCGATTGATACCTGGATTAGATCAATGTTCGAACTGACGCAATTGCGCTGCTTCACCACGGTGGCGACCGAGCTCAATTTCCGCCGCGCCGCCGAACGGTTGAATATGACCCAGCCGCCGCTCAGCCGGCAGATTCAACTGTTGGAGCACCATCTGGGCGTCGAGCTGTTCACCCGCACCACCCGCAGCGTCGCCCTGACCGCCGCCGGCCGCGCTTTCTTCATCGAAGCGCAGAACCTGCTGGAGCGCGCCCAACAAGCCGCCGCCACCGCCCGACGCTTCGCCGAAGGCGATATCGGCACGGTGAACATCAGTTTCGTCGGCAGTGCGGTGTACGAATTCCTGCCCAAGGTGATTGCCGAAGCGCGGCTCAAACAACCGCAGGTGAAAATCGACCTGTCGGAAATGAACACCTACCAGCAGCACGAAGCCTTGCGTGCCCGCCGTATCGATCTGGGCATCGTCCGTGCGCCATTGCTGGAGCCGGGTTACGCCACCGAATGCCTGGTGCGCGAGCCATTTGTCCTCGCTGTGCCCAGCAACCACCGGCTGGCCAGCGCTGAAATCGTGTCGGTCAACGACCTCGATGCCCAACCGTTTCTCATGTACTCCCACGCCGCTTACCCGCCGTTCAACGAACTGCTGACCGGGATGCTGCGCTCGGCCCGCGTCGCCCCGGAATACGTGCAATGGCTCGGCTCGTCGCTGACGATTCTGGCGCTGGTCAACGCCGGCATGGGGTTGGCGCTGGTGCCGCGTTGCGCCAGCAGTGTGGTGTTCAAGAATGTGGTGTTTCGCGATATCGACCTGGGCGAAGGGGTGCAGAGCGAATTGCATCTGATCTGGCGGGAGAACAATGACAACCCGGCGTTTGCGATGTTGCTGGAGGGGATTCGCACGGCGGTGCGGGAGGGTTGGGGCGCGTAGATAGCGGGCGAGAGGTGTGGATCTTGCTGGCTGGCAAAACAGCATCGAACGGTACGTCCGTCAGACGCGTGGCGGCCCCGGTAAATATGCCCTCCTGCGCCGTGAACCTTGTTTGAACTCCCCAGTCTTACAGCGGCGCCAATTCCTCCCCTAATCGTTGTCATCTCTTCAGAGCTGTCCCTCCATGCGCCAAACCGACCACGCCTTGCGCCTGACTTCGCTGTGCCTGTTCACCCTGCTTTCTTTTACCACCCGCCCCGCCCACGCCGGCGCGGAACGGCAACTGGTGGAAGCCATCAACGATTACCGTGCACACCCGCAGCGCTGCGAGCGGCGTCCCGCCCAACGTTTGTCACCGTTGACGCTGAAATCCAACCTGGCCTTGCCGATCGGCTACGGCGGCGGCTTGCGGGACCGGTTGAAAGCTTCCGGTTATCAGGCAGTGACCGTGCGCACCCTGCGTGTGGTCGGCGCGCAAGATGCCGAAGAGGCCTTCGACCTGCTGCAAAGCGACTACTGCATGGCATTGCTGGACAGCCAATACGCCGATATCGGCGTCAGTCGCAGCCGCAGCGAATGGCAAGTGGTGCTGGCGCGGCCAGTACTGGACAGCCAAATGGACGACACACGAGCCGTCAGCCGGGCCTTGCTCGCCCAGGTCAACGCCGCGCGGGCCAAACCGCGCCTCTGCGGGCGTCAGCGTTTCGCCGCCGCCCGACCACTCGCCTGGAACGCCAGCCTCGGGGCCGCAGCCCAGGGCCACAGCAAGGCAATGGCCTACGGAAATTACTTCGCACACCGCGATCCCGACGGTGATACGCCCGCCGACCGTGCAAGAGCGGCCGGATTCCGTGGCCGCCAGATCGGCGAAAACATCGCCGCGGGGCAAGGCTCACCGAGCAAGGCAATGGCAGGCTGGCTCGCCAGCCCCGGACACTGCGCCAACTTGATGAGCCCGCTGTTCACTCAAGTGGGAGCCGCCTACGCGACGGATTCGCGCAGTGACGAAGGGGTTTACTGGACGATGCTGTTTGGAGCGCCTTGAGGCCGGTAACGCAGTGAGCGTCATGCAGGCCGGCGTACCGTCCTCACCTTCCCGCTGCCACCGCCGCCGCAGAAAAACTGATCGCCGCCATCTGACTCAAGTCCCGATACGCCGACTCCGGTCGGCATCTTGACGCTCTGCAGCACCTCCCCGGTTTTCGGATCGACGCGACGCAGTTCGCTCTCGTCGCCTTCCCACGTCCCATGCCAAAGCTGCCCCTCCACCCAGGTCACCCCGGTAACGAAGCGGTTGGACTCGATCGTGCGCAAAATCGCGCCGGTCTCGGGATCGAGCTGGTGAATTTTCCGGTCGCGATACCGCCCCACCCACAGTGTGCCTTCAGCCCACGTCAGCCCGGAATCATTGCCGCCGCCCGGTGCGGGAATGGTATTGAGCACCTTGCCGGACTGCGGGTCGATTTTCTGGATGCGGTCGGCGGCGATCTGGAACAGGTGCTGGCCATCGAACGCCGTACCCGCATCCGCGGTGACATCGATTGAACGCAAGGTCTTGCCGCTTTGCGGGTCGAGGGCGATGAGTTTTTCGCCACTGGCAAACCAGACGCGCTCACCGTCCCAGGTCACGCCATGCACGCTGTCGACGCCGGTGAACGGGCCATACTCGCGGAGGATTTCTGCGCTTGAGTGTTTCATTTCGGTTTCCTCATCAGGGGTTCGTGAGGTCCATCCTAGTCACTCGGCAGGGGCGCCGGGAGTAACAAGGTCGTCGCGAAACCCGGCATCGGCGGGGTCATCCAGCGCCGGGCCCGGCCACGTCCGAATGGCTGCACTTTTCCGGCCGCCGCCAGCGCGTCGAGTGCGCGCTGCACCGTGCGCTGACTGGTGCCGAGGGCCAACGCCAACGCTGAACTTGACCAGGATTCGCCGTCGGCGAGCAACGCAAACAGCGCCGCGTATCGTTCTTCGATCGGGTGCGCCAGCACCACCACGTCGGATGAAACCAGCGCCACCAGCGCAAACCCGTGTTGGGTGGCGACGACACCCGCCAAGGGTTTCAGCGCCGCGCGCAGGCGCCCGACTTCAACACGCAAGCGCGCTCGATGGGACTCGTCCGATAGCTTCAGGCGAAACGCCCGGCGAATCAGTGTCTCCCTCGATACGTCCGCCGGCCAGGTTTCGGCCAACGCCCGCGCGAGGGTGAACAGCACCGGGCGCCTGGCCAGGGAAACCGACATGCCGGCGCCGCGCACGGCATAACGGCAGGCGTCCACCACCAACGCGGTCGACCCGAGCACCGCTTCAACTTCATCCAGTAACAACGGTCGCTCTTCGCCATGGGCGATCAGACGCGCTGTCGGGGAATTCAGGACGAGAAAGGCGTTTTCGACCTCGGCAGTGAGCGCCGGGATACCCGCCTCGCGCGCGGCATGCTCGGCCCTCGTCAGGGCATGCCGGGCCGTTTGCGATTGCAGGCGACGGATCGCAATACCCGCCGCCACCAATTCATGGGCGGCGCGTAAAACCGGTGGCAGCGTTGCAGGGTCCAGCGCAGCGAGCAGAGCGTCAGCCTCGTCGAGGCGCCCTATCAGCAACAGTCGCCGAATCTGCAGATACCGCGCGTGAGCGGCGTTCACTCGATCCCCGTGCGCCTCCAGCGTCACCCGTGCGGCTTCGAGCGCCTTCACTGGCCAGCCCAGGTCGCGCGAAGCCAGCGCAATTTCGGCCTCGGCCACCACGCACCGCGCCCGCGCCAATGCCTCTTTCGGCCCGTATGCACGTGCGGCGCTTTTCACCAGCGCTTTCGCCCGAACCAGATCGCCGAGTTGCGCCATGGCGATACCGCGCAACGCGAGCGCGGGCGCATCGTCACGCAACGCCACCCGGTCCAGCGCTCCGAGCGGGTCGCCCGCCGCCAGTGCCCGCGCGGCAGCTGTGATCAATGAGTCCATAGGAGTAGCGCCACGGTTGTCGCTCCTGTCGTTCGATAACCTTGGTTAGTCTAGTCACGCGACAGGATGAGCACGGGGCGGGATTGTTTGCGCTTGTAAGGGGATGTCCGAGGGTCAGGCGTGGGTCAGCAACCGCATGTTCAACAGTGCGACCCGACGACCATCCGGCGAGAGCCGTTCCTCAATACCGAACGGCATAAATCCGAGCTGCGGATACAGCAGCAGTCCCGCCGTGTTTTCGTTGAAGCATGAAATCTGCACTTCACTGGCCTGGTGACGATCGATCGCCAGCCCCACCATCGTCTCCACCAGAAATTTCGCCACGCCCTTTCCCCGGGCCCTGGGTGCCACGATCACATTGCCGATCGCGCACACGCCTTCTCGCTCAAACCTGTAAAAGTTCGCAAAACCAATCACAGAGCCATCCTCTTCAACCACCGTTGAGTCAGAACGTTGGGCAATCGATGCAAGTAATTGGGCGTCCGTCAGCGGGTACTGCCCCTTCGGAAACATGAAAAACAGTTCTTCAGGGGTTTGCGGGAAATTGCAGATCGCCAGAACATCTTCAGCGCGTACAGGGCGGTGAGTGAGGGGCATGATTCGGCTCCATCCAAATGTCGGTGTGACACATTACTGATTGCAGGCTCCGAATTAAAGTGGCTGCATGCGGACAGTTTGCTAACCATGAAACGCAAAAAGCCTCGCCCTCTCAGAGAGGACGAGGCCTTTCGGTGACCACCGATCAACCGGCGTTCAGCAGCACCGCGTCGTGCAACTGCGTTTGCCGTAGCGTGCTTCCTGACGTTCACGAAAAAAAGCTGAATAGCTCATGACCGATTCGTCCGGATGATTGCGCTTCATCTGCGCGACGTAGTTGTCATAATCCGGAACGCCCACCATCAGGCGCGTGCTCTGGCTGAGGAACCTGGCGGCAAGCTGCAGTTTGCGGAACATGGCAAAAGCCTCTTTGAGGGTTGGACGGTCCCATGAAACCGCACTTATGTATCTGAATTGTGTCCGCGACCGGGGAAGTTGTCAGTTAAGTGACTGAACGAACCCGGTAAACCGGCAACCGGGTCACAGAACCAACCGGCGGTAATCCGCCAGCACACTGCTCAGATACGCGTTGAAACGCCCCGCCGCCGCGCCATCGATCACTCGATGGTCCCAACTCAGGCTCAACGGCAGAATATTGCGCGCGACAACCTGCCCGCCCTCCAGCGCGAGTCGTTCCGTGCTTTTGCCCACCCCGAGAATGGCGACTTCCGGCGCATTGATGATCGGCGTGAAATACGTCCCGCCAATACCGCCCAACGACGAGATCGAAAAGCAGCCGCCACTCATCTCGGCAACGCTCAATTTGCCCCCCCGCGCCTTTTCAGCCAGCACCGACATTTCCCGGGCAATCGCCAGCACGCCTTTCTGATCGACGTCCTTGATGACGGGGACGACCAACCCTTCAGGCGTATCGGCGGCGAAACCGATGTGGCAATAGCGCTTTAACACCAAGTCGTCGCCTTTGAGACTGGCATTGAACTCCGGGAATTTTTTCAACGCGCCGGCACAGGCTTTCATCAACAACGCCAGCAACGTCAACTTGACCCCGCTGCCGGCCTTTTCCTTGTTCACCTGCACGCGGAATTGTTCGAGCTGCGTGATATCGGCGTCGTCATGATTGGTCACGTGGGGAATCATGAGCCAATTGCGATGCAGGTTCGCCCCGCTGATTTTGCGGATTCTCGACAGTGTCCGGGTTTCCACCGGCCCGTATTTGGCAAAATCCACCACCGGCCAGGGCAGCAATCCGCCTAATGGCTGAACACCGGTTTCAGTTACTGTCAGTACGCCTTTCACATGGGCCGACACGTCGGCTTTGGTGATGCGACGACGTAGACCCGTGCCCTGAATGGCCTTGAGCGAAACACCCAACTCACGAGAGAACTTGCGAACCGACGGCGATGCCAGCGGCAAGTCCGTTGGCGGATCAAACGCTTCGATGAGCAACGCTGGCGCAGCCACCGACAGAGGCGCCGCGACCGTTGCAACGGGCTCTATGCTGGGCGCAGACGTCGCCAATCGCCCTTCATTTTCGATAAAGGCAATCGGCGATCCCTCGCTGACTTTGTCATCCAGCCTGACCACCAACGATTGCAACACACCCGTCTGCGGCGATGGAATTTCCATGGACGCCTTGTCGGTCTCGACGATGATCAGGGTCTGCCCTTCGACCACCGCATCGCCCACCTTGACCGGTATTTCTATGACACCGACATCTTTGGCATCGCCAATGTCGGGCATTCGCACTTCATGCACATTCTTCATGACCATTTCCTGATAATTCGACTCGACCTGAAGCCCGGCTTCAAGCTTCCCAAGGCGCGATGGCGTCCACATCAATCGCGTAGCGCGCAATCGCTTCGGCGCACACGCCAACATCGAGGAGTCCTTCCTGAACCAGTGACGTCAGCGCGCTCAAGACGATCTGATGGCGATCCACCTCGAAAAACGCGCGCAGCCTGCCGCGGGTGTCACTGCGACCGAAACCGTCGGTGCCGAGCACGGTGTAACGCGCCGGCAGATAACTCGCGATCAACTGGGGCAAGGCGCGCACGTAATCGGTACAGGCAATGATCGGCGCCGCGTCGTTGAGCGATTCCTGAACGTGGCTGCGCCGCGCCGGTTGTCCGGGATGCAGGCGATTCCAGCGCTCCACTTCGCGGGCCTCGCGGGCCAGTTCGACGAAACTGGTGACGCTCCACACTTCACTGTCGATGTTCCAGTCGCTGGCCAGCAACTCGGCTGCCGCGATCACTTCAAGCAGGATCGCGCCGGAGCCCAGCAACTGGACGCTGCCGCGTGCATCCTCGACTTCGTGTCGGGCGAACAGGTACATGCCTTTGATAATCGCCTGTTCGACACCGTCGGGAAGGTTGGGCTGCGGGTAGTTTTCGTTCATCAGCGTGACGTAATAGAACTCGTCGACCTGGCGCTCCAGCATCTGGCGCATGCCGTGATCGAGGATCACCGCAAACTCACCGGCGAACGCCGGATCGTAGGCACGGCAGTTGGGCACCATCGCTGCCATCAGGTGGCTGTTACCGTCCTGGTGCTGCAGGCCTTCGCCGCCCAGCGTGGTGCGGCCCGCCGTGGCGCCAAGCAGGAACCCGCGTGCCCGTTGGTCAGCCGCCGCCCAGATCAGGTCGCCGACGCGCTGGAAGCCGAACATCGAGTAGTAAATGTAGAACGGCAGCATGGGCAGGCCATGCACCGAATAGCTGGTCGCCGCGGCGACCCAGGAACTGATCGCGCCAGCTTCACTGATGCCTTCTTCGAGAATCTGGCCATCCAGGGCTTCCCGATAACTCAGGATCGAACCGATGTCCTCCGGTTCGTAACGCTGGCCCACGCTGGAGTAGATGCCGATCTGTTTGAACAGGCTGGCCATGCCGAACGTGCGCGCCTCATCGGCCACGATCGGCACGATGCGCGGCCCCAGTTGCTTGTCCCGGAGCAAACCGCTGAGCATCCGCACGAACGCCATGGTGGTGGACATTTCCTTGCCTTCCGCGGCAATGGCGAACCCGGCGTAGCTGTTGATATCGGGCACCGCCAATGACGCCGACGTTGTCGGTCGCGACGGCATGTACCCGCCCAAGGCACGGCGACGTTCATGCAGGTAACGCATTTCGGCGCTGTCGTCGGCGGGCTTGAAGAAGCTCAGCGAGGTGGCCTGTTCATCGGTCAGCGGCAAATTGAAACGGTTACGGAAGGCGATCAAGGCCTCCTTGTCGAGTTTCTTCTGCTGGTGAACGGTCATCTTGCCCTGCCCGGCGTCGCCCATGCCGAAGCCTTTCTTGGTCTGCGCCAGAATCACCGTGGGCTTTCTGCCCTCACGCATCGCGCTGTGGTAGGCGGCAAAAATCTTCACCACGTCGTGGCCACCGCGCTTGAGGCGGTCGATCTGTTCATCGGTCAGGCCCTGGGCGAGATGCGTCAGGGCTTCATTCTGGCCAAAGAACTGATCGCGGTTGAAGCGCCCGTCTTTGGCGGCAAAGGTCTGGAACTGGCCGTCGACCGTGGCGGACAAGGCCTTGACCAACGCACCGTCGTGATCCCGGGCAAACAGGCCGTCCCAGTCGGAACCCCAGACCAGTTTGATGACGTTCCAGCCAGCCCCACCGAACAGCGCCTCCAATTCATCGATGATGCGACCGTTGCCCCGCACCGGACCGTCCAGCCGCTGAAGGTTGCAGTTGACCACCCACACCAGATTATCCAGCCCTTCACGCGCCGCCAGCGTCAGGGCCGACATGCTTTCCGGCTCATCCATTTCACCGTCGCCAAACACGCCCCAGACAGTGCGCCCGGCAGTGTCTTGCAAGCCGCGGTGCTCCAGGTATCGCATGAAGCGCGCCTGGTAGATCGAGCTGATCGGGCCGATGCCCATCGAGCCGGTCGGGAACTGCCAGAAGTCCGGCATCAACCACGGGTGCGGGTAACTCGAGAGGCCTCGGGCACCCTGGGCGCGCGCGCCGATCTCTTGTCGATAATGCTGCAGGTCCTTTTCCTCCAGGCGACCTTCCAGAAAGGCCCGTGCATAAACGCCCGGCGCGGAGTGCGGCTGATAAAACACCAGATCTCCGCCGCTGCTTTCGGTACGCGCCTTGAAGAAGTGGTTGAAGCCCACCTCGAACAAGTCCGCAGCGCTGGCATAACTGGCGATGTGACCACCGAGTTCCCCATAGGCCTGGTTGGCCCGGGCTACCATGACCAGCGCATTCCAGCGCATGATCGAGGCCAGGCGTTCTTCCATCGCCAGATCGCCCGGAAACACCGGCTGCTGCTCAACGCTGATGGTATTGATGTAGGGCGTGCCATGGCGCGGCCGCCAGTTCATCTCGGCAGTGCTGGCCAGCGCCACCAGCATGTCCATGATCTGCGCGGCTTGCCCGGCACCGCCATGGGCGATGACCGAGAGCAAGGCATCCCGCCATTCAGCGATTTCCTGGGCATCTTCAGCGGTCTGGCCCGGCAATTGGGCATGAATGTCGGACGGGTTCATGGGCAACTCCTGCAGGTGTCGGGAAACACTTCAAGGTGGCGCGAATGGCTGGCTCGGGCGAGGCTTTTGACGTGCTCCATCGCCTCGAGGATGGAACGCTCCGCCGAGACGACATTCGCCGTCTCGACATGGATCATCGCAACATTGTCAAAACAGCTGAAGCCCTGGTGGAGCAAGTCAATATGATCGCTTTCAAGTCCGGACGCGATGACGACGATACGCGTGCAACTTGAAGGCTCGCGCATCCATTTCATGGCTTTGCGACAGTCGGCAGTTTGGCTCATAGGCTTCGCCTTTCTTGTTTGGGGGTGGCTGATTGCTAAATGCCGCAGCGTTCCTGCAGCACGCTTTTCGCCAGGCTCCGGGTGGCCGATAGAACCGCTTCCACCTGTCGATCCATCGCCGCACTGGAGGACGCTACTTCTCCCAGTTCGACGACGCGCAACGGGTGACCACAGACAGAGCCCAGCCAGGCCAGGCCAGGGGCCGCGCCGACTTCGACGTCCAGTAAAAAGCTGCCTTTGGAAACGTAGCGCAGCAATTGACTGGCGTCACACGCGTCGACCCGCGGCGACTGTTCGGGGTTGAACCCGACCCGCAACCAGTCGAGCATCAATTCCCGGGATTGCTTGACGGCCAGATAAGCCACCTGATCCCAGTCATCGATCGCCATGTGCAGCTTGTCGATCATGTATTTGGGCAAAGCGGCGCTGGTGACGATGACCACCCCGGCCTCCGCCGACGGTTCCTTGATCCAGACTGCGGATTGCGATGTCGCATGCATGGCGTTACTCCCAGCGGTTGAACGGTCCGTTCCCACAGTTTTTTCAGCCGTTGCGGAACAGGAAACTGTAGGCATTCAGCGCCGGTACCCCGCCCAGGTGCGCGTAAAGCACTTTCGAACCTTCGGGAAATTCGCCACGGCGGACCATTTCAATCATCCCGTGCATGGATTTGCCCTCATACACCGGGTCAGTCAGCACGCCTTCAAGACGCCCGCACAGACGAATGGCTTCCAGCGTGCCATCGTTCGGCAAACCGTATTCCGGATAGGCGAAGCGCGTGTCGAGCACCACATCCTCTTCGATGATTTCGCGCCCCAGCTCCACCAGTTCGGCGGTGTGCCGGGCGATACGCAGGATCTGCGCCCTGGTCTTTTCCGGTTTGGCCGAGGCGTCGATGCCAATGACATTTTTCGAACGGCCGTCGGCGGCAAACCCGACCACCATGCCCGCCTGGGTGCTGCCGGTCACCGAGCAGACCACGATGTAATCAAACTTGAAGCCGAGCTCTTTTTCCTGCTGGCGGACTTCCTCGGCGAAACCGACGAAACCGAGGCCACCATACGGATGCTCGGAACACCCCGCCGGGATCGGAAACGGTTTGCCGCCCCGCTCCACCACATCATTCATGGCCTTCTCCCAGCTGGGCCGAATGCCGATGTCGAACCCGGCGGCGTCCAGTCGTACGTCGGCGCCCATGATGCGAGACATTTCGATATTGCCGACCCGGTCATACACGGCGTCGGAGTAGTTCACCCAGTTTTCCTGGACCAGCACACACTTCATGCCCAGGTGGGCAGCGACGGCCGCGACCTGACGGGTCTGGTTCGACTGGATCCCGCCGATGGACACCAGGGTGTCGCAGCCCTGTTCGAGCGCTTCGGGAATGAGGTATTCGAGCTTGCGCGTCTTGTTGCCGCCGAAGGCCAGGCCACTGTTGCAGTCTTCACGTTTGGCATACAGCTCGACCTTGCCGCCCAGGTGTTCGCTGAGGCGTTTCAAGGGCGTGATGGGAGAAGGACCGAAGGTCAGCGGATAACGTTTGAAGCGATTCAGGTTCATGACTTTGCTCCTTGATTATTGGATATCCAAGCGCCAGACCGAAAGACAAAAAAACGGCATTTCCAGGCTGTTTCAGGCGACTTCGATGAGTTCAATATTAAGAACAAAGCGAAAAATATGTGTTGCAAGTTTCAATCCATTAAAGAAACATCAATCAGCAGTTATTACTTAAAACAGACTTTTATTGTGCAGAAATGACCATGAGCGCAACAAATAATCACAAGAAACCCGGCACTCCAGGTGCGGAGCCGCTCACGCTGGACCGGACCGACCGCGCCATTCTCAAGACCCTGCAGCGAGACGCCTCCATCTCTAATGTGGCGCTCGCCGAGAAGGTGAAACTGAGCGCCCCCGCCTGCCTGCGGCGAGTCGAACGCCTCAAGCAGGCGGGCCTGATCAAGGGCATCGTCGCGCTGCTGGACAACGACGCGCTGGACGCGGGGATGGTGGTGTTGATCGGCGTGGTGCTGGACCGCTCGACGCCGGAATCCTTCGCCGCCTTCGAAGCCGCGGCACAGAAAGTGTCCGGGTGTATGGAGTGCCATGTGGTGACGGGGGAATTCGACTACTTCATGTTGATCCGCACCAAGGACAGCAACAGCTTCAACCGGCTGCACGCCGAGCAGTTGCTTTACCTGCCGGGGGTTCGGCAGATTCGCTCTTTCATGGGGTTGCGCCAGGTGTTGTCGACCACACACATCCCCATTTGAGGGTCATATCAATCCGAGCGTCAGCGCCTTCAGTGTCGCGGCCGCACGGGTCGTGCACTGCAATTTGCGGAACACACTCTCGACATGGGTGCGCACCGTGCTCGGGCTGATGCCGAGCTGGCGCGCCACCTCCTTGTTGCTGCCGCCCATGCTGATGCGTTGCAGGATTTGCGTCTCGCGATCGCTCAGCAGGCTGGCATTTCCCCTGGGTGCGACGACGCTCTCGCCGCGAGCCGCCGCGATGACTGCCTGGCAGGCCTGGGGGTCAAAACGCCCCCGCGCGGCTTCGTCGAGCAAGAGACGCTCGGCGTCACTGTCGCTGAAAGCCGCACGCCACGGCCGGTCGCCACGTAATGCCTGCCAGACCAGCGTGGCCGCCAGCAAACGCTGTTCGGCGGGCAAGGCATCGCCCTCAAGGCCACGGAAGTAGCCACTGCCATCCAGTCGTTCATAGGCATTCGCCGCCAGCCGACCCGGCGCCGTCAGTTCGGGAATCTGGCCGCAGGTGCGCGACGTCCAGTAAGGCACCAGCCGGACCTGTTCGAGATCACCGTCCAGCAATACGCCCGGCGTGTTCCAGATTCGGTTGGGCACCGCCGCCCGGCCGACGCCATGAATCAGCGCGGCTTTCGCGGCCTGGTCAGCCGACTGGTCCGACAAGCCCCACAACCTCGCGGCCTCCCTGACCAGTTCGGCCGACCGGCGTGAGTAGCCCGCCAACCAAGGCAGCTTGAGGTCGATCACATCCCCGACCAGCGTCAGCGCAACCTGCCCCTCGCTTCGATGCGGTTGCGAACGAACGTCTTGCGGCACGCGCAACGATTCCAGCCAGTCTTTGGCATTGAGCGCAAGTTCTGCCGCCAGCGATGCCGGGTAGCGACGATCGCCCTTGGTCGCGATCCACTCCAGTGCCGCCTCCAGTCCGTGAACCCGGGAGAGGATTTCCAGATCACCGGCCAGCAACACTTGATAGACCACCTCAGGCACCTCGGGATGGCGCAAGCCAAAGGGTTTGCCTTCACCGTCGAACTGCTCGAACACATGTCGCAGCCCATGTTCGACCGGTGCGCTCAGGCCCAGCGTGTGTGCGATATCGCCCGACACCTCGCAATGCACCACGGCCAACGGCGCCGATTTGCGCATCGCGCGCAAGCCTGCCGCGCCCAGTGTCTGGCTGAGCATGGCGTTGCGGCCTTCGACGTCATCGCCCAGCAAACGGGTAAAACCCTCCGCATTGGCCGTACACCCTGACCAACGCAGCAAGGCCACTTGCCGTGCGACCTCAGTGTGTTCACCGGCACCGTGGCACGACTGCGCGAGCAACTGCACCAGGCGAGCCGTACGGCGTGACTGGTCGAAGGGCTGGCCCATACTCAAATCGCCGACCATGGACAACGCCAGGATCGCACTCTCCAGCTCGATGCCGTCACTCTCGCGCATGACTCTCCCCTTTCTTCGAATGATGTTTGGCCTGCCTCGGATAAACGACCGATACCGGACCGCCCCCGTATTCCTGAAACTGCGTCACACCAACCACAGGAGTTCCAACCATGTTCAAACCCAAGGCTATCGCCCTCGCACTCGCCATGACCACTTCATTGTTCGCCGTCGGCAGCCAGGCCGCCGCCCCGCAACCGTCGGTGGTGATCGTACACGGAGCTTTCGCCGACGGCTCCGACTGGGGCAAGGTTGTTCCGCTGCTACAGGCCGAAGGCATCAAGGTTACCGTGGTGCAAAACCCGCTGACTTCCCTGGCCGATGACGTTGCGGCCACGCAGCGCGTGTTGAACAATCAGGACAACGGCGTTGTGCTGGTCGGGCACTCCTGGGGCGGTACAGTCATCAGTCAGGCCGGTACTGACCAGAAAGTCCGTGGCCTGGTGTACGTCGCTGCGTTCGCCCCGGATGCGGGCCAGGCCAGTAAGGATCTGGGCAAAGACTTCCCGGCGCCGCCCGGCGTGAAAGACATCGCCGCTGATAAAAACGGTTTTCTCTACATGACCCCCCAAGGCATGGCCACCGGCTTCGCCCAGGATCTTCCCGCTGCACAGACCGCCGTCATGGCCGCCACGCAGGGACCGATTCGTGCCTCGGCATTCGACGACAAAACCAGCGTCGCTGCCTGGAAAGGCAAACCGACCTGGTACGTCGTTGCTCGCGACGACCGCATGATCCAACCGGATCTGCAGCGTGCGTTTGCCAAGAAATTGAAAGCGCAGGTCACCGAAGTCCAGGCCAGTCATGTGCCGCAGCAGTCGCGTCCGGCCGACGTGGCCAAGGTCATCATCCAGGCGGTGCACGAGACTCAGGACAAGACTGCGGAAGTGACGGATGCAACCCAGCAGTCTCATGGGCCGCAAAACACCAGGAACGGGGTTTGAGCAGGCCACTTTGACGCACAAAAAAGCCGCGAATATCGCGGCTTTCTCGTTCTCAGCGTGTAGCTTTTTCCAGCGTCCAGCCCAGCACATCCAAGGCATCACAGCCGTCCTGGACGAGCATGTGTGCGGCGTTGGCGAAATGCTCCAGGTCATGACCCTCGGCTTCTCTGACGCAAAGGCAGGAAACACTGTTGAGCAGATTACGCGCAGCTTTTAGTCGGTGGACGGCGGTTTCAAGAAGATCGGAAGCGCGGGCTTCGGTGTCGATGTACAGCGTCGGGCCGACGCTGAAGTTGCCTTGGAGCGGGTGGAATTTAGGCATGGCGTGAATCTCACCTGATAATTGAAGCTCCCACCCTTTCGCGGCTAAACGAATTTGGGTGGTAGCTATGCGCGGGTTAGCCGACCGGACAGATGAACCCGGCACACCCGAAGGTGTCCCACGCACAGCCACCATAGACATGTAGATTCTAGGCAGCAAAAAACGCCGCGATTATACGGGCGCTTGTGCATCATCTGATACGACCGGCTAAAGTCGATCACCGATTCGTCGGCGACGGGCGAACTATAGGCGAGCCTTAAGCGAAGAAAAACCCGGTTTATGCGTCTCGGAGACGTCCTACACCTTTCTCGGAAATGCCTCGTTCCTCGATTTTTCTCCCTAGTGGATAGATCAAACTTCTTTTAGAACGTCACGGACCGGCCAGTGCACAAAATCCACAAGATGCCCTCGTCGAACAAAAAAAACGGCGCGTACCTCGCGGCGCGCGCCTTCTATCATCTGCGTGAGTTTTGCAACACTGAGTCAAGCCCAGGTTTTCATTGCCCCTGTTTGGCCGCCACCACACGCCACACCTTGTTACCGACATCATCGGCCACCAGCAACGCACCACCCTGATCAAGCGCTACCCCCACAGGACGCCCTTGCGCTTCGCCATCGGCATTGAGGAAACCGGTGAGAAAATCCACCGGCACGCCTGACGGCTTGCCGTCGCTGAACGGGATGAACACCACTTTATAGCCCGCCTGCGGATTGCGGTTCCACGAGCCGTGCTCGCCGATAAACACGCCATTGGCGAAACCGGCGGGCATCGCGCGGGCGTCGGAGAACGCGAGGCCCAGCGGTGCGACGTGGGTGCCCAGCGCGTAATCCGGGGAGATGGCCCGAGCCACCTTGTCCGGGCGCGGCGGCTCTACACGGGTGTCGACGTGGTTGCCGTAGTAACTCCACGGCCAGCCGTAGAACGCCCCGTCTTTCACCGAGGTCAGGTAATCCGGTACCAGGTCGCTGCCGATTTCGTCACGCTCGTTGACCACGGTCCACAACTCGTTCGAGCCCGGCTTCCAGGCCAGGCCGTTGGGGTTGCGCAGGCCGCTGGCGAACAGACGCTTTTCTGCGCTTTTAACGTCGACTTCCCAAATCGCCGCACGACCTTCTTCGGCCTCAAGGCCGTTTTCACCGACGTTGCTGTTGGAGCCGACGGTGACGTAAAGCTTGGTGCCCTCGGGATTGGCGAGGACGTTTTTGGTCCAGTGGTGGTTGATGCCAGCGGGCAAGTCGGTGACTTTTACCGGCGTCGCGCTGATTTCGGTTTGCCCCGTGGTGTAAGGCACCTTGACCACGGCATCGGCGTTGGCAATGAACAGCTCGTCACCCACCAACGCCATGCCGAATGGCGAAGTCAGCCCGCTCATGAACACCGTGCGGGTTTCAGCGTGACCGTCGCCATCGGCATCGCGCAATAAGGTGATGCGATTGGCGCTGGGCACATCGGCGCCGACCCGTCCCATCACAATGCCCATCGCCGTGCGCTTCGCCCAGGCCAGCGGCCCGCTGCCGCCGTCCGTGGCGCCTTCGGGCATCGGCGGGTGATTGCTTTCGGCGACCAGCACATCGCCGTTGGGCAGCAGGTAGATCCAGCGCGGATGGTCGAGATCGTCCGCCAGCGCGGTCACCTTGAATCCGGCAGGCGCCTTGGGCATGTCACTGCCTGACCAGCCGACTGCCTTGGACACCTTCAACGTGGGGATCAACGAAGTGGTGGGTTCAGGCAACTGCGGCGAGGGGCCGACGCTGGCCTGGGGCGGCAGTTTGGACGATTCACCACACGCGGTAAGCAACGCGGCAGCGGTCATCAAGAGCGCCAATCGGCGGGAAACAGTCATGGTTCGAACCTCGCAATGGCCATCCGTGGGCCAATTTAGGGGAAGGCAAAATCCCGTCGAGTATCGCGGCGTTGATCCGTCACAAACACCGCGCCAGTCACAAATCAATTTTGCCTGAATCGCACGAATGCACGCCCTCAATGCCGGGCACTATCCCAACCACTGGTTCCAGGCTAATGCTGGTCACTTGTGGCGAGCGAGCTTGCTCGCGCTGGGCTGCGTAGCGGCCCCAAAAAGCTGACAGCCAATGCGGTTTTTGTGAGTGCTACGCACTCAAGCGGGAGCAAGCTCCCTCGCCACAGGTTTCTCTGGTTCAAGACTCTCCGGGTGTGAACAGCATTACGGTTCTACGCGGGATTCAACAACGCCTCGCGCAACAGCCTGGCCGCCGGCGAGTCCGGCACGCTTTTGCGCGATACCAGTTCATAGGGTTCGCTGCGCGAGGTGATGGGCAACGGCAGCGTGGTGGTGAAGCCGTAGCCGGAGCAGAACTTCGCCACGTCGGTCGACACCAGCGCGACAAGGGTCGGGTTTTCCTGAAGCAGCGACAAGGTGGCGAAGGCCGAGGTGGTTTCCAGCAGGTGCACCGGAAAACGCAGGTCGGCCTCGTGAAATTCCCGCTCCAGCAATAACCGCATCGGCATGTTGGCGCGGTAGACGACCCAGCGGTAATCCACCAGGTCCTTCAGCGATAGCTGCCGGGCATAGGCGAACGGATGTTGGGTACTGGCGATCACCGCGAGGGTTTCCTCGACGAAGGTCGAGCTCTCGTACAAGTAGGGAGTGGTGCTGATGGTAGTACGGCAGATCGCCAGGTCCAGGCGTCCGGCGTCGAGCTGGCTGAGCAGCGCGGCGCTGGTGTCCTCGACGATCTCGATGGACAGCTTCGGGTGGTCGGCTATCACCCGGCTGATCGCCGTGGTCAGCAGCGGAACGGCGCCCATGATGGTGCCGACCGACACGCGCCCGCCCTCGCCGCTCATGATGCCGATGATCTCTTCGCGCAGGTGCGCGAGGTCGGTCTGGATCAACCGCGCGTACCGGATGACCGAGCGTCCGGCATCGTTCGGTTCAAGCCCGCGGTTAGTGCGGGTGAACAAGGACGTGCCAAAGGTGGTTTCAATTTCCTGCAGTGCCTTGCTCGCGCCGGGCTGGGTCAGCGCGACCTGCTTGGCCGCGCCCAGCAAGGAGCCGTGCTCATCCAGGGCGATCAGCAAACGAAGCTGCTTGATGTGCAGGCGGGACATGATCGAGTTCAGTGAGGGCGTCATCAGGATTAACTAAAAGTTATAGAGGTATCGAAAGTTGTCAGTATCGAGGCTGGCCACGACGGCCCTATAGTCCACCCCACAACCAGGCAATGCAACGGGTTTGACCAGAGCGCTAACGCCCTCCTGCCCAAGACCGGTTGCAACAATAACAATCCTGTATAACTTGTGGTGAATCATGTCACTCATCAATTACGTCACCAAAATCCAGTTCGGCTATGACAGCCTCCAGCACCTGGCGGCCGAAGCCGAGCGCGCCGGCATCACCCGGCCGCTGATCGTCACCGACGTCGGCGTGCGCAATGCCGGCATCGTCGACAAAGTCATCGCTGCCCTCGGCGGCCTCACTCCGGCGATTTTCGACGCCACCCCGCCCAACCCGAACGAACACGCCGTGCGTGAAGCCGTGGCGCACTACCACCTCGGCGAGTGCAACGGCATCATCGCGGTGGGCGGCGGTTCCTCGATCGATCTGGCCAAGGGCGTCGCGGTCTGCGCCACCCACGACGGTCCTCTGCACAGCTTTGCGGTGATCGAAGGCGGGCTGGACCGCATCACGTCGGCCACCGCGCCGCTGATCGCGATTCCCACCACGGCGGGCACCGGCAGTGAAGTCGGACGAGGCGCCATCCTGATCCTCGACGATGGTCGCAAAGTCGGCGTCATCTCGCCTTACGTGGTGCCTCGCGTGGCCATCTGCGATCCGGAACTGACCCTGGGCCTGCCGCCCATGCTCACCGCCGCCACCGGCATGGACGCGATCGCCCACTGCATCGAAACCTTCATGGCGCCGGCCTTCAACCCCGCCGCCGACGGCATCGCCCTCGATGGCCTGTGGCGCGCCTGGGAACACATCGAACGTGCCACCGCCGAGCCTGGCAATCGTGAAGCGCGGATGAACATGATGAGCGCTTCGATGCAGGGCGCACTCGCCTTTCAAAAAGGTCTGGGCTGCGTGCACAGCCTCTCCCACTCCCTGGGCGGCATCAACCCGAAACTCCACCACGGCACGTTGAACGCGATTTTTTTACCGGCGGTCGTGCACTTCAATGCCAATGCTCCGACCGTCCGTGACGAGCGCAAACTCGAACGTCTGCGCCACGCGATGGGCCTTGAAGCCGGCGCGAACATCGGTGCGGCCATCGAAGACATGACCCGACGCCTGGGCCTGCCCACCCGCCTGAGCGAGATCGGCGTCGATCCGAGCCTGTTTGCCGGCATCGTCGAGGGCGCGTTGCACGATCACAGCCACAAGACGAACCCGCGCGAAGCCTCGTCTGCGGACTACCTGTCGATGCTCGAACAATCGCTGTAAGCAGCCGCTATCCAACAACAATAAATCAGGAGGCATCCGCGTCGTCGGCCAAGCCAACGCCAGCGGAACAATCATGAAGCCCACCGTCCTTATCGAACGGCAAGACACCATTGCCATCGTCACCCTCAGTCATCCGGGAAAAATGAACGCCCTGACCCTGTCCATGTGGCAGGACCTGGGTGACGTCATGACCGAATTGTCCGCCGACCTCAGCGTGCGCTGCGTGGTGTTGCGCGGTGCCGGCGAACAGGCCTTTGCCGCTGGCGCCGATGTCGGCGAGTTTCCGGCCATGCGTGCCAACCAGGCGCAAGCCAGGGTCTATGCCGATGTCACCTCGAAGGCGATGCGCGCGGTTGTCGATTGCCCGCACCCGGTGATCGCGATGATCCATGGCGTGTGCGTCGGTGGCGGCCTGGAAATCGCCGCGCTCTGTGACCTGCGTATCTGTGGCACATCCAGCCGCTTCGGTGCGCCGGTCGGCAAGCTCGGGCTGGTCATGTCCTATGACGAAATGGCCGGGCTGGTAGCCCTCGCCGGACGCTCGACGACCCTGGAAATTCTTCTGGAAGGCCGCATTCTCGACGCCCACGACGCCTACGTGAAAAACATCGTGACCCGCGTCGTGCCCGATGCCGAGGTCGAGTCAGAGACCCTCGCCACCGCCAAACGCATCACCCAAGGCGCGCCCCTCGTTGCTCGCTGGCATCGCCAGGCAGCGCGACAACTGGAAGCGGGCGTTGCCCCCACCGTCGAACAGATCGACAGCAGTTACTCCTGCTACGACACCGACGATTTTCAGACTGGCCTGAACGCGTTCATCGCGAAAGCCAAACCACAATTCGAGGGTAAATAACATGGGACCGCTGACAGGAATGCGCGTGGTAGAACTGGCTCACATCATGTCCGGCCCGGTGTGCGGCATGATGCTGGCCGACATGGGCGCTGACGTGGTGAAGGTCGAGAAAGTCCCGGACGGTGATGATTCGCGCCGCTTCTCGCCGATCATGGCCAGCGGCGAATCCGCTTCGTTCATGGTGGTCAACCGCAATAAGCGCGGCATCGGCCTGAACCTGAAAACCGAGGGCGGACGCGACGTACTGCGCCGCCTGCTGATGGACGCCGACGTGGTCACGGAAAACTACCGTGCCGGCACCATGGAGAAATTCGGCCTGGGGTACGACACCCTGAAAACCCTCAACCCTGGCCTGATCTACTGCGCGATTTCCGGTTACGGGCGCAGCGGGCCGTTCGGCGAGAAAGGCGGTTTCGACCTGATCGCCCAGGGCATGAGCGGCATGATGAGCATGACCGGTGAAGCCGGGCGTGAGCCGGTCAAGGCCGGTTCGCCGGTGGCCGACATCAACTCCGGCATCCTTGCCGCCCTCGGCATCTGCGCCGCCTATGCCGCCAAACAGAAAACCGGGCTCGGGCAGATGGTCGACACGTCGCTGTTCGAAGCCGGCCTGCAACAGATGTACTGGCCGGCAGCGGCGTATTTCGCCGATGGCACCATCCTGCCGAAAATGGGCTCGGCCAACTCCACCAGCGCGCCGTACCAGGTGTTCCGCACGGCGGACGGCTGGATCAACATCGGCGCCGCCAACCAGGCCAACTACGAACGGCTGGTCGAAGCGCTGGCATTGCCGCAACTCAAGGCCGATCCGCGCTTCGCCAGCAACGCGTTGCGCATGGAGCATCGTCTGGCCCTGGTGGAAATTCTCAACGAAGTCCTGGTCGCGCGCACCACGGATGAATGGATGGTGTTGTTCGACAGCCTCGGCCTGCCTGCCGGGCCGGTCCTCGACATCGCCGCCGCCCTCGCCCATCCACAAACCAAGGCTCGCGGCATGGTCGTCGAGACCGAACACCCCACCGAAGGCCGGGTGCGCGGCATGGGCCTGCCGATCCACTTCTCCGACATGGACAACGCCCCGCCAACCACCAGCCGCCCTGCGCCGCTGCTCGGCGAACACACCCGCGAAGTGCTGAAGGAAAGCGGGTATGCGGAGAATGAAATCGATGAGCTGATCCGGAGCCAAGCAGTGGTGGCCCTGGCATAACGCAAAAACCTGTGGAGCAGGCTTGCTCGCGAATGCGGTGGTTCAGTCAATACAGATATCGAGACTGATGGCCCCTTCGCGAGCAAGCCCGCTCCCGCAGGGAACAGCGTTCGCATCATTGATCTGCTGTTTTTTAGAACAACTACAACAAAAACAAGAAGGTGAACATCATGAGCCGTATCTTGACCGAGTCTGTCAGCCGCCGATCATTTCTAGTGTCTGCCGGCGTCACCGTGGGTGGTGCATTCGCCGCCAACCTGCTGCCCTCCGGCGTCTTCGCCGCGACCAAACCCATCGTACTGCGCTACACCAGCAGCCTGCCCGACACCCACCCGCTGAACATCCAGATGAAAGCAGCCTCGCTCGCGATCAAGGCCGAAACCAACGGCGCAGTGGACTTGCAGGTGTACGCCAACGGCGCCATGGGTGGCGACACCGACATGCTGTCCCAGGTGCGTGCCGGGGCGATCGATTTCATTCCGCTGCCCGGTGCGATTCTCTCGACGCTGGTACCGGCCATGTCGATTGAAAGCATGCCGTTCGCGTTCAAGGATTACGACAGTGTCTGGGCCGCGCTGGACGGCAAACTGGGCGAGCACGTACGGGCCAAAACCGAGAAAGTCGGCCTGATCCCGATGGAGAAAGTCTGGAACAACGGCTTCCGCCAGATCACCAGTTCGACACGGCCGATCAACACCCCGCAAGACCTCGCCGGCTTCAAGCTGCGCGTGTTGGTCAGCCCGTTATGGACCTCGATGTTCAGCGCCCTCGGCGCCTCGCCGACCGGCATCAGCATCAACGAAACCTACTCGGCCTTGCAGACCAAAGTGGTCGACGGCCAGGAAAACCCGTTGGTGGTGGTCGAGTCCGCACGCTTCTATGAAGTGCAGAAATACTGCTCGATGACCGACCACATCTGGGGCGGTTTCTGGATCGTCGCCTCGGGCAAGACCTTTCCAAAACTGCCCGCCGATGTGCAGGAAATCGTTTCCCGGCAGATCAACGCCGCCGCGCTGGTCCAGCGCCAACAGGTGATCGACCTCAACGCCAGCCTGGAACCCTCGCTGACCGCCCACGGCATCACCTTCAATAAAGTCGACCGTTCATTGTTCAGGACTGACCTGCAGTCGAAGGGCTTCTACACCCAATGGAAGGAAAAGTACGGCCCGGAAGCCTGGAGCTTGCTTGAGCAATACGCAGGTCAACTGTCCTAAGCCGGAGACAAGGTCATGAAAACTGAAATACCAATGACGGAAGTGTCCCCCGCTGAAGGAGTCAGCCCGCGCCAAACCACGTTTCGTCTCGGTCGTGCGCTGGACACCGGCCTGCGCTGGCTGACCGAGGGCAGCGCGGCGTTGCTGGTGGTGATCGAAGTCACACTGCTGTTCTGCAATGTGTTCTCTCGCTACGTGCTCAACCAGCCGATCGTCTGGGGCGATGAACTGGCTTCGCTGCTGTTCCTGTGGCTGGCGATGCTCGGCTCGGTGGTGGCGATGCGGCGCGGTGAGCACATGCGCCTCACCTCGTTCATCGGGCGGCTGCCCGTGGAAAAACGCGCCTTCGTCGACACCCTGGGCGCGGTGATCGTTATCACCTTTATCGGCCTGCTGTTCACCCCGGCCTGGGAGTACGTCAGCGATGAGTGGATCATCACCACCGCCGCCCTGGAAATTCCCAACGCCTTTCGCGTGTCCGCCATCGCCGTCGGCCTGAGCCTGATGCTGATGACCTGCGTCGCACGGTTGCTGACCAGCGCACGGTTGATCGACTTCTCGGTGTCGGTGGCGATGCTCGCGTCCCTCGGCGCATTGTTGTGGGTGGCCGAAGGCTGGATGCTGTTGATGGGCAACTGGAACCTGGTGATCTTCTTCATGATCGGCGTGATGGCGATGATCGTCATCGGCGTGCCAATCATGGTCGCGTTCGGCCTGGCGACGGTGGCGTATCTGTCGACCATGACCAGCACTCCACTGACCCTGGTGATCGGGCGGATGGACGAAGGCATGGCCAGCCTGATCCTGCTGGCCATCCCGCTGTTCGTGTTTTTGGGGGCGCTGATCGAGGCCATGGGCATGGCGCGGGCGATGATTCGCTTCCTGTGCTCGTTGATCGGTCATGTGCGCGGCGGTTTGTCGTATGTGCTGATCGGCGCGATCTACCTGATCTCCGGCATTTCCGGTTCCAAGGCAGCCGACATGGCCGCCATCGCACCCGCGCTGTTTCCGGAAATGAAGAAACGCGGCGAGGATGAAAACGAACTGGTGGCAATGCTCAATGCCTCCGGGGCGATGTCGGAAACCATTCCGCCCAGCCTGGTGCTGATTACCATCGGCTCGGTGACCGGCGTGTCGATTTCCGCACTGTTCACCGGTGGCTTCATGCCGGCGGTGGTGGGTGCGATTGCCATGGCCGCCGTGATCTGGTGGAAGAACCGCAAAGGCGAGGCTTCCACCGGTAAACGCGCCTCGGGCAAGGAAATCGGCCACTCATTGTTGCTCGCGATCCCTGCGCTGGCCCTGCCCTTCGTGATCCGCACCGCCGTAGTTGAAGGGGTCGCCACCGCGACCGAAGTCGCCGCCATTGGCGTGGCCTACACCTTCATCGTCGGTTTGCTGTGCTATCGCTGCTTTGACTGGCGGCGCCTGTATCCGATTCTGGTCAGCACCGCCTCGTTGTCCGGCGCGATCCTGATCATCATCGGCAGCGCCACCGCCATGGCCTGGGCGCTGACCCAGTCGGGCTTCTCCCATCAGTTGGCGCAGGTGATGTCGACTGTGCCGGGTGGTGCGATGGGTTTCCTGATCATCTCCGCCGTGGCGTTCATCCTGCTCGGCAGTTTCCTGGAAGGCATCCCGGCCATCGTGCTGTTCGGGCCGCTGCTGTTCCCGATTGCCAAGGCCATGGGCATCAACGACGTGCATTACGCCATGGTCGCGATCTTCGCCATGGGCCTGGGCTTGTTCGCCCCGCCGTTTGGCGTGGGTTTCTACGCCGCGTGCGCCATCGCCAAGGTCGACCCCAGCGGCGCCATGCGTCGGGTCTGGCCGTATCTCGGCGCGCTGGTCGTAGCGCTCGGGGTGCTGATTGCCGTGCCGTGGATTTCCATCGGTTTCCTGCCCAACGCCTGAATCACTTTTTGACTGTCAGCACTCAAACATGAGGTTTCCCATGAATTTCTCCACGCTCGAAGCCGGTACCGCCACCGAACGCCGACTGATCGTCGACCAGCCACGCACCATCTCGTTTCTCGGCGAGGACCTGCGCATCTATGCCACGCCACGCTTGGTCGACGACATAGAACAGACGTGCCTCGATTACCTGCTGACCTTCCTCGATGACGGCGAAAACACGGTCGGCGCGGCGGTGGATATCCGCCACGTCGGCGCCACGCTGCTGGGCATGTCGGTCAGCATCGTCGCCACGGTGACCCGCATCGAAGGTCGCAGTGTCACCTTCAACGTCGAAGTGCGCGATGACGTCGAGCTGGTCGCCACGGCCGCGCATACCCGCGTGGTGGTGAACGTCGCCAAACTGCGCAGCCGCGTGCAGGCCAAAGCCGAGGCCGCCGCCGCTGGCGAAGTCGAAGACGGCGTGCTCAGCCCTTCCCAATTCTCTGCGTCACGCTGAAAAGGGTCGAGTCATGATCACGCTGCACGAACGCAACGGTCTGCGGAACCTTGCCGCCGAGGATGCGCTGCCGGTTGTCGATGCTCACCATCATCTGTGGGACCTCGGCAACGGTCGCTATCCGTGGCTGCAGGACGAATACCACGAGGACTTTTTCCTCGGCGACTATCACAGCCTGTGCCGTGATTTCCTGGCGGAACAGTTCCTGGCCCTGACCGCCAAACAACGGTTGGTGGGGACCGTGCATGTCGAGGCCGAACGTGCGCGTGACGAGCAAGTCGCCGAGACACGCTGGCTGGAACAGGTGAACGCACGCTACGGCTTCCCGAATGCCATCGTCGCCCACGCCTGGTTCGATCGCGAAGACAGCGCGCAGATTCTTGCGGAACAAGCCGCCCGGCCCCTGGTGAAAGGCATTCGCTCGAAACCGGTGACCTCGGCTTCACCGGAGGTATCGATTGCCGGGGCCAAGGGCACGATGCAGGACCCGAAATGGCTGGAAGGATTTTCCCGGCTGGCCGCTCACGATCTGTCGTGGGACCTGCGGGTACCGCCGTGGCACCTGGTCGAGGCGGCCGAGGTGGCGGCGATGTTTCCGCAGATCCGCATCGCGCTCAATCACACCGGTTTCGCCTGGGATCGCAGCCCGGCCGGCATGACGCGCTGGCGCAAAGGCCTGGAAGCGCTGGCCTTGCAGCCCAACGTGCACATCAAGCTGTCGGAGTTCGGCCTCAAGGATTCGCCCTGGAACTACGACGATAACCGGCTGGTGGTCCTGACCGCCCTGCAGATTTTCGGCCCCGAGCGCTGCATGTTCGCCAGCAACTTTCCGGTTGCCGGTCTGCGCGCCTCCTACGACACGATTGCCGATGGCATGGCCGCAATGCTCGCGCCTATGGGGCGAGCCTTGCAGGAAGCGGTGTTCGCCGGCAACGCTCGGCGCTTTTATCGTCTGGAGGAGCCGCATGGATAACTTGTCCGCCATCGATTGGCGCGCGCGTTTTCTCGCCAGCGGCGATGACGCGGACTTGCCCATCGTCGATGCGCATCAACACTATTTCGACATCGAAACCCATTACTACCCGTGGTTGAACGACCGCCCGTTGCGACCGTTTCGATATGGCGATTATTCGTCCATCTGCCGCAATTTCCTGCCGGCAGACTATCACCGGCTCACCGGCAGCCATCATGTCGTGCAGACGGTCGTGATCGAGGGTGAATGGGACCCGGAGACGCCGTTTGAAGAAGTGAGGTTTGTCGAGTCGCTGGCGAAAACCGAATCCACCCTGGGCGCCATGGTTGCGCAGGCCTGGCTGGATCGCGAAGACGCTTTTGATCTGCTGCGCCTGTACGGCGATCACCCGCTGGTGCGCGGCATACGCCACAAGCCAACGGTGACCAGCCTCGAGGCCTGGAGTGAAGATTTCGCCGAACCCGGCTCCATGCGCGATCCGCGCTGGCGCGACGGTTATGCCCGACTGGCCGAAAACGGCCTGCACTTCGAGTTGCAGGCGCCGTGGTGGCATCTGCCGGAAGCCGCCGAACTGGCCCGGGATTTCCCCGACGTAACCATCGTGGTCAATCACACCGCACTGCCCGCAGATCGTTCGGAAGAAGGCTTGGCCGGTTGGCGTAAAAACCTCGCGCTGCTGGCACAGGAACCTAACGTCGCGCTGAAGATTTCCGGCATCTGCATCCCGGGCGAGGCATGGCCGGTCGAGGCGAACCGTGGGGTGGTGAACGACGCGATTTCGATCTTCGACATCAGTCGCTGCGCGTTTGCCAGCAATTACCCGGTCGATGGCGTGGTGAACAGCCTCAGCGAAGTGTTCGACGGTTTCAAAACCATCGTCAGGGAGCGTTCCCCTGCTGATCGGCTGGCCCTGTTTCATGACAACGCCCGGCGTCTCTACCGCCTCGCTTGACCCGATTTGAACTGCTCATCAGGAGTCCAACATGTTTGAAGTTTCAGGCCACAACTACATCGCCGGCGCACGTTCGGCAAAAGGTACGACCACCCTGCAAAGCCGCGACGCCAGCACTGGCGAAGCGCTGCCATACCGCTTCCACCAGGCGACCGCCGATGAAGTAAATGCGGCGGCACAAGCGGCAGCCACGGCGTACCCGACCTTTCGCAACCTGTCGGCCGCCCGCCGCGCCGGGTTTCTCGATGCCATCGCCACCGAGCTCGACGCGCTGGATGAATCATTCATCGCCCTCGTGTGCCGGGAAACCGCCCTGCCCGCCGGGCGCATCCAAGGTGAGCGGGCACGCACCAGCGGTCAGATGCGCCTGTTCGCCACGATGCTGCGCCGGGGCGATTTCTATGGCGCACGCATCGACCGTGCGCTGCCGGACCGCCAACCGTTGCCCCGTCCCGACCTGCGCCAGTACCGCACAGGGCTCGGTCCGGTCGCGGTGTTCGGCGCCAGCAACTTTCCGCTGGCCTTCTCCACCGCCGGCGGCGACACCGCGTCCGCCCTCGCCGCCGGATGCCCGGTGGTGTTCAAGGCACACAGCGGCCACATGGCGACCGCCGATTACGTTGCGGATGCGATCACCCGCGCTGCCCGGAAAACCGGCATGCCCGAGGGTGTGTTCAGCCTGCTTTACGGCAGCGTCGGTGAAGCGCTGGTCAAACACCCGGCCATTCAGGCGGTCGGCTTCACCGGTTCGCTGCGCGGCGGCCGCGCCTTGTGTGACATGGCCGCGGCGCGCCCTCAACCGATCCCGGTGTTTGCCGAGATGAGCAGCATCAACCCAGTGTTGCTGATGCCCGAAGCCCTCAAGGCACGGGGCGAAAAGATCGCCGCTGACCTGAGCGCTTCCGTGGTGTTGGGCGCGGGCCAGTTCTGCACCAATCCCGGTTTGGTGCTGGGCATTCGCTCGCCGGAGTTCACGGCTTTCTTGGAGCGCTTCGCCGGTTTGATGAACGAGCAACCAGCGCAAACCATGCTCAACGCCGGCGCACTGAAAAGCTACTGCCAGGGTCTGGATCACCTGCGCGCCCACCCCGGCATCACACACCTGGCCGGCACCGAGCAACAGGGTAACCAGGCACGGCCGCAACTGTTCAAGGCCGACGCCAGCCTGTTGATCAATGGCGATGAGTTGCTTCAGGAAGAAGTGTTCGGCCCGACCACCCTCGTGGTGGAAGTCGCTGACCGCGCCGAATTGATCCAGGCATTGCACGGTTTGCGCGGTCAGTTGACCGCAACGCTGATGGTCGAAGATTCGGAAGTCGGTACCCAGGGCGACGTTCTGGCCCTGCTGGAACAGAAAGTCGGACGCGTCCTTTTCAACGGTTACCCAACCGGCGTGGAAGTCTGCGACGCCATGGTGCACGGCGGGCCGTACCCGGCGACATCGGATGCGCGCGGCACCTCGGTCGGGACGTCGGCGATCGATCGTTTCCTGCGACCGGTGTGTTTCCAGAACTGCCCCGACAGCCTGCTGCCGGACGCCCTGAAAAACAGCAACCCGTTGAGCATCGCCCGACTGGTGGACGGCATCAGCCACCGCGATGCGCTGTAGGTCAACGCGCTTCAACTGACACCCACTGACAGCCACACCTTCCGCGCCTGTTGAACACAGGCGTCGGATTCGCTCGTCCCGAAAACCGCTGTACCCACACAACAACAAAAACAGAGGAAGTCTCATGCAAGCTCAACGTCACCCGAAACACCGCTTGTGCAAATTGATGCTGGCCGTGGCCGCTGCCGTGATGATCACCACCGCAGGCACTCAACTGGCCATTGCCGAAACCACGCCCGCCGCGACGACAGCCCCCATGCAATGTGCCACTGAAGCCACACCGCGCTACACCAAAACACCCACCGGTTACCTCATGGTGCTGCGCATGGGCGACAACGCGTTCAAGGAACTGACCAAACTGGCCATCGCCGAGAAGATTCCCAGCGCGTCCATCACGGGTATCGGCTTCGGCAACGTCAAGTTCGGTTTCTGGAACAAGGACAAGAAGGACTTCGACGCCAAGATCCTGAACAGCGTCGAGATGGCCAGCATCACCGGCTCGGTGGCGTGGAAGAACGGTCAGCCTTCGATCCATATGCACGGCGTTGCTGGTGATGCCACCTTCCAGGCCTATGGCGGCCACATCCTCGATTTCGAGGTCACCACCGGTTCGATGGAAATCACCGTGATCGTCCATCAGCGTCGCCTGGAACGCGGCATCGATCCCTGCATCGGCGCCAACGTGCTGGGTATCTGAATCAAGCCTCACGCTCCCGCCTGCCGCGGCGGGAGCCACCCTCCCGATTCATATTACAAAAATAATTAGGGGCGTCTTACATGAGCAACAAGAACACGGTTGTAACCCTGGCGCTGGGCGCCATTGCACTCAGCACCCAGGCGCACGCCGACTTCCTGAGTGACAGCAAAGCTACGTTGGGGATGAGGAATTTCTACTTCAACAACGACAACCGCGATGGCCCGGCCGCCCCGTCGAAAACCGAAGAATGGGCGCAGGGTTTCATGCTCGACTACAAGTCGGGCTACACCGACGGCGCCGTCGGTTTCGGTGTCGACGCACTGGGCCTGATGGGGATTACCCTGGACAGCGGCAAAGGACGCCACGTCGGCAGCAGCATGATTCCTTCGGACAGCGACAACAGCGCGGTCGACGAGTGGAGCCGGCTCGGGTTGACCGGCAAGGTCAAAGTCTCGAAAACCGAACTACGCCTGGGCACGCTGATGCCAAAGCTGCCGATCCTGGTGGCCAACGACGGCCGCCTGCTGCCGCAGACCTTCGAAGGCGGGCAGATCACTTCGGGCGAGTTCAAAGACCTGACCCTCACCGGTGGCCGCATCGAACACGCGACTGGCCGGGGTTCAAGCGATCAGACCGGGCTCGCGGTAACGGGTGGCACCCGTGAAAGCAACGCGTTCGACTTCGCCGGTGGCGACTGGAAAATCACCAAGGACCTGACCGCCCAGTATTACTATGCCAACCTCGACGACTACTACACCCAGCAGTTTTTCGGCCTGATGCACACGCTGACGATCTCGGACAATCAATCGCTGAAAACCGACCTGCGTTACTTCAAGACCGATTCGTCCGGCAAAAACAGTTCGGGCACTTCAGGCTACCGGATCAGCGGATACACCGAAGGCGCCGATGGCGAAATCGACAACCGGACCTGGAGCGCCGCACTGATTTACACCGCCGGCGCCCATGCCATCACCGCCGGCTACCAAAGCGTTTCCAGCGGCAGCAACTTCACCCAGCTCAGCCAAGGCAACCTGCCGGACAAAGGTGCCGGTGGCGCCAGTCTTTACCTGTACACCGACCGCCTGATCCAGACCTTCACCCGCGCAGGTGAACGCACCGCTTTCGGCCAGTATGCGTATGACTTTGCGGGGTTGGGCGTGCCCGGTTTGAAGGCGTCGGTCATCTACCTCAGCGGCGACAACATCAAGACCGTCACTGGCGACACGCAAAAGGAATGGGAACGGGATATCGGCCTGGATTACGCGATTCAGTCCGGCGCGTTCAAAGGCGTCGGGTTTGGCTGGCGCAACGGCAAGTCCAACAGTGAAGCGAGCCGAAACCAGGACCAGAACCGCCTGATCGTCAGCTACAGCATTCCACTGCTTTGACGATGGGTGTTCGGAGGCTATGCCGGACGATCCCGACGTAGCCTCCGAGGGTTGATCTCAATCCCGCAATTGCGTCAGCGGCTGGTTCAACTGTCCCTGACGACCGTTTCCACCAGAGGGTTTCAGTGAAAGATTCTGCCTATCGGGCCACAACACTCCACCTATTAGCTGACTTCCCGACTCGGGTCTAACCTTAGTCTGCGCTGGCGTCATAAGCCGGCCGGATTAGCGCTGGAAAGGAGACAGGAATGAGCCCGAAGCTTGACTAGGCCGCCCGTGGGTCACCGCGCAGGCAACCTGATTGCCGCTGTTCAGAATTCCGTGTGGTCACCACAATCAGTTGATCCAACTGCTGGCCCTGCAGCCTGTGTCTTGATCTCGCTCGTCGCTATTTAACGCCCGCTCCGGGCCCGATAGCCGGAAGAACACGACCAAAAGGTAGCTCGCACATGGCAAATGAATCGAAATGCCCGTTCAATCACGCCGCCGGCGGTGGCACGACCAACCGCGACTGGTGGCCGAACCAACTGAATCTGAAGATCCTGCACCAGCACTCGTCCCTGTCTGACCCCATGGACGAGGGCTTCGACTATGCCGAAGCGTTCAAAAAGCTCGACTTTGCGGCGGTCAAGCGAGACCTGACCGCATTGATGACCGATTCGCAAGACTGGTGGCCGGCAGACTTCGGTCACTATGGTCCGCTGTTCGTTCGCATGGCCTGGCACGCCGCGGGCACCTACCGCACCGGTGACGGGCGTGGCGGTGCCGGCTCCGGTCAACAACGCTTCGCCCCGCTCAACAGCTGGCCGGACAACGTCAGCCTCGACAAGGCACGCCGGCTGCTGTGGCCGATCAAGCAAAAGTATGGCAACAACATTTCCTGGGCCGACCTGATCGTGCTGACCGGCAACGTTGCGCTGGAATCCATGGGCTTCAAGACCTTTGGTTTTTCCGGTGGCCGTGCCGACGTCTGGGAACCGGACGAGGACGTTTACTGGGGTTCGGAAAACAAATGGCTGGGTGGCGACACCCGCTACGACAAAGGGCAAAAACCCGTACAGACACCCGGCGATGTGCCACTCGTGGCCGAACCCGGGAGAAACGAAGACAGCCGCACGGATGAAGGACGCAATCTGGAAAACCCACTGGCTGCCGTGCAGATGGGCCTGATCTACGTGAACCCGGAAGGTCCGGAGGGCAATCCCGACCCCGTCGCTTCGGCCCTGGACATCCGTGAAACCTTCGGCCGCATGGCCATGAACGACGAAGAAACCGTGGCGCTGATCGCCGGCGGCCATGCCTTCGGCAAAACCCACGGCGCCGGGCCTGCCGACAACGTGGGCGCCGAGCCCGAAGCGGCCGGTCTTGAACAACAAGGCCTGGGCTGGAAAAACAACTTCGGCACCGGCAAGGGCCCGGACACCATCACCAGCGGACTGGAAGTGACCTGGACCACCACGCCCACCCGGTGGAGCAACAACTACCTGGAAAACCTGTTCGGCTTCGAGTGGGAACTGAGCAAAAGCCCGGCCGGCGCAAACCAGTGGGTCGCCAAAAACGGCGCGGGCGCCGGGACTATTCCGGATGCACACGACCCGTCGAAACGGCGCAACCCAACCATGCTGACCTCGGACCTGGCCCTGCGCTTCGACCCGATCTATGAGCCGATTGCGCGACGCTTTCTGCAGAACCCGGATCAATTGAGCGACGCCTTCGCCCGCGCCTGGTTCAAGCTGATCCACCGCGACATGGGTCCTCTCTCCCGCTACCTCGGCCCGGAAATGCCCAGCGAAGAACTGCTGTGGCAAGACCCGATCCCGGACGTCGACCACGAACTGGTCAACGACAGCGACGTCGCCGCGCTCAAGAGCAAAATCCTCGCCTCGGGCCTGAGCGTTTCACAACTGGTATCCACGGCCTGGGCGGCGGCTTCGACCTTCCGTGGCTCCGACAAACGCGGCGGCGCCAACGGCGGTCGTCTGCGCCTGGAGCCGCAGAAGTCCTGGCAAGCCAACCAGCCTGAGCAACTGGCGAACGTGCTGGCGAAACTCGAAAGCATCAAGAACGAGTTCAACAACGGCGGCAAGAAAATCTCGCTGGCGGACCTGATCGTGCTGGCCGGCAACGCCGGTGTCGAACAAGCCGCAAAAAATGCCGGTCACAGCGTCACGGTGCCGTTCACACCGGGGCGTGCGGACGCCTCGCAAGAACAGACCGATGTGGAATCCTTCGGCTTCCTCGAACCCATCGCCGACGGCTTCCGCAACTACCTCAAAACCCGCTACCGCGTTCCGGCCGAGCATCTGTTGATCGACAAGGCGCAACAACTGACCCTCACTGCGCCGGAAATGACCGCGCTGATCGGCGGCCTGCGAGTATTGAATACCAACGTCGGACAAACGAAGCACGGCGTATTCACCCAGCAGAAAGAGGCGCTGACCAACGACTTCTTCAAGAACCTGCTCGACATGGGCGTGGAATGGAAACCGACCTCTGAGGCTAGCGAGGAGTTTGAAGGACGCGATCGCAAAACCGGCGAAGTGAAATGGACCGGCACCCGGGTCGATCTGGTCTTTGGCTCGAATGCTCAGTTGCGCGCGCTGGCTGAGGTCTATGCCAGCGGCGATTCGAAGGAGAAGTTTGTGAAGGACTTTGTGGCGGCTTGGACGAAGGTGATGAATCTGGATCGGTTTGATCTGAAGTAACACGGCTGAAAACTGCAACGCCTCCCAAGTGGAGGCGTTGTGCTTTTTGCCGACTGGCAAAACGGACTAAGTGGGAGAGATCGTCGCCAGGGCACCGATCAAAAGGGTTAAAAGCAGAAAACCACCCAGGAAAAGGGACATCTTGGCCATGGAGCCTCCTACGGAATGAGAATGCGGTGCAAGGGCTACTGCGAATGCGGACCGTGCTGTCATTGTGAGGCGCAGACCTGATGCGTAACAGATGCAGATCTCGCAGAAAAATACGGATCAGATCACCTGTCCTGTCAACGCCCTGCCGGGATAGCCGCTGCCGGGGATCCTTTGATCGAAAGATGGCGCTTGCGACGTTTCCATCAGCAGTTGGTCCACCACTTGCGAAAGTGCAGCCTGGACATCGTCCCCACTGACCAAGGCTCGCTGGTAGACGCCAAGTTGTCGTTGCGCACTGTTACCTTCACGAAGCATCTGCCTGATGTGAGCAAAAACCGACTCTGCACCCAGTGTTCGCGCCGCATCGCCCAATATCTGTTCAGCCATGAACAGCCACTGCTCCATGGAGAACGGCCGGTCGTAGCCTTCAATAATGAACGACGCCCGAGTTCCGTAGCGTTTCGCCCGCCAGCGGTTTTCCTTGAGAACCCACTGGGATGCTTGTGAATAGGCAGATCCGGGGCGCGGTTGGTCAATGGCATACGCCACCACCAGCCGAAAAAACGAAGCAATGCACAACGCATCATCCAGCCGTGGACACGCATCCGTCATGCGCAATTCCAGGGTTGGATACTTCGCCGCCGGCCGCAAACCCCACCAGACATCGCCAGCCTGCCGAATCGTCCCGGTAAGGATCAGCAGTGCAACGTAAGCGTCATAGGCAGTTTGATCCTCAAGAAACTCCGGAACGCCCATCCGCGGCCATTCATCACAAGCCGTTTGCCGGTAGCTCGCAAAGCCGCTGTCGGCGCCGTCCCAAAACGGTGAAGAACTGCTCAAGGCCAGCAAAAACGGCAGCCATGGCAAGACTTCGTTCATCACGTGGATACGGTCCAGATGCCTCGGCACCTCAACATGCACGTGCAGACCGGACAGCAAACTGCGCCGGGCTACGCGCTGAAAGTCTTCGAACAGTTGAAGAAAATGATCCTGCTCCGTGGCCTGTTGCAGACGCCAGTCCGCCAACGGATGGCTGCCGACACTGAGTAGTCCCAGGCCATAAGGATCAAGCGCTTTCCGCAAGGTTTGGCGAACGTTGGCCAGGTACTCCGCCGCTTGCGCAATGTCAGTAAATATTGGCGACGCGACTTCGACCTGCCCTTTAAACATCTCATAGGCAAAGCACGGGCCTAACGCGGCCTTGCACGCCTCAATCGCTGCGCCGGGCGGATCCTCCGACATGCGCCGGGTGCGCAGGTCGGTGATGAAGTATTCCTCTTCAATGCCGAAGTTCAGATGGGGGTTCATCATTGCCCTCACGGGGTCTGCCTTGCGGTCTGGAATCCGTGATTGGGCGAGTGGCTGAAGACCTGCGCCATTGCCGGATTCAAGAATTAGCGTTCTTAAGGCTATGGCTGCATTTGGGCGCAGGAGTTCTTGTTTTTTTCGCAATGCGGCCCACGACACCTGTATTGCGGGCGCAGGCTGTGGAGCGAATGAAAACGGGCGACCTTTTGGGTAGCCCATTTTGTCGCGGGAGAAATAGATGAATCCCTTTCACACCGCAGGTACGCTCGTCACGGAAATACGTTGGTATCCAGAAAATAAATTCCGCCATCATCATTTAACAAGCAAGCGAGCGGGCTGACTCCATCTTCATTGAGGATGCTAGACCTGCAATATGGGGAAAGCCCACCACCTGAGTCTTCCCATGAGAAACATATTTTCACTAAGCCCCATAACGCTTTGGATGGCCAATTTTATTGGGAGTCAAATACCCTTCGACCCGCACACCACTCGAAGTGGTGCCAGATCATTATTACCTACTATGATTTTATTCTTGATCGACCATTTTGCACCTACTCAGGAATGATTTGCAACTCACTCCATAGTGGTTTCAGTCCTAGACTTTCCATATAAGTCCCATAGTCGACAAAGGCCTTAACCCCAATGTTTTCGTATAAAAACCATGAGGCCTCGCACTCTTGACATACGAACAAGCAAGTGTCGTTAGCTACAATTCTAGCCTTGACAACATCTCCCTGCTCACACCTTGGACACAGCATATAAAACTTCTCTATTTAACAGGATAGGCGATAATGACCTGATTGGTCCCAGGCCGAACAATAATTTTAATACTCGTTTCTCCCGAAGTACCAATCGCTCGGCCCATCGGGACAACATATGCACCCGGATCACCTACCACGGGACTACCTTTCTTGAGCCATGCCTCATCGACAGTTCCTAAAATTTCTTTTCTGTCCATATTAAAGACGCTATGCGTTGTCTTGGCCGGATTCGGCTCCGCATGCTCTAAAAACATGCAAAACTCTGTTTCCTTGAACCGATCCTTGTCCATAGTCTAGACCTGCTGGGGTTGTCCAAGTCCGGGTAGCTTTGTCAAATGTTAGCTCTACTGCACCACCTGTCGCTTTTACACCCTATTGTTTTCTATTGCGACTCTATTGCGACTTTTATTTCAAGCCCAGTCATCAGGAACTACGCCGTCCTTTTTTGCTTCAGTCTCAGGGATCGGCACATTCAGTTCTGGGATGGCTAGAAAAACAATTTTGTAAAATCGATTTATAGTCTGATTACGCCATTCGTCATCAGAGCAAAACTTTTGCAACTTGGACCTTGGAAGAAATATTTCACATTCCCCCCATGTGCCCTCCATATTGAAAGCCGATGCAAAAATGCCCTTCACTAGTGTTCTTCAACCAATAACCAAGTGGCAAATCAATTTCCATTGAACAACTCCCTCACAGCCTTTACAGCGACTTGATCAATTCGCAACTGCCCGGGAATGACAGCCTCTGGCACGCCACCAGAAGTATACCCCCCAGGAACCCAATAACCAGGAAATGCACCAACTTCATTCCCTGACGGCATGCGAACATTTGGCTTAGCAATTACCTCTGCCTGAGCCTTATCCAGATAACCAGCAGGCAAGCTAAGTTTCGTTTCCACGGCGCGAATATTCCCACCTGTCGACTTGTAAAGCTCATCCAAATAGCTTTTCGGAAACACAAACGAGTTCTCAGGGCCAACTTAAAGACGCTATGCGTTGTCTTGGCCGGATTCGGCTCCGCATGCTCTAAAACATGCAAAACTCTGTTTCCTTGAACCGATCCTTGTCCATAGTCTAGACCTGCTGGGGTTGTCCAAGTCCGGGTAGCTTTGTCAAATGTTAGCTCTACTGCACCACCTGTCGCTTTTGCACCAACACTACTACCGGACCTTCAAGTGTTCCTTGCTGCCAGCAAACGCGACGTGCTTACCATCCCAACATACGAGGCGCCGTAATCACGTAGACATCATGCACGGCCTGTTCCGTGCGCACGAATTCAGCCGCTACTCGATTGTTTTGTTCGGCCGTTCTCTGATCGACTGGGGGATCAACTCCGTCCCAAATACAATCCAACCGCGCCTCAAATCCAGGGGCATGCCAAATGCCTCCTTCGATTCGAGCGACCACTAACCCGCGCTGTGCAGCGCGTTCACAAATAGCAACTGCTGCATCGGCTGAGACCTTCATCACAACGCTTCCACCAAGATTGAAGAAGTCATCGGATGAGTCGTAGCGCTGCTGAAGATCAATGATCATTTTCACTTCCACTTAATTCGACTATCCGGAATCCACCCTGGGTCATTTTTGCCGCTTATCTGCACGACTTCGCCAGTCCGGTCGTTAACTACAACATACCCGTTCTTTGAGCCATACACGGATGCCGGATCACTTCTCGCCAATCCATCTGGCGTCTTCGACGCAGATCGGTTGTCAGCAGTAGTTCCCACTGGCCCTTCATCAATGACGTCCTGGACCTCTTGCTGAGTCCACCCTCGAGCTTCAAGTTGACCGCCAATTTTGCCGTCAATAGTAATTTTGCCCGTCTTTGTGGCTTCTAATCCTTCCGAAGCGGCCTCTTTTGCACCGTCAGCATTGGTACTTTCGTTATAGACCGCCCCCGGATTCAGCTGATGCCCCGGCGTCACATAAACATTACCGCCTTGCTGACCATCCAATTGGCTTCCACCGGTATGGGGCGTTGTGGAGGCCTGCCCGCCCTCCGCATAACCGCCGCTACTCGGGTTTTGCTTGCCCGCCTCAACCAACAGACCTTCGTACTTCTTCAACCTCGGGTCAAGCACATGAATCGGAAGCCCAAGGTTGGTAAGCGCGACATCTACGATCAGCTTGATCATCTCAGCACGCTGATTGACATCGCGCACGTTCGTCTCAATAGAGTCTATCGCGCTCGACACTGCCGCCTGCATCTCTGCTTGCCGTTCAGGAGGCAGTTGCGTGGCCGCGAGCGAAGTAGCCAACGCCCCCAACAGCACAGTACCCGCCACCACCACCGGTACGAAGTTTTGCTGGGTCTGTTGTAGCAAATTCATCCGGTACATCACCGCAAGAACCTGCATTGCCTTGTCGGGATCCTGCCCCGCCATATCCGTCAAACGCTGGGCGACAAGCTCGACATTCTTGTCTTGCCCGCCCGGTGCGACTACGCCAAGAAGTGCCTTGACGGTGTTGGCGCGGGTTTGTTCGTTGCGGTTGCCCAGCCGACGCATCAGCTCGCGATCAAGCTGCTGACCTCGCACTTTTTCGGTATCGGTTCCGCTACCCAATGCTCTCCCGACACGGAACAAATCGGCAAGCTTGTGCAGCGCTTCTTCGCTGTTCTCCCCATAAGAGGGTTTACCGTTTCGAAGCGAAAGGTGAAGCGGATCAGAGCAAAACCGTCGATATGGCGCGTCGATCATTCCCGCGCCACATCGCCTTGGGAGGGCTAAATCATCGGCGAACTGCTGACCACACGCAGTGCCAACCCTTCATAAGCATCCAGCGTAATCGTGAACTCCCCTTCAGGCGTCAGATCACCCTCGACCCGTTCATTGATGATGTCGACCACCGGCCCCGGCGCAATATTGGGCAGGTGCAGGGTCTCGGTGATCGCTGTCGAGCCGAAGTTCAGCGCGGTGATCTGGGTGCCTTTGCCGGCCGGCAGTTCGTGGACCATGATCAGCAACCCCGGATGCTCGACATCCGGGATCAGGATCTGACGGCTCGCGGCAATATCATAGGAACGGCGCGCCGCCAGGATTCGCTTCAGCTGCGAGGCAAAGGAGTCATGGTCTTTCAGTTGACTGGTCAGGCTGCCATACAGCGTTTTCGGGCGCGGCATCTGACCTTCCGACAGCTCCGCTTCCGGATTGAGATCAACCAGATCGTAGGCGCCGCGATGAATCCAGCGTGTGTCGCCGTCGAGCATCAAATGTGCGACCAGCTCTGCCGGCAACGGCAGTGCGCCGACGAGGTCCCAACCCGATAACGCGAACACGCCGGGCTGCATCGCGTTGTACATCACCAGCAGCACATGAATCTGGCGGATCTGCTGGATATCCGCTGCGGTAATGGCATCGAGGTCACGAATCCCCAGCGCTGCCGTGATGATGCTGGCGGTGGTGCAGGACACGCCGTTGGTGACGAATTTCAGGTTATACGGCGCGTGTTCGCCGGCCAGGCGTTCGTACATCTGCTCGCGAATGTGCTCGCGCAAGATGTTGCCGGGGAAGGTCTGGCCCTGATAGAGGAAAGTGTCATGGGCGTGCAGCGTCCAGAAATGCACCAGTTCGAGGGTCAGTTCGTCATGGTTCTGCAAGGCGTGGATCAGCGAGCCCGGGTCGATGCCCAGGGTGTGCATCTGGCGCAGCATCAAGCGCAGGAATTCGGTATCGCCCATCAGCAACGCATGCTGGTAAGCGGGTCGGGTGATGAAGTCATAGGAAAGATCGGCCCCGCCGTGGGACATGGCGGCGATATCGTCAACGGTCAGGTTCAGTTCCTGAAAACTGAAACCGCCCGCCTTGCGAATTGCCCCGGCCAGCAACTGGTTGCCGGTGATCGACAAGGGATGACTTTCCGACCAGGCGGTGCCATCGAGCTTGCGTTCAACGCCGAGAAAACCGTTGGCGTCCAGACGCAGGATTTTCGCCCCCATCACGTCGATGGCGTGCAGCGCGTCGCCGATGATCATCTGCTGCGCGGCGAAGGTCGGGTCCAGCCAGTTCAGCGACGGTTGCCCTTCCTTGAAGTAATGCAGGTAAACCCAGCGTCGCGGTTTGCCATCGACCCCGATCACGACCGGTGTCGCACTCCAGTCGGTTTCCTTGACTCCGGGCTCGAAGAAAATCACCCGCTGCAACTGGCCGACGATGTAATGCTTGTCGCGCAGCACATCGACCTGCTGCGGACTGAGGTTCTGCGCGTCGCGGCCCTCGAGAACATCGGGCAGCAGCGGCCAGTCTTCCTCGCGGATTTCCACCATGTGGTAGAGCCCCGGATAGTCTTCATACGCCATCTCGGCCAGGCGAAAGTCCGCGCCTTTGCCGGTGTGCGACGGGATGACGTCGTCGATGATCACCGCATTGTGCGCAGCGGCCATGCGCACCAACGCTTGCAGCTGCGCCTCGGTGCCCAACTGTGGATCGATGTCGAAACTGATGCGGTCGAAGTTGCCGTCAATGGTGGGCGTGTGTTGGGTGCCCGACAGGCCGCCAGACCTTTTCAGCGGGCCGTTGTGAATGCCCTGGATACCGATTCTCGACAAGGCGTGCCATAAGGTTTCGTCCCCCAGGGCTTCGAGCACCGTACCGTTTTCCCGGGTGACAATCGACGCCGGGTACGCGGTGAACCACACCGAAGCGAGGGCCGAGGCGTCACGGGGCCGGGTATGCGCATAGGGCTGTTGCCACAACCGGCCTTGCCCCGAGTAGAGCCTGGCCCGTTGTCTTGCGGCATGCAGCATCGATTGTTCGACCAGCCAGTCCACATGGTTTTTCTCAGCTGCCGTCATGGAAACAATCACCTCTCGTCATGAAAAAATGGCATCCGCCCTTCTGCACCAAAGGCACTGCTCGTTTTCATATGAGGCCATGACGTGGCATTCGTTGCATCGTGCTGCGTGATCACGCTCCGGGTTGCAGTTGGCACCGAGCTCCCAGCGCATCGATCTGCGGACGGCCGAAGAGATAACCCTGACCCCACTCGCTACCGCAGGCAGTGGCAAGGGCGCGATCGGCTTCGGATTCAATCCCCTCGATGATCACGCACGGCGCCAGCGTCTTGCACAGCTGCACCAGATGACCGAGGGTCTGGGCGCTGTTGGTCTCCAGGCGTGCGCGCTGGAGGTAGCCCTGATCGATCTTGACGATATCCGGCCGGGTCTGCCGGATGAATTCCAGCGTACCCAGGCCCGAGCCAAAATCATCGATGGCCACCCGGCAACCCATCTCCCGCAGGCACAACACGAATTCGATCGCCGCCGAGGTGCTTGGCGGCGTGGCGCTTTCGGTCACTTCAATCACCAGTCGCGCGGCCACCGAAGGGGTGTCGCGCAATTGCATGAGAATCGGTTGCCAGTAGTGGTCAACGATGGCGCTTTGCGCGGAGATGTTGCAGCCCAGCCGCAGGTGTTCGTTTTGCAGCAGACGTTCAATCACGCAGCTCACCACGCTGCGGTCAAGCTCACGCATCAACTGATGCTTTTCCAGCATGGCGAAAGGATAAACCCCCTCGCCCTGTGCATCGATATGCCGCAACAGCCCTTCCTGGTACAGCACCCGGCGACTGTCGGGCAACCAGACGACCGGCTGAAACGCCAACACCAACTTGCCCTGTGCCAGTTCATTGTAAAAATTCTTCACTCTGTGCATGTCACATCCGTAGACAAAGCGGCGTCCTGCCGCCGGGTGAATATGGCGACGCCACGCGGCGCTCCTGCAACTGCAGCGTTGACTGCCGGCCATAATCGACGCTCGCCGACCGGTCAGGAAGTGTTCCCGGATACCTTTCGCTTGTCCTTGGAAACGTGTCGGTTGTGTTAATCGACTGTGACCATTTGTTTATTGCGATCATGCGCCGGCTTGCGCGACATCAATTAGCCATTACGCCGGGAAGAATCATGCACAGAATGACCAGCACCGGTTTTCGGGTGCTCGCCGACGTCTTGACCGACGCCGGCGCCAACGTGGAAACCTTGCTCGAAGAGTTCGGCAGCAGCAACGAGGAGGTCTGGGCAAACCCCAACGGCGTCAGGCTAGAGCTGGTCTATAAGGTGATGGCTGAAGCGGAAAAACGTACCGGTAACCCGGACATTGGTTTGCTGGCTTATGCCCGCGCGCATCCGGCGAACCTGGAGGTGCTGGGCTACGCCGTGATGTCTTGCGCCACGCTGGGCTCCGCGCTGCATCGGCTGGTGGATTATCAATCGCTGATCTGTAATGGCTTCTACATGTGCCTGGACCAGGAACCGACAGCGCTGAAGCTGATCGGCTTCGACATCAGCGCCCAGCCGTCGCTGACACCCCGGGCCTTCATCGATGCCGGTGCCGCGCAAACCGTGGGACTGGTGCACTGGCTGTTGCCCAAGCGCAAGCCGCAACCCGTGGCGGCGACCTTTACTTACCCCAAACCAGCGGATACCACCCGGCTGGAACACTTGCTCGGGAGCAACCTGTCATTCGGCGCGTCTTACAACAGCCTGACGTTCAGCCTCGACGACTGCTCGATTGCATTGCCGACGGCCGATCCTGCACTGGATGTCCTGCATGTCGAATACGCCCGCACACGCTTGAACCTGCTGCTCAACGGCTCAATGACCGAACGTGTTCGACAGGTGCTTTCCGAGCGGCTGGCCCAAGGCGTGCCCAGCGACCTGAACCGGATCGCCCAGGCGGTCGGCGTGAGTGCACGCAGCCTGCAACGGCGCTTGAGCAATGAAGACATGCACTTCTCGGCACTGCAGGATGAAGCGCGACTGATGCTCGCGCATAACTTCCTGCGCAATTCAGCGCGCAGTGTGAAGTACATCGGCGCGCTGCTGGGTTTTCGCGATCAGAGCAGCTTTCATAAAGCCTGCATACGCTGGTTCGGCATGACGCCTGGACGCTACAGGGAAGTGTCCTGACCACCTGCCGGCCTATTCAGACACTGCGACCTGATTGCGCCCGCGCGCCTTGGCTCGATACAGCGCCTTGTCCGCGTTGTTCATCAAACTGTGCAGATCGTTATCGTCGGCATTCATCGAGGCGACACCGCCGCTGGCCGAGATACGATGGACCGGCCCGGTCATCAGGCCGGCGATCGACTGGATGAGCTCCTCGGCAATGTGCTGTGCGACTTCAATCGACGTGTCCGGCAGCAAAACGGCAAACTCCTCCCCGCCCAACCGCCCGTACACGTCGGTTTCGCGAAACGAACGGCTGATGACGGCCCCCATTTGCCGCAGCACCTGATCCCCGACCTGATGCCCGTAGGTGTCATTGATGTGCTTGAAGTGATCCATGTCCAGCATGACGGCACACAGCGGCAACTGGTTGTTCTTGCAGTGGCCATATAGATGCTGCGCGTGCTCGAAAAAAGCCCGGCGATTCATCAGGCCCGTGAGTTCATCGGTCTGGGCGGCACGCGTGGAAACACTGTGTGCCTGCTCCATTTCACGGGTTAGACGGAAGGCGGTTTCCAGTGCGTCGGACAGGTTGCGCGTCGCGCTGAATACAAAGGAGGCGAACACCAGCACCGCCACTCCCATGCCGACCTGCAAGGACGAGGCTTGAAACAACAGCCAGATCGTACAAGGAAGCAACACCAGGGAAATGGACACGATCGTCATGTAGCGATAGGCCGAGTAACAGGACACCGCACTGACCGACATCCCGACGCAAAACAGCATGACCAGCGCCTGGGCCAACAGGTCATCGGCTGGCATGACCGTCAGCGCGCCCCCGCCCCAGATACCGGCGGACAACACGAGCGTGACCCAATACGTGCGCTCCCAGCGCTCAGGGGTGCGCTCACTGGGGGGGCTGCGCAAATAGGCGATGAACATCAAGATCCGCAACAGCGACGACGCTGCCAGTATCGCGATCCACCACGCGATGACCGTGTGATCAAAACGCTCCCAGCACAGCCAGCACAGCATCAAAACCGCGAGAAAGCTGCCGAAAACCGCCGAGACCGACTGGCGGAACAGCTGGTGCAATCGGTCCGTGCGCACCTGACTGACGATTAAATCTTCCGTTTCGAACCGCAATCCAAGGCCATCCATTTCATCCGCCTGATCGTGATGCTGCGACGAATGCGATTGTGGCACATTGCTTAGGGCTACTCACTCGGTGATCGGACGGATCCTCTGAATCGCTGCAGGCAGCAATGTCTCAAGTCAGGCTTTCATTTCCGCCGCCAGCAGATTCACCAGCGCTGCGGCCGGCAATTCACGCGCCAGCGGTGCGCCCTGCCCGGCCCACTGCACGGCAAAATCAGTGTTTGCCTGCGCGGTCGCGGCGGCGTTGAGCGCCTTGTTGGCGTCATAGGTCAGCGGATAGTCGGGGAGTGCCGTGGCAGCCGTCGCAAGGAGGGTGAAGTTGCGATTGACCATGCCACGGGCAGGACGGCCGGAAATCACACTGGTGACTTTGGTTTGGTGTGCGCGCGGCCCCTTCAAGGCCTCACGGTAAGCGCTGTTGGCGGAGGATTCAGGACAGAGGATAAATGCCGTGCCCAGCTGCGCTGCACTGGCGCCCAGTTGCATGACCGCCTTGATGCCTGCGCCGTCCATGATGCCACCCGCCGCGATCACCGGCAGTCTGCAAGCGCGGGTCAACACACGCACCAGCGCAAACGTGCCCATTTCCGTGTCCTGCTGCGGGTCGAATACACCGCGATGGCCCCCGGCTTCGTAACCTTGAGCCACCAGCGCATGCACGCCGGCGTGCTCCGCCAACTGCGCTTCGGCCAGGCTCGTTACGGAGCACAAGAGCACGATGCCGGCGTCCTTGAGCGCATCGACGGCGGATTGTGGGGGCAATCCAAAATGGAAGCTGACCACCGCCGGTTTTTCTTCCAGCAGCATCTGCAGCATGTCCGGGTCTTCGACGAACGAGGTGTAGATCTCGCGCAGCGACGACGGCGCGGCGGCGCCGAACTCGGCAAAAAACGGTGTCAGGAAACTCAGCCATTGCGCCTCTCGGGCGCTGTCATGCACGGCAGGCTGGTGGCAGAACAGGTTCACATTGAAGGGTTTATCCGTCAGTGCCGCCGTCTCTCGAATCATGGCCCGCGCCTGCTCGACGCTGCTCGCCCCGATGCCGATGGAGCCCAGACCGCCGGCACTCGACACCGCAGCCGCGAGCCTGGGTGTGGAAACGCCCACCATGGGGGATTGAAGGATCGGCAGTTGAATGTTCAAAAGGGACAGCAGTGGACTGGACATGACAGCACCTGTACGTGATGAGTGTGAGTAAAACCGATGGTGCCTGAGCACTCGGCGCTGCCCGGCGCTACAGTTCGCCGGTCAGGAATTGCGCCCGTCCCCGGCCGAAGGACCAGTCCGAATCGGCATTTTCCACCAGCGAAACAATCAGGTCATCGGGCGACAAGCCGCAATCGGCACGTAGTCTCTCGGCCAGCAAGCGGTAAAACGCGGCCTTCTGCGCTTGTGAGCGCGGTCGCGAAATCACCGTCAGCAACACCACATTGGCCGAGCGCGTGTAGCCCAATCCCGTGTCGTGCAGCACCAACTCACCGGGACGGTGTTGGGTGACGCATTGATAGCGATCACTGGCGGGCACTTCAAAGGCCTCGACCATCGCCTGATGGGTCGCGTCCAGAAGCGTCTTGAGCTGCTCGTCATTGCGCCCCTGGAGGATGTCGAACTTGAGCAACGGCATAGCGATTCACCTGTGCGAAAAAACCGGGGGCGAGGAATTCGCCCCCCCTGGGAAAAAAGATGCCGTGCCAGCCCGTGCCAACACGTCACCCAACCCCAAACCTGTGGAGCAGAAACCGTATTACTTGGACGTCGGCATGGCGAACTCAGCGCCCTTGGCGATGCTGTTCGGCCAGCGTTGCATGATCGACTTCTGCTTGGTGTAGAAGCGCACGCCCTCTTCGCCATAGGCGTGTGTGTCACCGAACAGCGAACGCTTCCAGCCGCCGAAGCCATGCCACGCCATCGGCACTGGAATCGGCACGTTGATGCCAACCATGCCCACCTGAATGCGGCTGGCGAATTCACGGGCGATGTGGCCGTCACGGGTGTAGCAGGCGGTGCCATTGCCGAACTCGTGGGCGTTGACCAGATTGACCGCCTCGGCAAAATCCTTGACGCGCATGCACGCGAGCACCGGGCCGAAGATCTCCTCTTTGTAGATTTTCATTTCGGGCGTGACATGGTCGAACACCGTGCCACCGAGCCAGAACCCTTCGGAACAGTTCGCGCCAGCCTGAGCACCGTCAAAACCACGGCCGTCGACCAGCAGTTCTGCGCCTTCTTCAATACCTTGTTCGATGTACCCGGTGATGCGCTGCAACGCGACTTGCGACACGATCGGGCCCATCTCCGCGGCCAGGTTCATGCCCTCGAGGACTTTGAGCGCGCGGGTGCGTTCCACCAGTTTGGGCATCACCTTGTCCGCGACATCCCCGACAAAAACCGCCACCGAGATCGCCATGCAACGCTCGCCGGCAGAGCCGAATGCCGCGCCGATCAGCGCGTCCACCACTTGATCGATGTCGGCGTCCGGCATCACTACCATGTGGTTTTTCGCGCCCCCGAGCGCCTGCACACGCTTGCCGTGGCGGGCGCCCGTTTCATAGATGTAATTGGCAATCGGCGTTGAGCCGACAAAACTCACGGCTTTGACGTCCGGGTGATCGATCAGCGCATCCACCGCTTCCTTGTCGCCCTGCACGACGTTAAACACGCCGTCGGGCAGCCCGGCTTCCTTGAACAGTTCGGCGATCAGCAACGAGGGCGACGGGTCGATCGGGCTTGGCTTGAGCACGAAGGTGTTGCCGCAGGCGATGGCCACCGGGAACATCCACATCGGCACCATTACCGGGAAGTTGAACGGGGTGATGCCGGCCACCACGCCCAGCGGCTGGCGCATGGTCCAGTTGTCGATGTTGGTCGAGACCTGCTCGGTGTAGTCACCCTTGAGCAATTGCGGGATGCCGCAGGCGAACTCGACGACCTCGATGCCGCGCGTCACTTCACCCTGGGCATCGGTGAAGACCTTGCCATGCTCGGCGGTGATCATTCGCGCCAGGGTGTCGCGGTGCTCGTTGAGCAGCGCCAGGAACTTGAACATGATGCGTGCCCGACGCAGTGGCGGCAGCGCCGACCAGGCCGGAAAAGCCTGTGCCGCCGACTTCACCGCTGCGTCGACTTCAGCGGCATTGGCGAGCGCCACTTTGCCGATGACGGAGCCGAGGGCGGGGTTGGTGACGTTCTGCGTGCGGCCCGAAGAACCGTGCGTCACGCGGCCGTGAATGTAATGTGCGATGTCTGCTGGCTGGGTGCTCATGGCGGGTGTCCCCTGGTGGTGGATAAGGACCATCTCTTTTTGTTGTTCGGGATTGCCAGGCGGTCCTGTCGGCGCGCCTCAGCGTCAAAGTAGGCCAGCCTTTGGATCATGTAAAATGATGATTAATGATTCTGGTGATCACAAATGGTGAAGCTGTTTTGATGGCGAGGGAGCAAGCGCCCTCGCCACGGGCGGGCAGTTATTTGTCTTGAACAGCTTTTTGCAGCCATTTCGCCCGCTCCGACAGGCGCCGCTTCCAGTCCTCGGCCAGGCCACGGATGGCGGCCAGCGCGAGCAGGTCGTCGATCACCGGCCGGTGCGACAGCTGCACCTGCCAGAACTCATCGATGGAAAAGCGCTGCGTCTGCCGTTCCAGCAGTTCAATCGTGTCCCCGGCCTCGATAAATCCCGGCTGAAGCACCCGGTAATACCAACCGGTGATGCGCTCTTTGGCGACATGCATCGACATGCGTTCGGCGTCAAAACGATGGTTGATTTTCCAGCACGGGCTGCGTGGCTGAGAGACTTGCAACACCGTACTGCCCACCTGGAACACGTCGCCGATGTGCACGTTTCGCTCAGAGAGCCCGAGCGCTGAGAGGTTTTCCCCGAGGCTGCCCGGGATCAGTTCCGGGGCGCACTGTGCAAAGGCCTGCGCCAGGCGCTGATAGTTTTCTGCCGCATAGTGATGAACTGCTTTTTCCGGACCGCCGTGAACCCGGCGATCGGCGTGCTCATCTCCGACAATCCCCTGGACCTCCACGCGAGCGGGGCCGGCACGTCGCTGTTTGAAGATGCCTGAACGTTGCCCTTCAGGCATCAGGACGCCCATGCCGCCGGCAAAGACATGGTCAATTCTTGAAGTCAGGTTCATCGTCCGGCAGCGCTCATTCGTCTGTTTTGTTGACTTTACTAACCGTCGACAATGATCGTAAAATGATGACTCGTGATGCTATTCATCACTTTTTATGATAGGTGGCAAGATCATGGAAATGCGCCAACTGAAGATTTTCTGCGCGGTTGCCGAGCTTGGCAGCTTCACTGCGGCCGCCGTCAATGTGAATACGGTGCAGTCCAATGTCACCATGCGGGTGAAGGAGCTGGAAGCCGAACTGAACCGGGAACTGTTCATCCGCAAAAAGTCCGGGGTGGTGCTCACCTCGGCGGGCCAGACCTTCCTCGGGTATGCGCGGCGCATCCTGCAACTGACAGAAGAGAGTCGCAACGCCCTGATGGATACCGGCATTCCGGCGGGCCTGCTGCGGTTGGGCTCAATGGAAACCACCGCCGCCATCCGCTTGCCGCAAGTGCTGACGAAGTACCGCGAGAAATACCCCGAGGTTCAGTTGTCGCTGTTGACCGGGACCACTTCCGAACTGATCAAGGCGATTGAAGCGCATCGACTCGACGGCGCATTCGTCGGCGGATTCCACCAGAATTCGGCGCTGACCCAGGAAGAGGTTTTCCAGGAGGAACTGGTGCTGGTCAGCAGCAATCAGTTCCCGTCACTGCCCGCGCTGATCGAGAAAATCCCGCAGCAAACCGTACTGGTCTTCCGCACCGGCTGCTTCTACCGCTCCACCCTGGAAAACTGGTTTTATCAGGTCGGGCTGGTGCCCAACCAGATCATGGAACTGGGCACCCTCGACGGTATCCTGTCGTGCGTCGCCGCCGGCATGGGCGTGACCTTGCTGCCCAAGGCCATCGCGGAAAATTGCAGCGTACGGCATGCCATTCGTTGCCACACGCTCCCGCCGGAATTCGCCAACGTCTCGACCGTCTTCATCCGCCGAAACGACACGATGATCACCTCGGCCATGAGCGCGTTCATCGGCCTGGCACAAAACCAGATCGCCCGGCCGGCGGTGGCGTGAATAGCCGGCAATGACCAGAATGTTGTTCACTTAAGAAAATCTTCAGGCAGGCAAGAAATCTGTGGTGAAGGGATTTAGCGAAACGTCGCACCGCCCCGTTGGGTCGCGAAGCGGCCCCAGCGTCCGGCCAAATAGATTGAATTGTCCGGATTGGCGACTGCTTCGCAGCCGAACGGGGATAAATCCCCTCGCCACAATTGTGTGGAGCCCGCACTTAAGTGATCAGCATTAGGCTTGAGCGGCAAAGTTGACGGCTTCACCCTCCTCCATTGGCAACCGGCTTGTTGTCATCGGCAGCCCCGAGACCAGCTCAACCACGCGCTCGGCCGCCGGGACGACACTGTGAATCTTGCCCACCCCCTGCCCCGCGTACAGCGACAGCTTTTTCGCCATCCGCGGTTTGTCGATCGCCCGGGCGCCGCCGCCGATGAAGCGCAGCAGGTTCCACTTGTCCCGATTGGGGATCACCCGGTGAGGCGTACCGTAGGTCCAGCCGAACGAATAACCGGTCCGGTACTCGGTGTCATCCGTCGTCGCTTCCACGATCTTTTGTTTGTAGAGCGGGTGCGCATTCGACTCGTCGGTGGCGATAAACGCCGTGCCCACCACCACACCTGACGCACCGAGCGACATCAGCGCCCGGACATCATCGCCCGCCACGATACCGCCCGCGGCCAGGACCGGTCGCCCCTCCGAAACACCCAGGATTGAGGACAACAGCGGCATGATGCCGATGGTGCCTCGGTTCAAATGACCGCCACTTTCACTGCCTTGCGCCACGAGAATGTCGGCGCCTTGTGCAATGGCAATCCTGGCAAGTTCAACCGACCCCACCTGCACCATGACCGTCAGCCCCGCGTCCTTCGCGCGGGGAATCATGTCGGCGGAATAGGCCTCGGCGTAAAACAGTGAAAGCAGTCGCGGTTTTTCTTCCAGCACCACCTGAAACTGCGCTTCGAAAACGTCCGGGCCGCCGAACTGTGGAACAAGGTTCACACCAAAAGGCTTATCGGTCAGTGCACGGGTTTCCTGTATCCACCGGCGCAAGGTCAGCGGCGGCAGACGCAAACCGCCCAGCACCCCCATCCCCCCGGCATTGGCCACCGCCCCCACGAGCTGCGGGCCGGAAATGGCTGCCATGCCACCGAGAAAGATCGGGTACTTCACGCCGCACAGTCGAGTGATGGCGTTTCCTGCGAAATCGGATCTGGCTTCGTTCATGACTCACAGCTCCACATGTTTTCCAAGCATCCGCTTGAGCGTGTTGTTCTTCAGGAGAAAGTGATTCTTGACCGCACCGAAGACATGCAAGGCCAGCCCCGCGAGAAACGCCGAAGCGCCAATATCGAACAGCACATCAACGACATGTTTGAGTCCGGCGTGAGTGGGCAAGAGCGTTGGAATGGAGAATCCTCCAGGCAAAACCACGGCCTCGCCGCCCGCCGAACGGGAAGCCCAGACGGCTATCGGCAGCAGCACCATCGCCAGGGCGAGCGCCACCGCAACCGAACGGCTGATGATGACCTCGATGGGATTCGGCGTGCCCACGGGCAGCGGATGGTAAGAGGTGATCCTGGCCCAGAATCGATAGACCGACACCAGAAACAGAATCAGCCCCACCAGGTTTTGCATGTGGGCAAGCGGCATCCGCGCGGTGTCGCTGGAGGCCTGGTCGATCATCAGCTGCAAGCCGACGATCGCCAGCAGCGACAGCGCCACAACCCAGTGCAGCGCCACGGTGATGGGTGAAAACCTTAAGCCATTGTCTCGAAGTTGCATGGCAGACTCCTTTTGGCAGAGTGCGCAAATCAGGATAGGAAAATGACGGGCTGTGTCTTAATGATTGACAGCCTGCGAGGCCCCGAGGCCGGTCTGGGCACGGATGAGCTGGTCATCGAAACGCTCCCGCTCCAGCGCGGCCTCGCTGCTGCGATCGGTGACCGAGCCAAGCCAGGTAAAGAAGAACGCCACGTTCATCGAGATGATCGCCGGGTAGTCGAAGGGGAAAATAGCCTCGGGGTTGCCCAGCACCTTGACCCACACCGCCGGCGAGAGAATCACCAGGCTGACCGAGCTCACCAGTCCGGCGATGCCACCGATCAATGCCCCTCGCGTCGTCAGCCCTTTCCAGTACATCGAAAGCGCGAGAATCGGGAAGTTGACCGAGGCTGCCACGCCAAACGTCAGCGCCACCAGGAAGGCGATGTTCTGGTCCTTGAACAGGATGCCCAGCACCACCGCAACGATACCGATGCCGACCGAAGCGATCCGCGAAACACGGCGCTCGTCTTTCGCTTCGGCCCGGCCTTTCTTGAAGACCATGACGTAGAGGTCATGGGAAATCGCCGAGGTCCCCGCCATCGTCAGTCCGGAGACCACCGCCAGGATCGTGGCAAACGCAACCGCGGAGATGAAGCCCAGTAACAGGTCGCCCCCCACCGCTTTGGCCAGGTGCATCACCGGCATGTTGCCACCGCCAATGAGCTTGCCACCCAGAATGCCGGACTCGTAGAACGCCGGATCGCGCCCGACGATCACGATCGCCGCCAGCCCGAGCACCGCTACGATCAGGTAGAAGAAGCCGATGAAACCCGTCGCGATGAACACCGATTTGCGCGCTTGCCGCGCATCCGGCACGGTGAAAAAACGCATGAGGATATGCGGCAATCCGGCCGTGCCGAACACCAGGCCAAGGGACAGCGAGATCAGCGCCAACGGATCGGCCACCAGTTTGCTGGGCAGCAGGATCAGTTCACCATCGTGATGAGCGGCCACCGCCTGCGTGAACAACTGTTCGAAGGAAAACCCGAACTTGCTCAGCGCCAATACCGCCAGCAAGGTTCCGCCCACCAGCAACAGCCCGGCCTTGATGATCTGCACCCACGTGGTGGCGACCATCCCGCCAAACGTGACGTAGACCGCCATCAACAACCCGACCGCGATCACCGCATAGTTGTAGGGCAGACCGAACAGCAGCTGGATCAACTGCCCTGCGCCCACCATCTGCACCACCAGATAGAAGCACACCACGGTCAACGAACCGAACGCGGTCAGGGTGCGAATCCGGTTTTGATCGAGTCGAAAAGACGCAATGTCCGAGAGCGTAATACGCCCCAGATTGCGGATGCGCTCGGCAAACAGGAACAACAGCAATGGCCAGGCAACGAAGAAGCTGATCGAGTACAGCACCCCATCGAAGCCGTTGAAGAAAATCATGCTGGTGACACCCAGTAACGCAGCCGCCGACATGTAGTCCCCGGCCAGCGCCAGGCCGTTCTGGAAGCCTGTGATGCCGCCGCCGGCGTTGTAGAAATCGTCCATCGACTTGGTCTTGTTGGCCGCCCAGTAAGTAATGCCCAACGTCGTCAGCACGAAGACGAGGAACATCGCAATGGCGGTGATGTTGAGGGGTTGTTTTTCAACCGCCTGCAAGGTGTCGGCCGCCGAGGCGCACGTGGCTGCCGCGCTCAGGAGAGCAGGAACAATGAGGTAGCGAAGAAGGGTTTTCATACGATGGCTCCTTCGCGAATTTCTGTGGTGAGGGCGTCGAACTCACCATTGGCCCGAAGGATGTACAGGCCCGTAAACAACCAGGCCCCGACGATGAAGGCAACGCCAAGCGGCCAGCCTATGTTGATGACGCTGGTCGCAGAAAGCTTCTGCGCCAGCAGGTGCGGCGCGAACGCGGCGATGAGGATGAACGTGAAGTAAGGAACGAGGGTGGCGGCGACAAGACAAGCGACGAACCTTCGCTGCCTTGAGACCAATTCCTGATACCGGGGATGGTTGCGAATTCTGGCTGATTCGATTGCATGGTTCACGTTGACTCCGTGTAGCAGTGGAAGCGTTTATTGTTGTTCCACAGCCTCAATTCGAAGACTCGATTTGCCACTGGCTGCGGGGTATTTGCACCCTCAACCTATGCCTGGCACCGAATCATGTAAAACGATCATTAATGATGCTTGTGATCTGTTTTGATGAACCAGCCATTGCCTATTCTTGCCATTGCGATTTGCGAAACCCAATCTCCTCAACGTGTATTATTTGAGTCAGTTATTGCTTTTAGAGATAGGTGAATTTGATGGATATGACGGACCTCAAGGTGGTTGACGCGGTCGCGCGGCACGGCAGCATGAACAAGGCGGCCAGCGAACTGAATACCGTGCAGTCGAACGTGTCGGCAAGGATTCGAGCGCTGGAAGAGGAGCTGGGGGTGGCGCTGTTTCAACGCAGCGCCCGAGGTGTCCAGATCACGCCGGCCGGGCGGCGGATCCTGCCCTTCGCCGCGCGCCTGTCGAAGCTGCTCTTCGATGCCTCCAGCGCCGCGCGCGACGATGGACACCCAAGGGGCGTATTCGAGATCGGTACGCTGGAGACGACGCTGGCGCTGCGTCTGCCACGACTGATCGCCAGGTTCGCCAAGGCCTACCCTGACGTTCGCCCGCTGATTCGCACCGGCACCACGTGCAGCCTGATCCAGGGGGTCATCGACTGTAAGCTTGAAGGCGCGTTTGTGGTGGGACCGGTCAATCACCCGGAGTTACTGAGTGAACCAGCCTTCCGCGAAGAGCTGGTTTTAGTAACGTCTACCGCGATCAATCGCCTGGACGAAGTCGCCTCCGTCGACAATCTGAAGACCGTCGTCTTTCGAATCGGTTGTTCCTATCGCCAACGCCTGGATTCCCTGCTGACCCGGTTGGGCGTCCCGGCGCCCGAGCCACTTGAGTTCGGATCGATCGAAGCCATCGTTGCCTGCGTTTCCGCCGGCGTCGGCGTCACATTGTTACCCAGAGGCGTTGTCGCCAGTGCGTTGCGCGACGGGTTGGTCAACGTGCATAAGCTGACACCGGATATCGCCGACGTAGAGACGGTATTTGTCCGGCGCATCGATGGCTACTTTTCCAGCGCGCTATCGACCTTTCTGGACAGCGTGCGACTGGACGGGGTGCCGGCACTCGAGCCCATGTAGCGATAGCTCATCCAGCCGTTCATTCCGGCGCAGAGCAGTAACAGCGCGGCCGTCACCAGGAACACATGATGCAAGCCGAAGTGAGCGCCAATCTGCCCACCGATCAGTGGCCCGATCACCTGCCCGGAAAACTGCGCCGATTGCAGATAACCGAGGATTTTCCCGGTGTTGTGCTCTTCGACCGAATGCCGGATCAGCTTGGCAATCGCCGGCAGCAGGCCTGCAAGGGTCATCCCCATGACACCGCGCAAAACCGCCAGTTGCCACCATTGCGTGACGAAGGCCTGGGGCACCATGACCAACCCCGTCAATAGCAGACAGCCGATGATCACGTTCCAGCTGCCGACCCGGTCTGCCAGCGCCCCCAGCTTGGCGGCGGTCAAAATACTGCCCAGCGCTGAAGCGGCCATGACAAAACCCGCGACACGGGCCTGACGATCCAACGGCACGCCGAGGTCGCCAATGTAGACGGTGATGATCGGCTCGATCGACATATTGGCCAGGAGCACCATCATTGCGGTCACGAGCAGTGCGCCGATGACCGGCCATTTCGAACCCGTCTCCTCAGGCTGGTTTTTCTTGCCCCGTTGTCTCGCATCCGCCACACGATCGAAGTCCTCGCGCACCAGCAGGAGGGTCGCAAAGGCAGCGACCGCGATCATCCCGCCGCCGACGAAAAACGTGCCGCGGATACCCACGAACTCCGGCAGGAAACCGCCCACCAACGGCCCGATCAGGTTGCCGGACAAGGCGCCCGTGGACAAAACCCCCAAGGCCCAACCGGCCCGTTCCCGTGGAACCTGGGAGCCGATCATGACAATCGAGGCGGACGCGTAGCCACCGATGAGGCCAGCGAAGAGGCGCAGTGCGACCAGTTCGGTCACGTTGTGCGCCAGCCCGATCAGCGACATCACAACGGCCATGCCGATGGCCGCTCTGACCAGCATGGGTTTGCGGCCATAGCGGTCAGCCAGGCGCCCCCAGATCGGGGCCGTCACAGCGGTCCCCAGGAACGTCGCGCCGAAGGCCACCGCCGACCATTGCACCACGTCAGCCTGCGCCGTAACGCCCAGTTGCTGGACGTACAGCGGCAAGAAGGGCAACAACATGCTCAGGCTGACCAGCGTAGTGAACGAGCCGAAAACACACACGGCCAGGTTTCGGCGCCAATACTTCTGGTTACGATCGGAATAATTCACGTGCAATGGCGTTCCGCTTTGATCGAATGGAAAGTTGCTCTCAAGACAGGTAAACCCTACGCAGGCGCAGATATCTTAAGAAGCGAATTAATTCGATCAGGGTTATCTCAATTAAAGATAACCATCCGAAAACGCCCGGACTTCAGCTCTGGGTCGCAGGCGCGCTCGAATGCACCAATGAAACGGGCTCCGGCGCCGGCTCGTCGTCCAGCTTGATGAACATGGCCAATATCGGCCCCATCAGCACCACGGCGATCGACGCGCCGAATGCCACTGACCAGTTATTGCCGGTGATGTCCAGCAACCAGCCGATCACCACCGGCGACACCGCACCGGCCAAGGCCATGCCGGTGAAGGTGCAGGCGCTGGAAGTCGCGGAGTGGGCGTGGGACACCTCGGTGCCAATCACCCAGAGCGGCGAGTCGGCCAGTTCCGAGCAGAAGAACGAGAAGCTCAGGCCGCAGGCGCAGATCATCAGGTCGTGGGTGAACATCAGCGGAATCAGGCCAATGATCGAGGCCAGGAAGCCGAAGATGATCAGGTCGCGACGTGAGCGCAGGCGGTTGCCGGTGACCTTGAAACGCCAGTCCGAGAGCATGCCGCCGACCGCGGTGCCGACCGTTCCGCCGAGCAGCACGAAGGTCGAAAACATGGCGGTGTGGGTCAGGTCCATGCCGTAACGCTGGGTGAAGAACGACGGAATCCAGTTGAGGAAGAACCACAACACCCAGCCGTGGCAAAAACAGGTGGCGGCCGCCGGCCAGACCCTGCGCAGCATCTGCGGCCAGTTGACCGGAGCGGCGACCACAGGCGCCACCGGTGCAGCGGCCGTGGCCTCGACCAGTTTCTTCGACTCGCTGAGGCTGAAATACATCACGAACATGTAGATCAGTGTCACCACGCCGAGGATGACAAAGGTCATGCGCCAGGAAAACTGGATGATCATGAACGTCACGATCAACGGTGCCAGTGCGTTGGCCAGGCGTCCGGACGCATGCATCATGCCCTGGGCCGTGCCGCGCTGAGTGATGGGGATGGCGCGAGCGATCATGCGCGCCGCGGTCGGGTAGATCGGCGCTTCGCCGATGCCGACCACGAAACGGGCAATCACCAGCACCACCAGACCGCTGACCAGGCCCGTGGCAATGGTCGCGACCGACCAGATAATGCCGTAGAGCAACATCGCCTTGCGCGAACCGATCCGGTCGCTGAACCAGCCGCCGGGAATCATGAAGCAGCTGTAGGCGATGGCAAACGCGGAAAACATCATGCCCAGATTAGTGTTGCTGAAACCCAGCTCTTTACTGATCGTCGGTGCGGCGACCGCGAGGTTGGTGCGGTCCACGTACATGATGAAGGCCATGACGCACAGCAACACGAAGGTCAGCGTTGCCCTGCGTTTTTGCGCAAGCGTAGTCGGAATCATTTTTTCCACCTTTTTTATAGTTGTAGTGGGCAGGCGGTCATCCCGGACCGCCTGTCATGGCGTTACTTGAAGAAGCCGCTGAGCACCTCGTAGGTCTCGTCCGGGCACTCTTCCTGCAAGTAGTGCCCCGAAGGCACCGTGGCGGTCTGCACAATGTTGGTGGCGTAGCGGCTCCAGATTTGCGCGGCGTTGTGGTTGCGGCCAACACCGCCCTTCTCGCCCCAGAGGATCAGCGCCGGGTTATCGATACGCCGGCCGGCGTCGAAGTCAGCGGTGTCCATGTCCAGGTCGATGCCGAACGTGGCGCGATAGTCTTCGCACATGGCGTGGGTGGTGGCCGGGTTCTTGATGCAGCGGATGTAATCGGCTAGTGCTTCGGGCCCGAAGAAGCTGGTGCCCTGGTCGGTCTTCGACAGTTTGCGCAGGATGAAGAACTCCGGGTCGGCGTTCATCATGCGCTCCGGCGTCGGCGCGTCCTGGGTCATGAAGAACCAGTGCCAGGAGAATTTGCCCCACTGACGCGTGACGTTGTTGAGCAAGTAATGCTGCGGCAGCATGTCGACGAAACCCGCTTTCAACACCTTGTCGCCGTGGTCCAGGCACATGCGATGCAGCACCCGCGCACCTCGGTCATGGCCGGCGGCATAGAACTGCTCGAAGCCCAGCGACTGCATGACTTCGACCTGATCCTGGGCCATGGCACGGAACGAATACGCCGAATGATCACCGCCGCCCTCCGGTTTGGAGCTGTCGCCATAGCCGCGCAAGTCGGTGCAGACCACGGTGAAGTCCCTGGCCAGGCGTGGTGCGATCTTGTGCCAGGACAGGTGATTGAACGGGTTGCCGTGCATCAGCAGCAAGGGCGGGCCTTCGCCACCCACGACAGTAACGATGTCAGCGCCGCTGGTTTTGGTGATGGTTTTGGTGAAATTCTCGAACATGGTCTCAGCCTCTATCGGTATGCCTGGCCTGGGCGTTACGCCCTGCTCTTGTTGTTCGTGGAGGGCTCAGCGTTTGAGCTTGCGCGCGGCAGCGTTATCGCTGGCCACGCGGAACGCAGCAGCCATGGCACCGACGTCGGCGATGCCTTTGCCGACGATGTCGTACGCCACGCCATGGGCCGGGGTGGCATAGACGGTCTTGAGGCCACCGGTCAGGGTCACGCCGGACGAAAAGCCCAGCAGCTTGGTCGCGATCTGGCCCTGGTCGTGATACATGATCACCACCGCGTCAAAATCGCCGTTGCGCGCCTTGATGAATACCGTGTCGGAAGGAAACGGCCCTTCGCAGGCCAGGCCTTTCAAACGCAAGGCTTCAAGGGTCGGGCGAATGATCGTGATCTCTTCGTCACCGAACAGACCGTTCTCGCCGCCATGGGGATTGAGCGCGGCGACACCGATTCGCGGGGCGTCGTTGCCCAGTGCGCGCAAGGTGTCGTGGGCCAGTTGCAATGCGCCTTCGATGCGATCCGGCTGCACCATGTCGACGGCCTTGCGCAGGGCCACATGGGAGGTCACGCGGAAGGTCGAGAACTGCGGGATGATGTTGACCTCACCGAAGTAACCGACGTGCTCGGTCCAGGCCGCAAACATCTGGTGCTCGTCGTGATAATGCCAGCCACCGCGATGCAGGCCGGCCTTGTTCAGCGGCGCGAAGCAGATGCCGTCCAGCTCACCGGCCAGGGCCATGTCGGTCATGATCTTCAGGGTTTCGCCGGTCAGCCGACCCGATTCTGCGTTGACCACACCACGTTCATACAAGGCCGGGTCAACGTTGTGCAGATCGATCAGCGGCACGGCCGCCTGGGTGTGGTCGGCCTCGCTCAGGTGGGTGATTTTCCGGTAGGGAATGCGCCGATCAGCATCGCGCATGCCCAGTTCGAGCACCCGCTCGTCACCAATGATCACCACATCCGCCCGCTCACGTGCCTCAGGTGTCGACAACAGCTTGACGACCAACTCAGGGCCAATGCCGGTTACATCGCCGAGCATAAGTCCAATCAGGGGTTTCATCAGATTCTCTCCAGTCCGGTCAAGATGTGTCTTTCTTGTTATCGGGAGCGCCTGGGAGTAAGCCCGGGTTTGCGGGCCGACGCCTGGGTGCAACCGCTGTGGTCATCCTAGGCCGACGGGGTGTGCCTTCAAGGTGCAAAACGTGGGGTGGGCGTTCACAGACTGTGGTTTGAGCGGGGTCACCCAGACCTTATTTTCTGAGGGATCGTCTTCTGTGAAGGGACGCCGGATGGTAAAACTCATGGCGCAGCGCTTTGTTTGAAGCGCCTCGAAAAGGACCGCCTCGGTGAAGTCACCCGCCACACCCGATTCACGTACTGCAGCCGAGTCGGGCCTGAGCCTGCAAATCCGGATGATTGCGCTGGTGGCCAATGCCGCTATGGTTGCAACCGTTCAATGAACAATTCCGTATTATCGGAAGCGACGGTCAGCCTCTCGCTTTTGTGCCCTATTACATCAGGGATGAGGCCGGTCAGGTTTACACCGGATTTTCCGACGAATCAGGGCATACGCCACGTATTGCAACAAAAAAACAGGAAACACTGGAGATTACGACCGGCGTGGCGGCACTGGAAAAGTGGGGTGACGCATGACTGAGTTCTCCTGCAAAATTCCGACAAATCAACAAGCCGGCTCGGTGAGCAATGTCTCTGGCTACCCAATGCCTGCCAACATTCACATGTTTGTTGTCGTCGATGAGATCGGTAAAGATGGCTTTCTGGTGAGAAGAATTTATGCCTCTCCAGACAACCCTCACTTAATTGCCAAAAATCGCCGCGGTTGGCATTGAAACAGGTCCTGGAGCAGTCGTCAGTGGTGCGGTTGGAGGGATTAAATTCGGTACCGCTGGTTATTTTGGAGCTGGTTGGCTCACCGAATTTCTTCAGGAATGAGGCCGATAATGAACATTTTCAGTCGTATCAAGACCTTCCTAAAGCAAGAGCCAGAAGAGCAGTTTGTCGGATATTCAGTACCAGAACTGAAATCAGTTTTCGCTAAAGCTTCATTACCCCGTAATAGTTTTCTGCTCCCCCCTGGAACTAACTCTTTAAAAGGAATAGGCATTGCAGCCTATTACACTTCACTCATAATTGACCAACGAGACACTCTTGATTTTTTTGCACTCATTGAATCAAATTTCAACTACGCAACCGAAAGAGCCTTCAACGATCTATGCGTCAAAAAATATTCAAACACCCATAAAAATGAACATTTGATTTTTTTCACATCTTCCAGAGAATTCAACTCCGTAACCGTACGACTGGTCACCAATAGCACTGAATTTTTGGCTGCCATCGTTGACGAGAAATTTTCCGTGCCTCCTCCATGGGTTGCGTTCGAAGGCTACAACCCTTCCTGGTGGGGAGGTCATATGCAAGGCGCCCAGGCTTACTACAACGACAACTATTTCCTTCCCTTTTTCACTGAACTGAGTGACTTAGAAAGACTGGCGTATTACGCAAGATTTGAAGCAACGGATGAGTGGATCAAAGCCTTGGACCTAATGTATGACGTTGAATGAATTATTCCATTCAGGTCTGCTTCGAAGCCCAACGGGGAGCTCCTCTGGTTATCACGAAAAAGCAGTAATCAAATTTGCAATAAGCCGTCCGCAATTGTGCCCGAAAAACTCGCCTCCACCGGCCCAACGAGCAACGCCGCCCCCGCGCCATCCCATTGAACGATTACAGTCCCGCCATCACATTCAACCTCAACGGATTCATCCAACAAGCCCCGACGAATCCCATTAACAACAGCCCCACAACAGCAAGAACCCGAACCAAGCGGAATCCCACCCCCACGCTCCCAGATGCGCAATCGAATGTGTTGGCGGTCAATGATCTGAACGAAATGCACGTTCGTTTTGAGCGGAAACAACGGATCGGTTTCGATGACGGGGCCAATTGCCGCGATATCAATCGCCGTCAGATCATCCACAAAAAAAGTGCAATGCGGATTGCCCATGCTGCATGCGGTCGGGCCACCTTCCAGAGGCAACACGAGCGTGTCCATTTCCTGAGCCAAAGGAACATCCGACCAGGCAAAAAGCGGCGCTCCCATGCTGACCGAAATGGCGCCGGTGGAGGTTCGTTCACAGCTCAGCAATCCACGGTTGGTGCGGAGCGCTATCGAGGTGGAATTGGCTTCACGCATCAGCCTGTCCGCGGCACCGCGGGTTGCGCTGCCACACACATCCAGCGGCGAGCCGTCGGCGTTCCAGAACTCCAGGCGTGCGGCGGCGTCATCGCAATCGAGTAGCACCGCGAGCTGATTGAATCCGATGCCTCGGTTGCGATCGCCCATTCGCCGAGCGATGGCGCTGGTCACTGGGTTGGCGGAGTTTCGTGCGTCGACAATCACGAAGTCATCGCCATTGGCGTGCATCTTGTGAAAACTCAGCGGCATAAACAGATCCTGGCGAGGCGGCAAGTGGGATGGATCTAGCCCCATTCGCAACGCTTTTTCAAGCTGGCCGCGAATAGCGCTCGATCACCCCGCAGCCAAGAATTTCGCTCAGGCGTTTTCCATCGCTCATCCGGCGAAACAACCCCGGCGTCTGCCACGGCGCATAACCGTCGATGTTGGGGGCGCCCAACCCGGCCATCACGTCGGCGATCAGGACCGAGCGCGTCTCGAACGAGATCCGCGTCAGGCCGGTGCTGTTGCCGACGCCGGCATGGGCATGAGCCCCGGAAAAGGCGATGAGGCTGCCCGGCTCGATCTCGACGGCAATCCCCTCCTCCGAATCAATCGCCTCCAGCAGGTGCGGGATGGCCTCGTCGGCGTCCACCGCATTGCGCCCATCCTGATGGGAGCGCTGCAGAATGGCACGCATATCGAAGGTGACACTCGAGTTGAGCAGCGGCCGTTGCCACAGGCCGGGGTATAACGCGAACGTCCGCCCGGCCGTGACCGGATAAACCGGCGCCCACCAGTTGGTCTGCGCGTACAGGTTCGAGCCCCATGTGTCGCGGTGGAAGGCGATGGTGGCCGTGGTGCGGGCGCGTGGGGTGAGCTGCTCGGGTTCCCGATGGGGCTGGAAACGCAAGTGCAATCGGTCACACGCCAGAGAATCCGGGGTCAACCCGAGCTGTTCGATGACGGCGTGCCATAGACGCTGGATCTCGGCCGAGCGAGCGAATTCGTTCTGGCATTTGGCGAACAGGACTGTCTGCTGTTCGTGGTTCAAGTGGCGATGGATATGTTGTGGCAGCCAGGGATGCAGCGCGTCTTCGACGAATGCACGGGTGAACCCGACCAGCGCGTTCATTGCCGGTAAATCCGCGGCAAGCAGGATGTCGCCGGCGTAGACACGGTCGTGGAAGTGGCGAGCGGTGCCCGGGCGAGCAAGCAGGCTGTACATGACCAGAGGTTCCCTGAAGAGGCGTCCTCGACTGTAGATCTGCCCCCATCGTTACGAAAGTGGCAGATCGGGTAAAAAAATACGGATCAGCAGGCCATGGCAGCCGTCATGAAGGAAACAGGTCGAGTGTGCGCTCCACCTCTTCAATATCGATTTTGAAGCCATCGCCCTCAGGCGTTCCGACCACAAAACCAAAGTTCTGCTGGTCACGATCCGTCAGGTATTTGAAATAACTGACGAAGCGGTTCGGTGGCTGCAGCGTCAGCAACGAACCTCCCTTCTGCAGCACATTGACGCCATGTACCAGCTGACTGCCTTCGACCCCGATCACGGTCCGCGCTCCGGCGCAGGTGGCCACGATGGTCGGGACGTCGGTTTTCAAAGGATCGAGTACGCGAAACCCTCGAGTCTTGCGCAGATGTTCGGCGATCTCGAGTTCGTTGCGCAAAAGGCGCAAGTCACCGGCGCTACCGCGAAGAATGAACACACCAGGGTGATCCTCGTGGCTCACGTGCGACAGCAGCTTTTCACCCATGGCCCGGTAACGCAGGTGCCTGCTTTGGTTGTTGCTGAAATCGTCGAACAGCACGAGCTCATGAAAAAACGCGCCGTTCAAGCGGACGGGCTTCATGCCCAGCCAGTCTTCGTACGCGAGGGTCTGGGCAGACAGAGGAAACCGCGCGGAGGGCGCGGTGGTCACCGGGATGCCCTCGTCGCAGGCCAATGGATAGGTCGGGAAGTCTTCCATCAACCGCGTGCCAAACCAGGTGTTTCCATTTTGCGTGCAGAAGACGGCCCCGCGGTCGATCTCGTTCTCCACGACAATGCGCGGAAACCTGCCAGGTTTCAGAGACAACCAGAAACTTGCGTTGTCCTTGTAGAGCGCTCCATCGATCAGCCAGACATTCTCGAGCAAGTAACCCCGTGTCGGGCCTTGGACCACTTCACCCAGCCCTTCCATCGTGCGCGCGGGATGCTCGAACGGGTAAAAGCGCTTTGCCTCCCATCCCGTCACCCGTTCCATTTGACCGGGCAGGAAGAAAGCGGGTGGAGAATACGATACGCCACCCGGCGCAACGTCCCAGCGTTTGACCGCCAGGCTTTTCAGGTTGATCTCTGCCTTGCGCGCAAGTCTTTTCCTCGCCATGTGCCTGTAGGCAGCAAGGGTCCATTTCCTTCGATTGCCTGCGGGCGAAGCAGTGATTGGCGAGACATCGCTTTCCATGAAAAGTCCTCCCTTCAGGACAGAGTGTCCTGAAAAATACTCAGCTGGATGGAATCCTTTCCATAACGGGTGGGGTCTGCAAGTTAGCGTAGCGACTGCGCAAGGTTTCGAGGAACTGTTCGCCCGAATTCTGGGCGCAGTAGAGATAAATCTTGTGCAGCCCGCCGAATACCATTTCATGATAGCGGCTGGCGGCTTCTTCATCGCTGGGCCCGTCAGGCAAGCCAAGGTGAAGGGTCAATTCCTTTCCTTCGGCAGCGAAAAGCGGCGTGTCCCACAGGAATCTGGCGACACCGGTCTTGGGCAGATGCAGAAACATGTAAGCGTGGTTACCCAGGGAATCAACGTCACCGCCGCGCCTTCTTTTCCATCTCAGCAGTCCATCATCTGGTCGGGCCACGCAAAGACCGATGTCGTAATAATCGAAGCCTTCATTGATCGCCGATTCAAGCGCCATGAACGTGGTAATCGCGTTGACTTCGCCCAGCCGTTTGGCATCTGAAAAAATCGCCTCGGTGTATCCGAAGCGCAGCGTGCTCCAGTAGCGTTTTCCACCACGCGTCACGACGCAGCCAAGGTGACAGCCAATCACCTCGCCCTCCCGCTCGATAAGGTCAAGCCGCCCGACAGTCCTGGCTATCCTGAACACTTCCTCGGTCGGAAATTGCGCAGCGTGGATGCCTTGCCTCGCCAGGGCATAAGGCCGCAGCATGTCCCTGTCGGCCTGTGCAATTTCTTCATCCAGCAGCGCCGGCCTCATGTGATAGAGCGGTCGGTTCTTGCGGATGTTTCGGCGCAATTCACTGTCGTACTTTGCGGTGATGTCTTCGATCGATCGCCCCAACGGAACGACAGCACTCAGGTACAAGGGAACAGACAAAGCCCCCGGGGTCCGCACTTCACTGACCACCACCACATGATTCGACGCAGCGGCTACCGGCTCGCCGTCAGTCACAGGGATATTTTTCCCGCCGATGAGCAGCTTGGCCATCTCCCGCTGCTGTTTCCTTCCGATATAGAGAATCTCGTAAGGGCTGTCCTTCTGCAGCCTGAACCTGGCAACCTCCCAGCGCCAGACACACGCCCGTCCAAGGATGTCTTGCCACCAGTTTGCAGCGTTCCGTATCTCATACCGCATTGAAGGCGAGATGAGTTTTCGGATAACGGCCGCCACGTTCTCTTTCATTGCTTCGTCATCCTTGTGGGTTTTCTGTGCAGATCAGAAAAAGATCATGACTGAACTTCAAGAGGCGTGTTTAAACCTTGATATTGAAGGCATATTTTGTAAGGCAACGCTCGCAGATTCAGTACTAGTAAAGATCAAGGTAGAGGGTTTGCAAGCGACATGCCGGTCTTTCCGTTTGAAACTCCCGTTCACAAAAAAGCCCACTGACCGTCATCGGTTCAGTGGGCTTTTCGATTACGCCTCTGGTTACAGAGCCATATCGCTCGCAGCGTTGGCTTTCGGTGCCTTTGGCGCCTCGGCCGGAGCAGCAGCCGGAGCCGCCACCTGACCGATTGCAGGCGGTGGAGTCAGCTGCAACACCTTGGCGGTGTAGGCCCACTCTTCAGCCACTTTTTCAGGGCTGCCATTCAGCTGAGTGCCGTAGCTCGGCACGATCTGGTGCAGCTTTTCCTGCCAGGCAGGCGAAGCCACCTTGTCCTTGAACACTTTCTGCAGCACGGTCAGCATGATCGGCGCAGCAGTCGAGGCACCCGGCGAAGCGCCCAGCAGACCGGCGATGGAGCCGTCAGCGGAAGCCACGATTTCGGTGCCCAGTTTCAGCACGCCACCGGCCGCTTCATCACGCTTGATGATTTGCACGCGCTGGCCGGCTTGCCACAGGCGCCAGTCTTCGGCCTTGGCGTTCGGGAAGTATTCTTTCAGGGCGTTGAGGCGGTCTTCATCCGACAGCATCAGTTGGCCGGCGAGGTACTCGACCAGCGGATATTCCTTGATGCCGACCTTGGTCATTGGCCACACGTTGTGCGTGGTGGTCGTGGTCAGCAGGTCCAGGTACGAGCCTTCCTTGAGGAACTTGGTGCTGAAGGTCGCGAATGGGCCAAACAGGATGACGCGCTTGCCGTCCAGGACACGGGTGTCCAGGTGCGGAACCGACATTGGCGGAGCGCCAACGGAGGCCTTGCCGTACGCCTTGGCCAGATGTTGCTCGGCGATGGTCGGGTTCTCGGTCACGAGGAACGAGCCGCCGACCGGGAAGCCTGCGTATTCCTTGGCTTCAGGAATGCCGGACTTCTGCAGCAGGTGCAGGGCACCGCCGCCCGCGCCGATGAACACGAACTTGGCGTCGGTTTCGGATTTAGTGCCGTCTTTCAGGTTCTTGTAGCTGACGCGCCAGGTGCCGTCTTCGTTCTTGGTGATGTCTTGCACTTCGCTAGACAGTTTCAAGTCGAATTTCGGGGTCGTTTGCAGGTGCGCAACGAACTGGCGGGTGATCTCGCCGAAGTTCACGTCGGTGCCGATCGGGGACCAGGTGGCCGCGATTTTCTGGTTCGGGTCGCGCCCTTCCATCATCAGCGGGACCCACTTGGCGATCTGCGCCGGGTCTTCCGAATACTGCATGCCGGCGAACAGCGGGCTCGCTTGCAGGGCTTCGTAGCGCTTTTTCAGGAACTTGATGTTGTCATCGCCCCACACAAAGCTCATGTGCGGTGTGGAGTTGATGAACGAACGCGGGTTCTTCAGCACGCCTTGCTGAACCTGCCAGGCCCAGAACTGACGGGAAATCTGGAACGCTTCGTTGATTTCAACGGCTTTCGGGATCGAGACGTTGCCTTTCTCGTCTTCCGGTGTGTAGTTCAACTCGGCCAGGGCAGAGTGACCGGTACCGGCATTGTTCCAGCCGTTGGAGCTTTCCAGGGCGACGCCGTCGAGGCGCTCGATCATTTCCATCGAAGTGCCAGGTTCCAGCTCGTTGAGCCAGACACCGAGGGTCGCGCTCATGATGCCGCCGCCGATGAGCAATACATCGACTTTCTTTGCCTCTTCCGCGTGAACGGACGTGATCCCCATCGACAAAGCCAGCCCCAGCAGGGCCGTGTTCATTTTCTTAAACATCTGTAGCACCTTTGATAAACGCCATCCGCCCTTCCATCTTCACTCGCAAGCCCTTGTTTTACGGCATTCAGGCAGGATGTCGTGGGTACTCGCACATGAAGACTGGAGGGTGGGCACACAAGGCCGACGTGTTCCATCGACCTCAGTTTATATGTCCCTTCTGAACTGACTTTTTATCTTTATTGGCTTCAGCTACTTGAGCGACAGTGATTCTGTTGGCGCGTCTGTGGACGCGCAAACTGAATAGGTCAAACCAAGTTGGGGCGAAGAATATCACGACATCGCAAACCCGCGCGTCTGTTCCCGACCTGATAGTCCGAGCATAGACGCCGAGGCCACTATACTCATCGTGATTTTCTCGGCGAGCCGGTGAGGAGCAGTCATGAGCGATAAAGACAACCTGCGCAAATATTCCTCTCAAGTGGTCGACGGCGTGGAGCGCGCGCCCGGCCGCTCGATGTTGCGCGCCGTGGGTTTCACGGACGAGGACTTCAAGAAGCCGCAGATCGGCATCGCCTCGACCTGGGCGATGGTGACGCCGTGCAACATGCACATCGACAAACTGGCGATCGAGGCTGAAAAAGGCGCGAATGCCGCCGGGGCCAAGGGCGTGATTTTCAACACCATCACCATTTCCGACGGCATCGCCAACGGCACGGAGGGCATGAAATATTCGCTGGTGTCACGGGAGGTCATCGCCGATTCAATCGAAGTGGTGGCCGGTTGTGAAGGATTTGACGGACTGGTGACGGTGGGCGGCTGCGACAAGAACATGCCGGGCTGCCTGATCGGCATGGCGCGACTGAACCGCCCTTCCATCTTCGTCTATGGCGGTACGATCCGCCCGGGCGCCGGCCACACCGACATCATTTCCGTGTTCGAAGCCGTGGGCCAGAATGCGCGCGGTGACATCAACGAAATCCAGGTCAAGCAGATCGAGGAAGTGGCGATACCCGGCGCCGGTTCCTGCGGCGGGATGTACACGGCCAACACCATGGCTTCGGCCATTGAAGCATTGGGCATGAGCCTGCCCGGTTCCAGCTCCCAGGACGCCGTCGGCAGCGACAAGGCCTCGGACAGTTTCCGCGCTGGCCAGCAGGTCATGGAGCTGCTGAAGCTGGACCTCAAACCCCGGGACATCATGACCCGCAAAGCCTTCGAAAATGCGATTCGGGTGGTGATCGCCCTCGCCGGCTCGACCAATGCGGTGCTGCATCTGCTGGCCATGGCGCACGCGGTGGATGTCGAGCTGACGCTGGATGATTTTGTCGAGCTGGGCAAGGTGTCGCCGGTGGTGGCCGATCTGCGCCCCAGCGGCCAATACATGATGAGCGAACTGGTCGCCATCGGCGGTATTCAACCACTGATGAAGCGCATGCTCGCGGCGGGCATGTTGCATGGCGATGCCATGACCGTGACCGGCAAGACCCTCGCGGAGAACCTCGAAAACGTGGCGGATTACCCTGAAGGTCAGGATGTGATTCTGCCCTTCGACCAGCCGGTCAAAAAGGATTCCCACCTGGTCGTGCTGCGCGGCAACCTTTCGCCCTCCGGCGCGGTGGCCAAGATCACCGGTAAGGAAGGCCTGCGTTTTGAAGGCACGGCGCGGGTCTATCACGGTGAGGAAGGTGCGCTGGCCGGCATTTTGAACGGTGAAGTGAAAGCCGGTGACGTGATCGTGATCCGTTACGAAGGCCCCAAGGGCGGCCCCGGCATGCGCGAAATGCTCTCGCCGACGTCGGCGGTCATGGGCAAAGGCCTGGGCAAGGACGTTGCGCTGATCACCGACGGCCGTTTCTCCGGTGGTTCGCACGGATTCGTGGTGGGGCACATCACGCCGGAAGCCTTTGATGGCGGGCCGATTGCGTTGATCGAAGACGGCGACAAAATCACCATCGATGCCGAAAGCCGGCAGATCACAGTGGACGTTTCCGATGCTGAAATGGCCGAGCGCAAGACGCGCTGGGTGCGGCCGGAATCGAAGTACAAACGCGGGGTGTTGGCGAAGTATGCGAAGACGGTGTCGAGTGCTTCGGAGGGGGCTGTGACGGATAAGTATCTTTAAGCCGTAGTTCAGCTTTGACTGATCTGACGCCATCGCGAGCAGGCTCGCTCCCACATTGGATCTCCTGTGCACATCAATACCGTGTACTACAACGATAAAAATGTGCGAGCGAGCCTGCTCGCGATGGCGCCCGGTCAGGCGACATCAATGTTGGATGGGCTTCACAACCGAAACCGATCCACCGACTGCGAAAGCTTACCCGCCAGCGCCGACAAATCATCCGTGGTCGAAGCCGTCTGGCCAATGACCTTGCTGTTGCCTTCCGACATGCCCGCAATTACCTCCACCTGATGCGCGATTTCATTGCTGGCCAGGCTCTGCTCGCCGATCGTGCGGGAGATGTCGTTCACCAGTTGCGTGGTGTTCAGCGTGGCTTCGAGGATTTCGCGGATGGCCCGTTCGACGTCGGCAGTCACGGCCATGCCTTTGTCGACCTGGGCCACGCCCGCCTCCATGCTGGTGACCGCCTCGCGGGTGCTTTGCTGGATGCGCGCAACCATCGTGGCGATTTCCTGGGTGGAAGCGCTGGTGCGCCCCGCCAGGCTGCGGACTTCGTCGGCCACGACGGCAAACCCGCGCCCCTGCTCCCCGGCCCGCGCGGCCTCGATGGCGGCATTCAACGCCAGCAGGTTGGTTTGATCGGCGATGCCCTTGATCACCTGAATGATGCTGAAAATGCCCTCGGATTCCTTGTCCAGCGTGCGGATGACCTGAGCGGACTGCTGGGCTGATCGCGCAATCCCGTCCATGTCGTTGACCACCTGATGGATCACCCGACCGCCATTCTTGGCCAGTGCCTCGGCCTGGTTGGCCATGTTCAGCGCACGCTCGGCGTGGCGAGTGATGTCCTCGATGCTCGCAGTCATTTCACTCGCGGCGGCGGCCATGGTAGTGGCGGCGGCGCTTTGCTGCTGGCTGCTGTCGGCGACTTCGTGGCAACCATTGCTCAACTGCGCGCTCATACCACTGACGCCATGGGCGTTGCTGCGCACCACTTCGATCATGCCGCGCAAATCGCGCTGCATGGTCGCCAGGCTGCGGATCAGTGCGCTGGCTTCGTCCTTGCGGGTGGGCTCGGCAATCGGTTCGCTCAGGTTGCCGTGGGCGATGCTCTCGGCAATGCGGCTGGCGGTTTGCAACGGCCCCATGATGCTCAAAATCACCCAGCGTCCCTGGACGAGCAACAGCAACAGACTGGCGACGAGCACAATACCGAGCGTGAGGTTGGCGTCACTGATGGCCTGCTGAGTGCCTGCGCTGGTTTGCTGGGTGTTGGTTTCGATCAGCTCGCTGAGGGCCGCCATCTGGTCTTCCAGCTGGCTGAAGGCGGTGTTGAAGTTGCCCAGCTCTTTTTGTGCCGCATCCGGATTTTGCAGGGCCAGCCCGACAATGCGCTCGGCGGCGCTGATGTAGGTATCAAGGCTGGGTTTGATCTTGTTCAAGCCGGCCTTGATGGTGTCGTTGACCGGCAGTTTGAGGTTTTCACCCAGCACTTCACGAAAGTGCGACGCGTGCTCCTCGATGGAACTGCGCACTTCGGCAGGGGTGCTGGTGCTTTTGCCCAGGCCGACCAGCATCGCCGACAGCACGTCGGCGCGTAACGCGTCGTGCATCATGTCCGCTTCGAGGTGATTGCGCAGCGCGGCCATGCTGACCTCGTTGTCGTTCACCGCGGTCGCCATTTGCGAGTTTCCCAGGTAACTGACCAGGCTCATGATCAAAGCCGTGAGCAGACCGGTGCCTATCAGCAGGATCAAACGTAGTTTTATCGACACTCTGTGAGTCCCCTGTCAGTTGGCTACAGCCATTCGCAAATGGCTTCTGAACAGGCTATCGACTGCGGCAGAGGGGAATTGAAGGCTATTTCGATGCGCTCGCGCTTTTACGACATGCGGTCGTCATCGGCGCCTTTTGCGTTTTGCCGCGAAGGGAAACCAGCAGTAACCCGTAACAACTCGACTGCGGGGAGAGAGGCCGAACGCCACGACGATCAATAGCAGCAGGATCAGCAGCGCCAGTTCGTATCGGGGGATGTGGGTTTGCCTGCATGATTTGAGTGACTCACAGGTTGGAAACCGCTTGAACCTTGCAGCCCAGAAGCGCTTGCAGGGTCAACGCATTGCCCAGCGCAAAACCACTGGCGGTGTTATCAAAGATGCACCAGCTGACGGCGCCCGCCTGCTCCGCGTTCCGCACCTGCTGCGCCAGCGCCTCCAGTCGGCTCGGGTCGTAATTACTGTGATAGATGCGCGGCGAACCGTGCCAGCGCCAGTATTGAATGCCCGGCCAGCCACCCGGCCTCTCGCCATCGGCAAGGGGCGATGGGTCGGCAGCCACCCGGCCGACTTTCTGCTCGTTCAACAATTCTTCCGCGTCCCGCCAGCTTTCATGCCGGGGTTCAATCACCACCGGCCCGGCATAACGCAGGCGCAACGCCGCGAAAAACGCCGAAGCGACGCCCTCCTCGTAAGCCAGCGATGGCGGTAACTGCACCAGAATGCAACCTAAAGACTCACCCAGCGCGGTGCACTGGGCCAGAAATTCGTCCAGCAACAGCTCACAGCCCTGCAGGCGCTGCACATGGGTGATGAGCTTGGGCATCTTCACCGAAAAGCGAAAGGCGGCCGGGACCGACTGCGCCCAGCGTAGATAGGTCTGCGGCCGATGCGGGCGATAAAACGAGCTGTTGATTTCAACGGCCGTCAGTTGCGACGCATACCGCTGCAAGTGCGTGCCATCGACAGCAAACGATGGCCAGCAGTCACGAGGCAGGCTCCACCCGGCGCAACCGATGTAAGTCTGATTCAGCTCGTTCAACCAAGCCCCCGGCGACTTCGCGCATGAACATCTCCATAACTTCGAGAAAACCCCGGCCCGCAAGTTCGTTTTTTCATCAGTGCATGCTAGGTTGTACGACGACTGATGAATGCCGTTTAAGGTCCATCACTCGATCACCCACAACAACAAGGAAACACCCATGAAAAAAATGAAAGTGCTGATTGGTTTTCTGTGCCTGTTCAGTGGCTACGTCGCGGCAACCCCGTCCTCCGCTGAGAAAGACGTGGCGCAGGCCGTCGACCACCTGACCCAAGCCATGCTGAAAAAGAACATTCCCGAACTGAACGCACTGACCGCCGAGAACCTGACCTACGGGCATTCCAGCGGGAAGATCCAGAACAAACAGGAATACATCGCCGACATCGAAACCGGGCGAAGCGCCTTCAAAACCCTGGAGATGCAAAACCAGACCATCACCCTGTCCGGTGACGTCGCCCTGGTTCGCAACCATTTCTCGGCACAGGCATTGAAAGGCACTGAAGTGATTCCAACCGAGATCGAAAACTTCCAGATCTGGCAGAAACAGAAAGGCCGCTGGCTGCTGGTTGGACGCCAGGCGTTCAAGTTCTGATTGTTATGTGATGACGGGGATGGGGTATTCGAGCCCTGTCCCCTTTTATTTCAATCAGGGACAGCGTCAGCGCTGACAATCGTCAGCCAAGGCCATCGAGCCCGATAACTTTCAGCCTTGTGAGCCTTTACTGGGCTCAGGGGACGATGGGCCTTCCTTTATCCTAGTGGCCCCGCCACTCCCCAAACAATCAAACCCAGGATGGGGAAGATGATTAGAGCGAGCACCCAAGCCGCCTTTGTACCTCCCGTTTTGTTGCTGCGAAACACGCTGACAATCGCCCAAAGATCGACGAGCAGGTTAATCACAGCGACAGCAATCGCGAATTAGCTGGTAGCTTCAGACATGATGTAATCCATAGATCACCTAAGGGAAAATGATGGGGGTCCTGACTTCAATAGATGCCAGGTCGCCAATACACCCTATGCTGACTGGTATCTCTCACCAGATACCGCACACTCCTGAACACCAGAGAAAAAATGAGCTGAGTAAAACGAACAGTAGAAGCGCGGCGTCACAGAATATTTATATTCGAAGGTGCTACAGCCCAATAGATTACCCATCCTACCGGCGACTCAAAGTCGTCGGCATGATGGTGCGCATCCGGCTATTAGCCGGATAAGTCACGCCTTTTCTGTGGAGAGCATCGACTTCGGGATCAGCAGGATCAAC